>VSCG01000077.1:0-14820 GCA_047459115.1 Micromonosporaceae bacterium
GCCCGCCCGGATCGGAGCTGCTGCTGCTCGCTCTCGCCGGTCAACTGGAACTGGCCAACCCGTGGCAACGGCACGCGCCAGGCTGGCCGAAGGTGGGCGCGAGCGCGGCCGGCTAGGCCTCTCGCCCGTTCGGTCCTGTGCAAGATCATCACGACATGCAGGATCTTGTGGGGTCGAAGGCCTGGGTGGAGGCGCGATTCTCGTGATGTCGCGCTATCCGTGTCCTTGATCGACTCGGTTTGCCGGCAAGCGCGGTGTCGCGTGGCCTTCGACGGCGCGATATGCAGGAAGTCGGGCACCGATCTGGGCCGGACACCGCGAGATTCGGGAAATCGTGCACTGCGGACACCGCTATATGCCGGCATGTCGTGCCGATCATGGTGACGACGGAGGGTCCCACGCCCCGTGTGCGCGGGCCTTCCGCGCCCACCCTGTCGGCGGTGGTGCCCACCCTGTGACCAGCGGTGCCCAGGCTGTCGCCGATGGTGCCCACCGTGTCGCCGACCGTGCCGATCCTGCCGTTGGCCGTCCTCAGAACGGCTTGGCGGTCATCAGTACGACGATGGCTGCGAAGACGAGCAGCGTCAGCGTGCCGGCCGCGCCGATACGGGCCGAGATCGCGTCGAGGCGCTCCTTGGCGCGTAGCTGCGTGGCGGTCGCGGTGAGCGTGGCCGTCTCGGGCTCCTCCTCGTCCTCGCTGCCCGCGGGCTCCGGGTGGACCGGCACGCCCTCCTCGACCAGCCGCCCCGCCGTGCGCAGCGCCGGCGCGGCGTACCCGAAGACCAGGACCAGGGCGACCGCGTAGAGGGTGATCGAGACGATGATCCAGCGGGTGCCGAGGTCGTATCGGGTGGACCGCATCAGGGCCAGCAGGCCGAGTCCGGCGGTCACGAACGAGGCTGCGCCGAAGACGACCAACTGGGTCTCGGCGACCCGTACGCCCTGTGCCGCGCGGCGCATGATCGCGCGGCGGGCCGCGAACGGTGCCCACATCAGGGGCCCGGTCACGAGCACGGCCGCGAGCACGTGCGCGGTCACCAGCAGGCTCTCCATGCACGTCAGAATATGTCCTTTTTGTCAATCAGTGTGGCTTTAACGGGGGGAGGTAGTCACACCGTTCCGGCCCAGCGGATGCGACGATCGGCCCCATGGCATCTGGCTCCGGTACCCCCCGACTGGTGACCGTCGCCGACGTCGAGGCCGCTCGGGAACTGCTCACCGACGTCGTGCGGGTCACGCCGCTGGAGTCGTCCCGGCCGCTGACCGGCAAGCTCGGCGGACCGGCGTGGCTGAAGTGCGAGAACCTCCAGCGCGCGGGGTCGTACAAGGTGCGCGGCGCATACGTGCGCATGGCCCGCCTCACCCCGGCAGAGCGGGCGCGGGGCGTGGTCGCCGCCAGCGCCGGCAACCACGCGCAGGGTGTGGCGCTCGCTGCCCGGCTGCTCGGCATCGCCGCCACGGTGTTCATGCCGGTCGGCGCTCCGCTGCCGAAGGTCGCCGCCACCAAGGCGTACGGCGCCCGCGTCGAACTCGCCGGCAGCACCATCGACGAGTCCCTGGTGGCGGCGACCGAGTTCGCGGAGCGCACCCAGGGCGTCTTCATCCACCCGTTCGACCATCCGGATGTCATCGCCGGGCAGGGCACGGTCGGGCTGGAGATCCTCGAGCAGTGCCCGGACGTCAACACGATCATCACGGGTGTGGGCGGGGGTGGGCTGATCTCCGGGATCGCAGTGGCCGCGAAGGCGAAACGGCCCGACATACGCGTGATCGGGGTGCAGGCCGCGGGGGCGGCGGCGTACCCGGCGTCCCTGCGGGCCGGTCGCCCGGTGCGGCTGTCCGCGCTCTCCGCGTACGCCACCGTCGCCGACGGCATCGCGGTCGGTCGCCCCGGGGACATCCCCTTCGCGCATGTGCGGGAGTTGGTCGACGACGTCGTGACGGTGACCGACGAGGACATCTCCCGGGCGCTGCTCATGCTGCTGGAGCGCGGCAAGCTGCTCGTGGAGCCGGCCGGGGCGGTGGGCGTGGCGGCCCTGCTGGCGGGCGTCGTGGCGCCCAAGCCGCCGGTGGTGGCCGTGCTGACCGGCGGAAACGTCGACCCGCTGTTGCTGCTGCGGGTCATCGAGCACGGGCTGGCGGCGGCCGGACGGTATCTGAACGTCACCGTGCGCTGCGGCGACCGGCCGGGGCAGCTCGCCGCGCTGCTCACGCTCATCGCCGAGCACGGAGCGAACGTCGTCGAGGTCGAGCACCACCGCCACGACCCTAGACTGCGGCTCGGCGAGGTCGAGATCGAACTCTCGGTCGAGACCCGGGGCGCCGAGCACTCCGACCGGCTCGTAGACGCGTTGCGGTCGGCCGGCTACGCGGTCACGTTCGGGTCGGCCGGGCCGACCGGGGAGTAGCCGCAGGCTGGCGGTGGCTCGACCGGCCGCCGCGCGCGGCCGCGGTGGCGCTCAGCGAGGAAGAGGCGGGGCGCATCGACGCCGAACTCGCCAGGCACTATGCCGCCGCACGCCGCGACGTGGGCACCGTGAGCCCGTAGCGGCGGGAGGTCAGCCGGAGAACGGCTCGAAGCTGACGACGGTCACCTTGATCTCGGCACCGCTCGGGGCGGTATAGGTGACGGTCTGTCCGGCCCGGGAACCGAGGATCGCCTGGCCGAGCGCGGACTCTGGGCTGTAGACGGTGAGGTCGGTGGTCGACGCGATCTCGCGCGAACCGAGCAGGAACGTCTCCGTGTCCTCCGGATCGTCGTCGAACTGGATGCGCACCACCATCCCGGGCGCGACCGCGTCGCTCGGCGGCGCCTCGCCCACCCGCGCATGGCGCAGCAGCTCCTGCAGGTAGCGGATGCGGGCCTCCATCTTGCCCTGCTCCTCGCGGGCGGCGTGGTAGCCACCGTTCTCCCGCAGGTCACCCTCTTCACGTCGTGCGTTGATCTCCGCGGCGATCACCGGCCGTTGCGCGATCAGCTCCTCCAGCTCGGCCTGCAGCCGGTCGTAGGCTTCCTGGGATAGCCAGGTGGCGGGCGCCTCACGGTCGGTCGTGGACACTGGCGATCTCCTCGGTTTGCACGTCAAACGAACAGAGAGTCGAACTTTCAACCTACCAGCGGGCCGACTGCCGGGGATCGGCTTGATCGTGGTCGTCCCGGGGCCCGCGGCCGTCCAGGTCAGCCGCTTCCCGGGTCCACCTCCTGGTCAGCCGGCACGCAGCGGAGCACCTCCACGGCGCGGGCTGCGCCGGCCGTGGCGAGCCGGTGGGTGGCGGTCACCCGCGACTGGCCGGCCTCGGCCCGCACGTTCACCTGCTCGCGGGCGATCTCCTCGCCGGAGTCCGCACGGGCCCGCACCAGGCAGTTGGCCGCTTCGCCCGGGGGCAACTGCACGGTGAACTCGACGGTGACCCCGGTGTCGGTCCGTTCGGTGATGCGCGTCACGGTCGGCTTGTACGTCGGATCGCCGTACCGCTGGTACAGGCGCAGCGACACGGCGAGCCCGGCGACCACGGTCGCGATGATCAGCACCGCCGGCAGCCACCGCGGGAAGCGCCGGGGATTCCGGCGCCGGCCATACCGACCAGGCGGGAACATCGGTGACGGCTGGTCCGTTGTGGCTTGTGTCTCGGTCACGGCGGTCTTTTCTGTCGGATGCATCGGCAAGAATGGTCGGGTTCCAGGGTACGAGGGAGAAGCTGAGGTGGGCCCAGTGGCTGAACGCTTGCGGCTCATGGCCGTGCACGCGCACCCCGACGACGAGTCGAGCAAGGGCGCGGCGACCATGGCGAAGTACGTCGCGGAGGGGGCCGACGTCCTCGTCGTGACGTGCACGGGGGGCGAGCGGGGCAGTGTGCTCAACCCGAAGCTCGACCGGCCCGAGATCTGGGCGAACATGGCCGAGATCCGCCGGACGGAGATGGACCTCGCCCGCAAGATTCTCGGGGTGCGGCAGGCGTGGCTCGGGTTCGTCGACTCCGGCCTGCCTGAGGGCGATCCGCCGCCGCCGCTGCCCGAGGGCTGCTTCGGCCTGATGGATCCCGAGCGGGCGGCCGCGCCGCTCGTGCGGCTCATGCGCGAGTTCCGCCCGCACGTGGTCACCACCTACGACGAGGACGGGGGGTACCCGCACCCCGACCACGTCATGTGCCACAAGATCTCCGTCGTGGCGTTCGACGCGGCTGGCGACCCGGACCGGTTCCCGGAGGCGGGCGAGCCCTGGCAGCCGTTGAAGCTCTACTACCACATGAGCTTCACCAAGGCGCGGATCACCGCGCTGCACGAGGCGATGCTGGCCGCCGGGCTCGAGTCGCCGTACGCGGAGTGGCTGGCGAACTGGGACGACGACCGGGCTCGCGACAAGAGCCACCGGATCACCACCCGGGTGCGCTGCGCGGAGTACTTCCCGGTGCGCGACGACGCGCTGCGGGCCCACGCCACCCAGGTCGACCCGGACGGCTCCTGGTTCCGGGTGCCGCTCGCCATCCAGGAGAAGGCCTGGCCGACCGAGGACTACGAACTCGCCCGGTCACTGGTGGACAGCCCGCTCCCGGAGGACGACCTGTTCGCCGGGGTATGCGAGGCCGTGCGCGTCTAGCCACCGGCGTACGGTGGTACGAGTCGCCAAGCTGGAGGACGTCATGATGACAATGTCGGCGGGAGCCCTGTCGGCGAAGGCTCTGCTGGCTGGAAGCCTCGCCACGAACAACTTCGGCGACACCCGTCCGAGCGGCGGACTCGCGGGACCGGTCGCGCTACTCGTCCTCCTGGTGATCGCGGCCGTGACGGTCTTCCTGATCCACAACATGAACGCCCGCCTGCGTCGGCTACCCGAGCGTTTCCCGCCGGCCGGGTCCGCAGCGGCCGGCGACCAGGCGGCGGGTGGCGGGGCGACCGCGGGCCAGGCGGGGGCGACGCAGGAGACGGCTGCGAAGCGGGCCGGGGCCGAGCGGTCGGCGGAGCAGGGGCCGCCGGCGAGCGGGTGAGCCCCTGTGCCGGTCATCCGGGCCGGTGGCCCGGTCGCTGCTGCCGGCCATGCCCGCCAGAGCATCGGGTTACGTCTTGGCTACGTGCTGCGATAAGGACTCTGAGGCAGGCAAGGGAGTTAGACGCGGAAACTCCGACTTAGCGTACGTTTGCCAACAAATCGCCCCCTGAACCCCTGTCGTCACAATCCGGTTTGGCTTAGCCTTCGGCCGGGGACAGCACCACCGCTCGCTCGGTTGAACGGAGGCGGCCACATGGTCAACGCGATCGCTGGCGTCTCCGTGCACGGGCGACATCGCGGCGAGGGCCGCGGATGACCCCATCGGACGGTCCCACCGTGCGCCGACATATGCACAACACCACCGAGCCGGAGGACGGGAGTGCCGTGCCGGCCCTGCGTCGCCTGCCCGCCGCTGTCCGTGCCGCGCCCGCGCACCTGGCCAAGCGAATCGGTCTCGCCGAGCACCCACCGGCACACCGGTGGTTCGTCGCGGCCCTCGTCGTCGCCATGGTCGCGGTGGTGGCCGCAGGGCTGGCGCTGGACTGGTCGGCCGGGCTGCGCCAGCCGCCGTACTGGCTGCTCATCTCCGCGGCCACGGTGACCCTTTCGCAGACCTTCATGCTGCGCCTGCGCACCGCCGACGGCGTCTTCGTGGTCGGCTGGGGCGAGACCGCGCTGATCGTCTGCCTGTGCGCGGCGCCCGCCGGGTGGATCCCCGCCGTGGTCGGTGCCGGCGCGGTGCTCGGCCATCTGGGCCTGCTGGCCCGTCGCCGGCTCGGCACCATCGCCAGCGTGATCGGCAACGCCGCCGTCACGACGCTCGGGTCGACCGCCGGCGTCCTCGTCGCCGGCGCTCTCGCCCCCACCTACCACGCGCCGATGACGCCGGCCGTGGGCGTGGCGCTGTGCCTCGGCGCGGTCACCTACTTCGGGGTGACCACCGGACTCGTCGCCGCCGCTGCCGTGACCCGCGGTGGCGGGCCGTTCCGGGCCAGCCTCGCGCACCTGGCGCGCACCAAGGCGCTGATGCTCGTGGGCAACGTCGTGGCCGGCCTGGCCACCGTGACGCTCGTCGGCGCCGACTGGCGCTGGGCGCTGCTGCTGCCCCCGTTCCTGTGGCTGCTGCAGCAGATGTACAGCCACCGCCTGCGCGCGGACGAGGAGCGGCGCACCTGGCAGGTATTCGCCCGCACGACCCGGGCGCTCAACCAGCTCGACGAACGCGCGGTCGCCGTCTCGGGCATCGAGGGCGCGATGGCGCTCTTCTCGCCACGGCGGGTCGAGCTGACCGCCACCGACGGCGGGGCCCGCCGGTACACCGCCGAGCGTGGCGGCCACGTGCGCGAGGCGACCGTGGACGAGCCCGTTCCCGACGGTGCCAACGTCGCCGTCCGCGACCTCGTCGTCGGGGACGTGACCGTCGGCGAACTGCGGCTGTGGCTCGACGAAACGACGGTGCTCACATCGCGCCAGCAGATGGCGTTCTCCTCGTTCGCCGACGCGCTGGCGGCGGCGCTGCACGACGCCGCCACGCACCGCGAGCTTCAGGTGGTCACGGCGCGCAGCTCGCACGACGCGGAGCACGACCCGCTGACCGGGCTGCCCAACCGGGCGGCGATGCTGGAACGCGGTGACGAGGTGCTGCGCGGGCTGGACCGCCATGCGCCGATCGCGCTGCTGCTGCTCGACGTGGACCGCTTCAAGGACGTCAACGACACGCTCGGGCACGCGGCTGGGGACGAGCTGCTGCGGATAACCGCAGGGCGGTTGCGTGCGCTCATCGGCCCCGACGCGCTCCTGGCCCGCCTCGGCGGCGACGAGTTCGGCCTGCTGCTGACCACCGTGCCGAACACCCCGGGCCCGGTGTCCGCCGGTGGCGACGACGCTCGTGCCGCGCCGCTGCCCACCGACTCGGTCTGCTCCCCGCTGCGCTGTGCGCTGCGGTTCGGTCGCCACGTGGCCGAACAGCTCGCCACGCCGACCGAGGTGGCCGGCGTGCCGCTGTCCGTGGAGGCCTCCGTCGGCGTCGTCGTCGCGCCGGCGGGCAGCGCGGACATGAGTGAGCTGCTGCGCCGCGCCGACATCGCGATGTACCAGGCCAAGCGCGGCGGCGCGAGCGTGGCGTGGTACGACAGCGCGAAGGACGCCGCCAGCACCGACCGGCTGACCCTGCTCGCCGACCTGCGCGAGGCGCTGGCCACCGACGATCAGCTCGTCGTGGAGCTGCAACCGGCCGTCGACCTCGCCAGCGGCCGACCGACCGGGGTGGAGGCGCTGGTGCGCTGGCGCCACCCGCGGCGCGGGCGGCTGGCTCCGGCGGAGTTCCTCTCCGCCATCGAGGGCAGCGAGTTGCTCGGGCCGTTCACCCGGCGGGTGTTCGACCTGGCGCTCGGGCACGCCGCGCAGTGGGCCGGGCAGGGGTTCGACGTGCCGGTGGCGGTCAACATCTCGCCGCGCAGCCTGCTCGACCCGGGCCTGCCCGCCGACGTCGCCGAGCTGCTGCGCCGGCACCGGGTGCCGGCGCACCGGCTCGTCCTGGAGATCACCGAGACCGTGGTGATGTCCGAGCTCGAGGTGATCGACGAGGTGCTCGCCGGCCTGCGGGAGCTCGGCGTCCAGATCGCCGTCGACGACTTCGGCACCGGGTACTCGTCGCTGACGTTCCTCACCCGCATCGCGGTCGACGAGGTCAAGGTGGACCGTACGTTCGTGGCGAAGATGGCCGACTCGCCCGAGGCCGCGGCGATCGTGCGCACCACGGTGGGCCTCGGCAGGGAGCTCGGGCTGCGGGTCGTCGCCGAGGGGGTGGAGACGGCCGAGCAGCGGCGGTTGCTGACCGCCATGGGGTGCAGCGCCGCGCAGGGCTTCCATTTCTTCCCGCCGATGCCGGCCGAGAAGATCGGCCAGGCGTTGCGCGCGCTGCTGGCGGCCGCGCCGCCACGGGTGGTCCCGCTGTACGCCGAGGGCGGGTCGTAACTCCTGACCGGAGTGCCAGCGCGCCCGGTGAACCGGGTGGCGGTGTGCGGCACGTGAACTACCTTGGGCGGTATGGCCAACCGTCTCGCCGCGGCGACCTCGCCGTACCTGCAGCAGCACGCGGACAACCCAATCGATTGGTGGCCCTGGGGTCCGCAGGCGTTCGAGGAGGCCCGGCGGCGCGACGTGCCCGTGCTCATCTCCGTCGGCTACGCCTCCTGCCACTGGTGTCACGTGATGGCGCGCGAGTCGTTCGAGGATGAGGCCGTGGCCCGCCTGGTGAACGACAGCGTGGTCCCGATCAAGGTGGATCGCGAGGAGCGGCCCGACGTGGACGCGGTCTACATGGCCGCCACGCAGGCGATGACCGGCCAGGGCGGCTGGCCGATGACCGTGTTCGCCACGCCCGACGGGCAGCCCTTCTTCTGCGGCACGTACTTCACGAGGGCCCAGTTCGCCCGCCTCGTGGAGGCCGTCTCGCGCACCTGGGCCGAGCGGCGCGACGCCGTACTGCGTCAGGGGGCCGCCGTGGTGGAGGCGGTCGCGGGGATGCAGCTCGCCGGCGGCCGGAGCCATCCGCTCGGCGCCGAGGTGCTCGCCGCCGCCGCGGCGTCGCTCGCCCGCGCCCACGATCCCACGTACGGCGGCTTCGGGCCAAAGGGTGAGGTCGGGGTCGGCCCCAAGTTCCCGCCGCACATGGACCTGCTGTTCCTGCTGCGCCACTACCAGCGCACCGGGGACGCCCAGGCGCTGGAGATCGTGCGGCACACCTGTGAACAGATGGCCCGCGGCGGCATCTACGACCAGCTCGCCGGCGGCTTCGCGCGCTACTCGGTGGACGGCCGGTGGATCGTGCCGCATTTCGAGAAGATGCTGTACGACAACGCGTTGCTGCTGCGGGTCTACACGCACCTGTGGCGGCTGACCGGGGATCCGCTGGCCGCCCGGATCGCCCGCGAGACCGCCGCGTTCCTCGTCACCGGGCTGTCCACACCCGAGGGTGGGTTCGCTTCGGCGCTGGACGCGGACACCGAAGGCGTCGAGGGCGCGACCTACGTGTGGACTCCCGCACAGCTGCGTGAGGTGCTCGGCGAGCAGGACGGCGCCTTCGCGGCCGACCTGTTCGGCGTGACCGAGGAGGGCACGTTCGAGCACGGCACCAGCGTCCTGCGGCTGTGCCGTGACATCGAGGCGGCCGACGCCGCGCTGGTCGAGCGGTGGCACCGGGTGCGCGGCGCGCTGCTCGTCGCCCGCACCCGCCGCCCGCAACCGGCCCGCGACGACAAGGTCGTGGCGGCCTGGAACGGGCTGGCGATCACGGCGCTCGCGGAGTTCGACGCGGTGCTCGGCGGGGCCGGGGAGCAGGTGCGCGCCGCAGCGGCGCTGCTGGAGCGCCACATCGTCGACGGTCGGCTGCGCCGGGTGTCGCGCGACGGGGTGGTGGGCGAGCCGCCCGGGGTGCTGGAGGACTACGGCTGTGTGGCCGAGGCGTACTGCGCGGTCCACCAGATGACCGGCGAAGGGCGCTGGCTCGAGCTGGCCGGACGGCTGCTGGACACCGCGCTGGAGCTGTTCGCCCGGGGTGACGGCGGGTTCTTCGACACGGCGACGGACGCCGAGCGGCTGATCACCCGGCCGGCCGATCCGACCGACAACGCCACTCCGTCGGGCCTGTCGGCGATGGCCGCCGCGCTCACCGCGTACGCCGCGCTGACCGGCGAGACCCGCTACCGGGAGGCGGCCGAGCGGGCGCTGGCCACCGTCGCGCCGCTCGCGGCCGAGCACGCCCGGTTCACCGGGTACGCGTGCGCGGTCGGTGAGGCGCTGCTGTCCGGCCCGTACGAGATCGCGATCGTGACGCCGCCCGCGGACGGGGGGCGGACCGCGGAGGAGCTGTGGGCGACGGCGGTCCGCCAGGCCCCGCCCGGCGCGGTGATCGTGCGTGGGCAGCCCGACCAGCCCGGTGTCCCGCTGCTGGCGGGCCGGCCGCTGCTCGACGGGCGGCCGGCGGCGTACGTGTGCCGGGGCTTCGTGTGCCGGCGGCCGGTGAGCGCGGTGGCGGACCTGACCGCGCAGTTGGCCGCCGCCGGCGCCGCTGGCTGATCCCCGGCCACCCGGGTGAGCGGGGCCGGCGCGCGGACTTAGGCTGTCGGACGATGGACACCCGTACCGGCCTGCCCGTGGTCGGCATGGTGGGCGGCGGGCAACTGGCCCGGATGACCCACCAGGCAGCGATCTCGCTCGGGCAGTCGCTGCGCGTGCTGGCGGCCGCGCCCGACGACGGCGCCGCGCTCGTCGCCGCCGACGTGCACGTGGGCGAACCGACCGACCTGGACGCGCTGCGCGCGTTCGCCAAGGACTGCGACGTGGTCACCTTCGACCACGAACACGTGCCCACCGAGCATGTCCGGGCATTGGCCGAGGCCGGGGTGACGGTGCACCCGGGGGCCGATGCGCTCGTGTACGCCCAGGACAAGCGGGCGATGCGCGAGCGGCTGACGGCGCTCGGCGCACCGGTGCCGCGCTGGGCGCCGGTGGCGACCGCCGCGGACATCGTGGCGTTCGCCGCGGGCGGCTCCTGGCCGGTGGTGGTCAAGGCCGTGCGCGGCGGGTACGACGGCCGGGGCGTGTGGGTCGTCGGCGACGCCGACGAGGCCAGCGCGCTGGTCGACACCCACGTGGCGTTGATCGTCGAGGAGCGGGTCGCGCTGCGCCGCGAACTGGCCGTCCAGGTGGCCCGGTCGCCGTTCGGGCAGGTGGCGGTCTACCCGGTGGTGGAGACCGTGCAGCAGGACGGGATCTGCGTCGAGGTGCTCGCGCCCGCCCCGGACCTGGCGGCAGACCGCGCGCTGGCGGCCCAGGAGCTGGCCATCCGGCTCGCTACCGAACTCGATGTCGTCGGGCTGCTCGCGGTGGAGCTCTTCGAGCGCGTCGACGGTGCGCTGCTGGTCAACGAGCTGGCGATGCGCCCGCACAACTCGGGGCATTGGACGATCGAGGGCGCGGGCACGTCACAGTTCGAGCAGCACCTGCGGGCCGTCCTGGACTACCCGCTCGGGCACACCGGTCTCGTCGCGCCTGCCGTCGCGATGGCCAACGTCCTCGGCGGCCCTGCCGAGGGCATGTCGATCGATGAACGGCTGCACCACCTGTTCGCCCGTGACCCGGGGGTGAAGGTGCACCTGTACGGCAAGTGCCCCCGCCCCGGCCGAAAGCTCGGGCACGTCACGGTCCTCGGCGAGGAGATGGACGAGGTACGCGCCCGCGCGGTGCGGGCCGCGGAATGGCTGCGGGAGGGCCGATGAGCATTCGACCCGGCAACGAGCGGGTGGGACGGTGAACGCCGTCGTCGGCGTGATCATGGGCAGTGATTCGGACTGGCCCGTGATGCGCGCGGCGGCCGAGGCGCTGGCGGAGTTCGAGGTCGCCCACGAGGTGCGGGTGGTCTCGGCGCACCGCACCCCGCACGCCATGCTGGAGTACGCCGCCACCGCCGCCGACCGGGGCCTCCGAGTGATCATCGCCGGTGCGGGCGGGGCGGCCCACCTGCCCGGCATGGTCGCGGCGGCGACACCGCTGCCGGTCATCGGCGTACCCGTGCCGCTGGCGCATCTCGACGGCCTGGACTCGCTGCTGTCCATCGTGCAGATGCCCGCCGGTGTGCCGGTCGCGACCGTCTCGATCGGCGGTGCCCGCAACGCGGGGTTGCTCGCGGTGCGCATCCTGGCCGCGGCCGACGACGGCCTGCGCCGGCGCATGGGCGACTTCCAGGCGTCCCTCGCCGACCTGGTCGCGCGCAAGGATGCCGCGCTGTCCGCCTCGCTGACCGCGCCGACCGGCGAGTCGTCTGAACGGTAGGCCGGACCGTACGACCGACGAGCCGCGTGGTAGGCGTTCAGCGCATCCGGCCGAGCGCCCCGCGCAGCCGCTGGATGTCCCGGCGGCGCTTCTCGTAGTTCGCGCCGAGCGCGACCAGCAGGATGCCGATCGGGATGAAGATCAGCCAGACGCTGACCGTGACCAGTTCGTTCAGCGCGGCCACTGCGGTGACCACGCTGCCGACCACCACCGAAGCCCGCTGGCGGGCCCGCGACCCGGCGATCAGCGTGGCGACCGCGCCGAGCAGCAGCAGGATCCGTCGGGCCGGCGTGGTCTCGGTCGTGAGCACGAGCGCCAGCGTCGGCACGAACGCGGCCCCCAGCGCCGGACCGTACGCCGCCCAGCTGCCGAGCTCCGGGCGGTGCCGCAGTTCGATGAGGCCGACCAGGAGCGCGAGCGCGGCGAACGGCAGCGTGTACGCCTCGATGAGCCCCACGTCGGCGATCTGCATGACCAGCCACCAGGCGGCGAGTTCGAAGCCGAGCGCCGACCACAGCAACAGCCGGCGCTGTCCGCCCGATCGTCCGGGCCGCACCGCGCTGATGCCCAGCACCGCGCCCCAGGCCGCCAGCAGCGCGGTGAGGTGCGGCAGTGATCCGGCCGCGAACACCAGTGCGACCAGGCCGCCCGCGTAGCCGCTCCACTCCAGCGCCGGCGCCTCGCCCCGGGACGCCACCCGACGCAGCTTCGGCACGGCCGCGGCGCCGGCGAGGGCCAGCGCGGCCACCGCCATCACGCTGATCGCCGACCAGTGCCGCGGCAGACCGATCGCGATCGCCGCCACGAACGCCAGCGCGTGCGCGGAGGCCGAGGCGAAGCCCCAGCCGAGGATGCGGGCGATGCGGGTGCGCCCGCCGAGCGCGGCGGTCAGGCCCACGGCAACGGCGCCGGCGAGGGTGGCGACGGTCAGGGCCCGGGTCGCGAGGCTTCCGGCCAGTCCGGCGCCCCCGGCGGCCAGCCCGATCACGAGCGCCACCCAACGGGTCACCCGCACCGGGCGGGCGGCCTCGGTCGGCGGCGGGGGCGGGCTCAGCGCGACGCCCAGCATCGAGATGGTGAAGACGATCAGGGCGGCGCTGGTGCCGGCCGGCCAGCCCAGCCCGAGTCCGGCCGGGGCGATCAGCAGGGTCACCGCCACGCCTGGGAGCACGACCGGCACCACCTGCGCCAGCACCTCGTCGCGGGTCAGCCGGGCCGCGGCCCGCTCGCCGAAGCGGGCCGCGGCCAGCGCCGCGGCGAGCGTGAGCACGAGCGCGGTCATCACCCCGGCGCCGGTGGCGCGGGCGGTCCAGTCGACGCCGGCCGCGTCTGGACCCTGCCAGACGCGCGTCACGGTCCGGTGCGGCTCGACGAGCACCGCGACGAGCGCCGGACCCAGGCTCGCGAGGGCGAGCAGCGTCGGCAGCGCCGCGGCGCCGAGCAGCCCGGGCGTGAGCACCCCTGAGGAGAGCGGCCTGGAGCGGGCGGAGCCGGGGCCGGCGAACCAGGCGCCGACGGACCGGTTCCGGCGCGCCGAACGCGCCGGGCGCCCTGCCGTCCCGTGCTCCGCCGCGTCGGCGCGCACCAGTTCACTGTGCACCCCGAGCAGCGCCGCTGCCGCCGCGTAGACGCCGTACGCCTGGCCGAGCAGCAGCGCCACCAGGGCGATCGCCGTGGCCGAGGCGGCCGTGCCGACGGTGGCGTACGGCAGGTAGTCGACGATGTGCCGGCGCAGCAGGGCGGTGACCGCGAGACCCAGGCTCACCGTGGCCAGGGCGACGCCGAGGACCACCGGCTCGGGCCGGTCGAGGCTGGCCGCGGCGCAGGCCAGCGCGGCGGGCAGGGTGACCAGCGCGGTGATGATTCCCGTGCCACCGATGCGCACCAGATGCGTGGGCGTGGCCGGCGTCGGTGTGCCGCGCACGATCCGAGCCGCCGGTGGCACCTCGGGCTCCTCGGTAGAGGTCGCCGACCATGCCGGGATCGCCAGCCGCGCGGCGGCGGCGACGAGGACCGCCGCGGTGGCCAGCCCGGCCAGGGTGCTGGCGGTCGCCCACGACTGCACGAGGCTGGCCGCGACCGCGTACCCGCCGAGCGCCACGGCGACCCAGGCCCGGGCCGCCGCGGTGCGCCGATCGGGCGCAAAGACCGCGGCCAGCCCCAGAACGGTGCCCACGACGAGTCCGGCCACCGTCGGCGACCACCACGGCAGGGCGAGAGCTGCGGGCGCCCCTGCGACGGCGAGCCCGACGCAGGCCGGCACGAGCACCGCCCGGGCCCGCAGCGGCAGCGCCGACACCGCGGCGCTCGTGCGCGCCAGGGCGACCGCCGCGGTGGCGGCGAGCAGGAGCAGGGTGACCGGCGTCTGCCAGCCGAAGTGCGGGTCGCCGGCCACGGCCGCCGGCCAGGTGGCGAGATCCGTGGCCCAGATCGGGTCGGCGGCGGTGAGCACCCGCAGGGCACCCCCCGCCGCGGCGTAGCCGGCGATCGCACCGGCCAGGCCGCCGCCGAGCCCAAAACCGAGAACCGGGCCGGCGCGCCAGTGCACGGGCATCACCCGCACCCCGAGGGCGAGCGTGAGCACGAGCGCGGCGGTCGCCGCGAGTTCGGTGCCCGGCACCAGCAGCGCGGCAAAGCGGGCCAGCGCGCCGATCGCACCGGCGGTCACCGCGGCCGCGGCGACGTCGGCGCCGTCGAGCCAGCGCTCCGGGCGGCGGGAGGCGTCGATCGAGGGCACCAGCCACAGCATCACGGCGCCGATCAGCAGCAGCGTGGCGACGCCCATGTCGATGAGCGTGGTGCCGTCCGCGGCGTAGGCCGTGATGGCGATGCCGAGCGTGCCGAGGGTGCTGCCCAGCACGACCGGCGGGTTGACCCGCCGCGACGCGACCTGGGCGAGCGCGGCGTAGCCGAGCGTGGCCGAGACGGCGAGGAAGGCGGCTGCGAGCACGGGCACCGCCCCCGCGTCGGGGCGGGCCGCGGCGGCGGTGGTGGCGAC
>VSCG01000078.1:0-14515 GCA_047459115.1 Micromonosporaceae bacterium
GATCGTCAACGTCACCAACGGCAAGCTCATCCGCCTGCTCGTCGACGACGAGCCGTTCGATGTGCGGTACGGCACGCTGCGCTCGCACGAGCGGGTCCTCGATGTGCGCGCGGGCACGCTGGAGCGGACCGTGGAGTGGCTGTCCCCGGCCGGGCGGGCGGTGCGGGTGCACTCCACCCGGCTGGTCTCGTTCACCCACCGGGCCATCGTGGCGATCTGTTACGAGGTCGAGCCGCTCGACGGGCCGGCCCGGTTGATCGTGCAGTCGGAGCTGGTCGCCAACGAGCAGTTGCCGCCGGCGTCGAAGGACCCCCGGGTAGCCGCCGCGCTGGAGGCGCCGCTGCGGGCCGAGGAGCATCTGGCCACCGACCGCGGCGGACTGCTGGTGCACCGCACCAGGGTGAGCGGGCTGCGCGTGGCGGTGGCGATGGACCACATCATCGAGGGCGCGCCGGACGTCAGCGTCGGCGTGGAGGCGTATCCGGACTGGGCCCGCACCACGATCGCGTCGGCGCTACAGCCCGGGCAGCGGCTGCGGGTGGTCAAGCTGATCGCGTACGGCTGGTCCAGCGAGCGCTCGCTGCCGGCCCTGCGCGACCAGGTGGGCGCGGCGCTCGCCAGCGCCCGGCACACCGGCTGGGACGGCCTGCTCGCCGGCCAGCGCGCGTACCTCGACGACTTCTGGGACCGCGCGGACGTGCAGCTCGACGGCGACCCGGAGGTGCAGCAGGCGGTCCGGTTCAGCCTGTTCCACGTGCTGCAGGCCGGCGCCCGCGCGGAGATGCGGCCGATCGCCGCCAAGGGGCTGACCGGTCCCGGGTACGACGGCCACACGTTCTGGGACACCGAGCTGTTCGTGCTGCCCGTGCTCACCTACACCCAGCCCGCCGCGGCGGCGAGCGCGCTGCGCTGGCGGCACGCCACCCTGCCGCTGGCCCGCGAGCGCGCCCGCACGCTCGGGCTGCGCGGCTCGGCCTTCCCGTGGCGCACCATCCAGGGGCACGAGTGCTCGGCGTACTGGCCGGCCGGCACGGCGGCGTTCCACATCAGCGCCGACATCGCCGACGCGGTGCAGCGCTACGTCAACGCCACCGGCGACGAGGAGTTCGACCGGGAGGTCGGCACCGAACTGCTGGTGGAGACCGCGCGGCTGTGGCGGTCGCTGGGCCACCACGACCGGCACGGCCGGTTCCACATCGACGGGGTGACCGGTCCGGACGAGTACTCCGCGCTGCGCGACGACAACGTCTACACCAACCTGATGGCGCAGCGGAACCTGCTCAACGCAGCGGACGCCGTGTTCCGGCACCCGGAGGTGGCCCGCGCGCTCGGCGTCGACGACGAGGAGGCGGCGTCGTGGCGGGACGCGGCCAAGTCGGTGCACATCGGCTACGACGTCGAGCTGGGCGTGCACGAGCAGGCCGAAGGCTTCACCCGGCTGGAGGACTGGGACTTCGAGGCGACCAAACCCGAGCAGTACCCGCTGTTCCTGCACACGCCCTACTTCGACCTCTACCGCAAACAGGTGATCAAACAGGCCGACCTGGTGCTCGCCATGCACTGGCGGGGCGACGCGTTCACCGCTGAGGAGAAGGCGCGCAACTTCGCCTACTACGAGCAGCGGACGGTCCGTGACTCGTCGCTGTCGGCCTGCACGCAGGCAGTGCTGGCCGCCGAGGTGGGGCACCTGGAGCTGGCGTACGACTACCTGGGTGAGGCCGCGCTGATGGACCTGCACGACCTCAACCGCAACACCCGCGACGGGGTGCACATGGCGTCCCTTGCCGGGTCCTGGATCGCACTGGTGGCCGGGTTCGGCGGGATGCGCGACCACGACGGGAGGCTCTCGTTCGCCCCCCGGTTGCCCGGTCGCATCAGCCGCCTGAAGTTCGCCCTGCTGTGGCGCGGGGTACGCCTGCGGGTGACGGTCAACCGCACGGAGACCACCTACGAGGTGCACGGCGGCGAGCATGACGGGGAGCCCAGCGTCGAACTGATGCACTACGGCGAGCCGGTGGTGGTCACCGCACCGCGTCCGGTGACCCGGCCGATCCCGCCGATGCGCCCACCCGGGCCGACCCCGAGGCAGCCACTGGGGCGGGAGCCGGCGCGGCGCGGTCTGCGGTCGTGAGCCGGGGGCACCGCCGGGCGGGGGCGGGTGCCCGGGCGGGGACCGGGCGGCGTGCGATGACCGGGCCCCGGGCGCAGGTGCGCGCACCGGTCGACTCCGGTGTCGCCACGCTGCGACCCGATCCCGACCGCCGCGGCGGCTGGACGCTGCTGGTGGACGAGATCCCACAGTCCTACGTAGACACCAACGACCCGACTCACCTGGAGTTCGAGTACGTGCGCAGGCTCGCCTCGGTCGTCGATCTGGTGGCGGACCGCGGGGTGCCGGACGGGCGGCTGCGCGTGCTGCACCTCGGCGGTGGAGCGATGACCCTGCCACGGTACGTCGCGCACACCCGCCCGGACTGCGTGCAACGGGTGGTGGAGCGGGACGCCGCTCTGACCGCCCTCGTCCGGCGGGCTCTGCCCCTGCCGCGCGGGGTCGACCTGCGCGTGCGCGCCGCCGACGCGCGCGCCGCCGTCGAGGCGTCGGCACCCGGCCGCTACGACCTCGTCATCTGTGACGTGTACGGCAGCGCGCGCATGCCCGCGCGGTTGACCAGCACAGAGTTCCTGACCGCTGTGGCCCGGACGCTGCGCGCCGACGGGGTCTACGCGGTCAACGTCGCGGACGGGCCGCCGCTCACCTTCACCCGTCGGCAGGTGGCGACCCTGCGAACGGTGTTCGCCGAGGTGTGTCTGATCGCCGAACCCGGTGTGCTGCGCGGACGCCGGTTCGGCAACGTGGTGCTCGTCGCGGCGCGCGCCGGCGGGCTACCGCTGGCGGAGCTGGGGAAGGCGGCGGCCGCCGACATCTTCCCGGCCCGGGTGGTCCACGGGCCGGACCTGGCGCGGTTCGTCGCTGGAGCCAGGCCGGTCACCGACGCCACCGCCACCGACTCCTCGTCGCCGCCCCGGGTGCTGTTCGGCATCCGGTGACCGGAAGTCAGCCACCCGCGTTGTCCACCGCCTCCAGCAGTTCGTCGAGGTCGTAGCCGCCTTCGTGGCGTACATCGTTGATGAAGAAGGTCGGCGTGCCGTTGACGCCGCTGCGCAGGCCGCCGAGGAAGTCGTTGCGTACCCGCTCCAGATAGGTGCGCGCCGCGACCGCCCGGGTGAATGCCGCCGTGTCCAGGCCGAGCCGTTCCGCGGCGGCGGTGACCCAGACCGGCCGCACCTGATCCTGGTGCGTGAACAGCCAGTCGTGCATCAGCCAGAAGCGGCCCTGAGCTCCGGCGACCTCGGCTGCCTCGGCGGCGAACTCGCCGCTGGGATAGAGGTTCACCAGCGGGAAGTGGCGGAAGACGAACCGGACGTCGCCGCGCAGGCGCAGCAGCTGCTGGATGGCCCGGTACGCGAGGCCGGCGTAGGGACACTGGAAGTCGGCGTACTCGACCAGGGTCACGCGGGCGTCGGCGGGGCCCAGAGTGTGATCGCGGGCGCTGACCGGGACCCGCAGCCGCCCGGGCCGGATGTCCAGGCTGCTCTGCATCATCACGCCTTCCGGTTGTCGTGCCGCCTCGGGTGCTGCCGTCGGCCGTCTCCTCCGATCATGTGCCGGGCGGGGGTGAGAGCTGCTCACCCCGAGTGGGTGAAGCGCCGACGCCTCGTCCGGCGATAGCGGCGGTCCCGACGAACGGGACGTGGGCAGGGTTGAGCGGGCCCGTGGTGGGCAGCAGGTCCGCATGAGCGGCAAGCAGAAGGAAGGCGACAACCAGCGACGTCGGGGATTCGCGCGGCGTGCCCGCAGGTTGGGGCGGACCGCGAGCGATGTCGGCCGCTCGCTGGGCGCCTCCAAACAGTTCGAGCACGCCGAGGGGCACGACCGCGCAGGACCGCCGTTCGCCGGCGCCCACAAGTGGGGCCCGGAGGCGGGCGGGCCGCCGCTGGAGGAGCCCCTGCGCGAGCCGTCCTGGCCGAGCTGGAGGCCGTCCGAGGTCGGCACGCCGATCTGGGAGCCGGCCACGGTCCAGTACCGGGACCTGGTCGCCGAGGTGTCGCACCGCGCTCGGCTCGACTTCGACACGGCGCGCCCCGCCGCCGAGGCCGCCATCACCGTGCTCGCGCGGTGCCTGAACGACGCCGACCGGCAGCGGCTGCTCGACGCGACCCCGACCGAGCTGCATGACGACGACCGGGTCGACGTGCCGCTGCCCGGACCCGACCTGGCCAGCTTCGTGCGGGAGGTCGCCGCGATGAGTGGCCGGACGCCGGAGCAGGCCCGCTACCAGGCGCAGGCGGTGTTGTCCGCGCTCGCCGACCGGGCCCCAGAGCTGGTCGCGTCGCTGGACGTGCCACCGTATCTACGCGACCTCCTCGCGCCACCGCCCGAGGGTGGCGGGGTCGTAGGCGCCTCAGGGCGGGTCGCGGCTCTGACCGACGACGAGCTGCGCGCGGCGCTGGACGAGCTGCCGTACTGGTCGGGCGATCGGAACAACCTGTGCCGCACGCTGGTGCTCCCGCCCGGCAACATGGAGCGGGTACTGCAGCGGCTCGCCCGGCTGAAGCTGGATTTGGGCCGGGCACCGCACATCGGCCGCCGGGCCGATGGCACGGCCGTCCTCGTCGTGCGCACGAACAGCATTGACGCGGTGACTCGTCTCGACGTGGACCTCGCCCATGCGGTCGACGCCGCGATCGACGAGGCCGCTGCCGGCATGGCCGCACCGCCCCCCGAGTGACCCGAGGACTGCGGGGACCCCCGGTCCGGTCACTTCCCGCCGCGCAATGGGACACCGCAGCCGGTTACCTCCGGCCGCATCCAGGGAACACTGAGGGCATGGCGAAGGTCACGGCCGATGACATCCGGGTGCTCGCGCAGACCGAGGGTGACGCGGTGCTGGTGCTGGTCGACAACGAGCTGCGGGTGGTCGCCGGGGGCGAGCAGGTCCCGCGCGGCCGGGTCGTCTACCGCAAGGCCGACCTGCTCGTCGACAGCGGCGTGGAGGTCACCGACGCCGAGGCGGAGACGCTGGCCGGAGGTCTCACCTCACAGCTGCAGTAGCGCACGCGCTGCCGACGGATCCCGCGTCGGCCGCGGGCGCAGGTAGCCGTCCCCGGGTCAGTAGCTCGCGAACGAGCGCAGCGGCATCCGGGGACCGAACCGTGGCGCCACGAGACCGGCGAACTCCAGCAGCACGCACACCCGCCCCCGGTGGCCGCGGAACGGTTCCAGCAGTTCGAGCATCCGCGCGTCGTCGGCGCGCGGCTCGCCGGCCAGCGCCCAGGCCACCGTGTTCGGCAGGTGGTAGTCGCCGACGCTGACCGCGTCCGGGTCCCCATACGCGGTCCGCACCACCTCCGCGGCCGTCCACGCGCCGACGCCCGGGATCGCGCACAGCCGGCCCGTCGCCTCGGCGGGGTCGGGGCACCGCTCCAGCCGCTCGGCGACGGCGGCAGCGCGGCGCAGCGTCTCGGCGCGGCGTTGTTCTACGCCGAAGGGGTGGAACACCCAGTACGGCGCCGCCGCGATCGCGGCCGGGTCGGGCGGCAGCAGCAGCCCGGCCAGGGGACCCGGCGCGGGCTCGCGGAAGTGGCGGACGATGGCCGAGTACGCCCGGTAGGCCTCCGTGCCGGTGACCTTCTGTTCGAGTACGGCGCGCAGCAGCCGCTGGAACACTCGGCCGGTGGCGGGCAGCCGAAGACCACTGTGGACCTTCGCGAGCCGGGCCACGAGCGGGTGCGCCGCCGCCAGCCGGTCAAAGCCGGTCAGGTCGTCGCGCAGGCCCGCCACCGCATCGGCCCGGTCCAGCACCCACGCCGCCCCCGGCCCGAACGCCTCCGCGGCCAGGCCCGCGCCGTGCCGCCACAAGTGCAGCGTGGCCGGGCCGTCCGGGGTGCGGGTGGCCCACCAGAAGTGGCCGGCGGCGAACCGGGCGCACGGGTCGTAGCGGCTGAAGCTGAGCGCGCCAAGCGTCCCGACGAAGTCGTACCGGGCCGGCAACGGCATCAGGCGCGAGCAGCTCACCCGCGCACCGTACCGCCCCCGGCCGCCGCGGCCGTCGCCGCGGCACGGGCCAGCGTCCGGTGCAGCAGCCGCGGATCACCCAGCATCGCCCGCAGCCGCTTCTCCAGGCCCCCGATCGGCACGAGGTTCTGCGGGGCCCGCGGATCCTTGTACGGCGACGACGCGAACCGGGGCAGCGTCACAGCGGACAGGTCGGCGAGCGCGACAGCGGCGGGAACCGGCAACTCGGCCGGGCACTCCAGGCGCACGATGCCCGACCACGGGCCGCCAGCCGGCCCGGGCAGCCGCAGGTACCACGAGTACGCGTGCCAGATCGTGCCGTGGCGGAAAACGGGGGAGCGCTGCCCGGGCGCCAGCGCGGTGACCACGGCGGACAGGGCGGCCGGCAGGTACTGGCTGCGGTGCGTCTTGACGTACCCGATCGCCCGCTCCAGGTGCCTGCGGTTGCGCAGCGGCCCGTCCACCACCAGCAGGTCCTCCGTGGAGCCGCTGGCGGCGCGGGCCTCGGTGGAGACCCGGACCTCCAGGTCGGTCAGGGCCGGCTGGACCGCGACCGGCAGCCGGGCGGGATCGTCGCGGACGACCCGGTGCACCCGGTAACGGACCGCGCCGACCGCCAGGTCGGCGGCGGACGGGCTCGCCGTGAACAGCCCCCGGTCCAGCGTCGCCCCGACCACCTCGGCGGCCCCGTTGCGCAGATCACAACGCACCACCCCGGCGGCGTACGAGGCGGCGATCCCGGCGTACGAGCTGCCGTCGTCCTCCTCCGTCCACAGCCGTGCGTCGACGCGGCGTACCCCGTCGACGAGCAGCACCACGTCGGGGGCGCGCAGGTCGGCGGGGGCGGCCAGCGGGCGCCACGAGTCCGCCGGCATTTCGACGTTGGCGTCCAGCGGGGCGCTGCTCTCCGCGGCCGGCCCCGTCCCGGCGTCCGGGTCCAATCCCGTCCCGTACCCCGGGTCCCACGCGTCGACGTGCCAGCGCATCAGCCCACCCGCTCCACCCGCGCGGTGCGCGCGTCCTTGCGCACCTCGAAGCGCACCGGGATCCGCTCGGCGAGCGCCGTCACGTGCGTGACCACGCCGACCATCCGGTCGCCGCGGGCGGCGAGGTTCTCCAGGGTCGCCGCCACGGCGTCCAGGGTCGCCGCGTCCAGCGTGCCGAAGCCCTCGTCGAGCACGATCGACTCCAGGCTGGCCGCGCTGGTCGACAGGCCGGCCAACTGCTCGGCGAGCGCGAGCGCCAGGGCCAGGGAGGCCTGGAACGTCTCGCCGCCCGACAGCGTGCGCACGCCCCGGCGCAGCCCGGCGTCGTGGTGGTCGACCACGAAGAACTCGCCCTTGTCGTGCATCAGCTCGTACTGCCCGCCGGACAGCTCCCGCAGGATCCGCGACGCGCCGTCCACGAGCAGGTCGAGCGCCTCGGCGAGCAGCCAGCGCTCGAAGTTGTTGGCGCGCAGGTGCCCGGCGAGGGCCCTGGCCACCTGGGCCTCCCGCTCGTGCTCGGCCCGCTGCGCGCGCAGCCGCTCGGCCTGCGCGCGCCGGTCGGCGAGCCGCTCGTGCTCGGCCCGGGCGCGTTCGAGGGCGACGGCTGCGGCGCGGGCATGATCGGTGTCCGGCGGCGCCAGGCCCGCTGCGGCGAACCGGGCGGCCAGGTCCTCGGCGACGGCGCGGGCGGACCGCTCCGCCGCCTCCACGGCCGACACCTGCGCGGCGCGCGCGTCCTGGCGTTCTGCGATGCGGTCCGCCGCCCAGCCGGCCAGGGCGGCCCAGGCGGCGGCGAGATCCGAGCGGTCCGCCTCCGGGGGACCCAGCGCGGCGACCGCGTCGCGGGCGGCGTCGAAGTCGCGCCACGCGGCGTGCAGCCGCTGCTCGGCCCGCGCCACGGCGGTGTCCGCCTGCCGGCCGGCCTCCCGGGCGGCGCGTACGGCCGCCGCGGCGGCGGTCAGGTCGTCGCGCAGCGCCGCGATCGCCGCTAGCTCGGCGCGCAGCGCCTCGGGCGAAGGCGCCCCGGCCAGACGGGCGTCCAGGTCTGCCCGGCGGGCGGCCACCTGGTCGCGCTGCGCGCGGGCCGCCGCGAGCGTCCGGTCGAGCTCGCGGGCGGCGCCGTCGCGTTCGGTGACCAGCTGCTCGGCTCTCTGCAGCGCGGCCCGGGCCGCCTTGCCGGCGGCCTCGGCCTCGCCGAGCGCGGTGGAGTGGGCGACGGTGGGCAGCGACGTCACCGGCTGCGTACACACCGGGCAGGGTTGGTCGACCACGAGGTGGGCGCGCAGCGCGGCCGCCTGGTCGGCCGCCTGGGCCTCCTGGTACGCCGCGCGGGCGGCCTCCAGCGCCTGCCGCGCGTCGTCCGCCTGCGCTTGGGCGCTCGCCAGCGCCGCCTGCGCGGCGGCCTGCTCGATCTCCGCCGCGGCCACCGCCGCGTCGAAGGCGGCCTCCTGTTCGGCGAGGGTCACCCGCTCGGCGTACGCGTCGAGCAGCGCACGCAGCGCGGCGGGGTCGCCCGCGGTGGCGAGCTCGCCGCGCAGCTTCTCCTCGCGCTCCTCGGCCGCGCTGATCTGGGCGCGGGCGTCGTTGGCCGCCACCCGGGCCGTCGTCACCGCCTCAGTGAGGGCGTTGAGCCCGGCTGGTGGGATCACCTCGCGCAGCCGCGCGGTCTGCGCGTCGATCTCGGCCAGCGCCGCCCGGGCCGCCTCGACCGCCCGCCGGGCCTCGGTCAGCCGCGGCGTGGCGGCGTCCACCTCCGCCGCGAGCGCCGCCAGCTCGTCGACCCGGGCGGCGGCCGCCGCCAGGTCCTCGTCGGAACAGTCGGCGGCGTCGGTGAGCAGCCGGTCCACCGCGGCGAGCTGCGCCTCGGCGGCGGCGGCGAGCGCTCCCGCCCGCTCGCGGACCCGCTCGTAGACGTGCAGGCCGAGCAGGTTGACCAGGATCTGCTGGCGGGTGGCGGGCTTGGCGTGCAGAAACTCGGCGAACTCGCCCTGCGGCAGCACGACGCACTTGGTGAACTGCTCGTACGGCAGTCCGACCGCCTCCAGCACGGCGGCGTCCATCTCGGCCGGGGTGCCGGCGAGCACCTCACCCAGATCCTCAGTGGACAGCGCGCCGTCTAGCTTGGACACGTCGAAGCCGGCGGGCATGAGCTGCAGCCCGGCCACCGCCGTGGCGACCCGGCCCTTGCCGTCGCGGCGCACCACTCGGGTGGCGATGTAGCGGGCGCCGGCGGACTCGAAGGCCAACCGGACCCGCGCCTCGGTGGTGGACGGGGCGAGCGCGCTTGCGACCGCCCGCCGGTCGCCCCAGCGCGGCACGGTCCCGTAGAGCGCGAAACAGATCGCGTCCAGCACGGTCGACTTGCCCGCGCCGGTGGGCCCGACCAGCGCGAAGAAGTCCGCGTCGGTGAAGTCGATGGTGGTCGGGTCGCGGAAGACCGTGAACCCGACCAGGTCCAGCCGCAGCGGCCGCATCAGGCGACCTCCTCGTAGAGACGGTCGAACAGGTCGCGCACCGCCGGGTCGTCGTGGCCGCGGCTGGTCAGGTAGTCGGCGAACAGGTCGCGCGGGGAGCGGCCGGCACGGCGCGGCCGCGCCGGCCGCTCCTGCTCCACCAGCAGCTCAGGATCGATACGCACCTCCAGCGCCCGGGGCAGCAGGCTCTGCACCTGCTCACGCAGGCCCGCCCGGGGCTGCTCGCGGACCACCACCCGCAGCCACGCGGCCTCGTCGACCTCCATCTCCGACAGTTCCGCGAGTGTGCCGCGCACGGTGCGCAGCGGCACAGCCGAACGCAGCTCCACCGGCCGCACCTTCGCCGGGGCCTGCGCGGTCACCTCGACGATGTTGACCGACGGGGTGTTCTCCTCCTCGCCGAAGTCCACCGCGAAGGGTGAGCCGCTGTAGTGCACGGGGCAGGGGCCGGGGACCGCCTGGCGGCGGTGCAGGTGCCCGAGCGCCACGTAGTGCGCCGCGGACGGGAAGACCGTCGCCGGCACGGCGTACGCCTCGATCGTGTGCGCCTCCCGCTCCCCACCGCCGGTCTTGCCGCCGACGACCGTCAGGTGCGCGGTAACCAGGTTGATGGTGGAGCGCTCCGAGTTGAAGTCGGCGCAGAGCTCGGCGAGCAGGCGGGCCACCAGGTCGGCGTAGGTCTGGGTGGCCTCGGCCGCGGTCAGGTCGAACATCTCCGCGGCCCGCACCGCGTACCGCTGGGACAGGAACGGCAACGCCACGAGGCGCCACGCCTCGCCGCCGGCGGTGACCCCCGTGATCAGGTGGTCGGCGGCGGCGCCGAAGGTGCCGCGCAGCGTCACCCCGGCGGCCTGCGCCCACGGCCGCAGCGCGTGCAGCGCCGCGCCGTTGTCGTGGTTGCCGGCGATGGCGACCACCTCGGCGCCGGTGGAGCGCAGCGCGGACAGCGCCCGGGTGAGGATCCGGGTGGCGTCCGGCGTCGGGGCGGCCGTGTCGAACAGGTCCCCGGCGACGATGACGAGGTCGGGGCGCTCCGCGCGGGCGATCTCCACGATCTCGGCGAGCACCGCGATCTGCTCGTCGGTCCGTGACTGTCCCTTGAGGACTTTCCCGACGTGCCAGTCCGAGGTGTGCAGGATCTTCACGCCACGACCCTCCGGGATGTCTAGAACGGGATGTCGTCGTCGGCCAGGCCGCGCGCCCCGACGACCGCGAACGGCTCAGCGGACTGCACGATCGAGCGCAGCGTCGCGCTCGGCGCCGCGCCCGCCTCGCCGGGCCGGGTGGCCCAGGCCGGGAACGGGAACTCCACGCACAGCGGCACGGGGATCTCCGGCTGGTTGACGAACATGGTGCCCGGCTTGGCGAGCAGCGCCCGCTGCCGCTGGGTGGGCGGCAGGAAGCCGTACTCGGGCCGGGACGCCTCGGCGGGGTCGAGCCGGCCGACCACCCGGATGGCGCAGTTCGCCACGATCCGCCGCTCCACCTCCGAGGCCGTCTGCTGCGCCCCGATCAGGATCACCCCGAGGGAGCGGCCCCGCTCGGCGATGTCGAGCAGGACCTCTTTGATCGGTGAGGAGCCCTCGCGCGGCGCGTACCGGTTGAGCTCGTCGAGCACGACGAACAGCAACGGGCGGGCGCTGCCCGACTTCTCCTTGCGCTCGAACTCGGTCTTGAGGGTGACGCCGACCACGAAGCGCTGCGCCCGGTCGGGCAGGTTGTGCAGGTCGACCACCGTGACCTGGGCGCTGTCGGCGGTGTTGACGGTGTGCGGGCGGCGCCCGGGCAGGTCGCCGCGCACCAGGCGGGACAGGTCCCGCTTGCTGGCCAGCAGCCGGCGGGCGAACGCGTTGACCGTGCCGAGCCCCACCGCGGAGCCCGCCCACCGGGCCCGGGTCTCCTCGTCGTTCAGCGCCGCGACGATGTGGTCGACTAGGTCCGGGTAGGAGTGCAGCCGCTCGCCGTCGACGACCACCGCGCCGTCGGCGCCCTGCGCGGTGCGGGCCAGGTACGCCGCCACGCTGTGCACGACCATCGTGTACTGCTGCCGCTCATCGTCGGCGTCGGCGAAGACGTAGGGCAGCAGCCGATCGGCGCAGAACTCCTCCAGCGTCCAGTAGAAGGTGTCCACGCCGGATACCCGGCTGCTCACGTCCGGGGTGCCGGTGGCGTCGCCGGTCCGGGGCGGGGCGTAGACCCGCACGTCCGGGAACGGCTCGGCGGCGAGCCCGAGCCGGGCGTACGCCTCCGTGGTCGCGGCGTCCAGCCGGGTGTTCGGGTGGTCGAGGAAGAGCAGGTCCTCACCCTTCACGTTGAAGATCAGCGCCCGGCTGTTCACCGCGTCGGCACCGAGCACCCCGCAGCGCAGCGCGGAGTAGAGCAGGAACGTGGCGAAGCTGGTCTTCGTCGCCACACCCGAGATGCCGGAGATGGAGACGTGGGCGCCGCGCGTGCCGTCGAGGAAGTCCGCGTTGAGGTACACCGCCTCACCGTCGCGGCCGGTGCCGATCGGGATGCGCCGCTGCATCCGGTCGAAGTTGAGCGCGGCCGCGCGCAGGTCGGCCGCGGCCCGGTGCACCAGCGCGCCCGGGGTCGGCGGCACGTACACCTCCGGGTCCACCCGGGTGGTGGTCACCTCGGCGGCCTCCTGCACCTGCGCGGGCAGCGTGCCGTCGGCGATCGCGAACACGTCCGACTCGAACTGCGCGCCCTCGTGCCGCGCCCGTACCGCGGTGACCACGCCGGAGATCGTGACGCGGTCGCCGGACGGCAGCGTGCGCGCGGTCACCACGACGTCGTCGAGTTGCAGGTAGCTGTCGGGCGAGACCGCGGTCCAGAACTGCAGCGGGGTGGCGTCGGCGGTGCCGAGCACGCGGCCGACGGGCTCGCCGGGGTCACCGGGGGTCTGCGTCATGGGAAATGACCCTACGCGGTCCCGCCCGCCGCACCACGTCGTCCACAGGCGTGTCCACAGATCCGAAGCGGTCTGCGGGAGGCTTGACTCACCGGCTCCGGTCGTAGCGGGTCATCAGCATCCCGTCAGCGTGCAGCAGGTGGCGCGGCCGTAGTCGCCGCGCGGCGTCACCCAGCACAGGGCCGGCGGTGATGCGTCCGGCGCCCGGGCCGGCGAGCAGTGGGGAGATCGTCAGGTCCAGCTCGTCGACCAGGTCGGCAGCGGTCAGCGCACCGAGCAGCTGCGGGCCGCCCTCGCTGAGCACCTGACGCAGGCCGCGTTCGTGCAGGGCCTCGACCGCGGCGCGCAGATCCACCTCGTCGTCGCCGTACGCGAGGACGTCGGCGACCGGTTCGAGCGCGAGGCGCCGGTCCGCGGGGGCGTCCCGGTAGGTCACGATGATCGGTCGGACCGGCGCGTCGACGAACGCCGGGTGGCTCGCGTCCAGCGCGAGCTGGCGCGACGCGATGACCAGCGTCGGATGCTCGGCCAGCCCGTGCGCCCGCCGCCAGGCTCGGCGCCGCTCGTCCAGCCGTAGCGCGCCGTACCCCTCGTGGCGCAGCGTTCCGGCGCCGACGAGCAGCGCGTCGCAGCGCATCCGCAGGATCCCGAAGACCCGCTTGTCGGCCGGCCCGGAGAGCCCTTCGGAGTAGTCGTTCAGGGTCACCGCCCCGTCCAGGCTGGTGACGAAGTTGACCCGCAGCCAGTGCTCGCCGCCCGGCTCGTACAGCGCGGCGACTGCGTCGTCGTCGAGGTCGGCCAGTTCGATCAGCCGCACGTCACTCACCGCCCGGTCCCGTCACTCACCGGCCGGTCCCGTCACCGGCTGCGGCGGCGTCGGTGGGCGGTGCTGGCAGTCGCACCAGTTGCCGCCCCGGCACCGCTCGTGCCGCTGCTCTCGGCAAGCGCGACAGATCATGAGCAAACCCTACCGACCCCCGTGTTGCTCATGAGGTCGACGCCCGGACATGCTGGCAGGACGTCGAGGACATCTCCATAACGACGGCACCTATCCGGCCTGCCCGGAAGACAGCGATGTATCGACCATCGACCAGGTCGAGTAACGGTAGTCCGCTGTTGTGCACCCGACCACCGCCTTGGTCAGGGACTAACGTATGCACAACTTCGGGCACCTCGACGAGGTCCTGGAGGTCGGAGAAACGTGATGCCGAAGAGGTCGCGCATCGCATCGGTTTCCCGGTATGCCAGTTGGCCAGGTCACCGAGGCCGAGGCCTGGAAAGTGTCATTTGTCAGGATTCTCCAGGGAGTCGAGAACAGCTTGCGCGACGGCGAAGGCGTGGTTGGCCGCAGGCACACCACAGTAGACGGCTGCCTGGATGATGACCTCTGCGATTTCATCAGGAGTCAGCCCGTTGGTGCGCGCCGCGCGCACGTGCATGCCAAACTCCTCCCAGTGGCCGAGCGCGATCATCGCCGTGAGCACAGCCACACTTCGGGTGCGCCGGTCGAGGCCGGGGCGGGTCCAGACGCTGCCCCACGCGTAACGAGTGATCAGCTCCTGGAAATCTGAAGTGAAGGGGGTCTTGTGCACCTCAGCCCGGTCGACGTGCGCGTCGCCGAGTACCTCCCGGCGCACCCGCATGCCCTCGCGGTAGCTGTCGTTCATCCTTCCTCCTGCGTCACGAACGCGGCGAGCACCGCAGCGGTGGCTTGCGGATCCTCGGCGGGCGGCAGGTGACCGCAGCCGACAAAGATGTGCATGGAGGCGGTCGGTGCGCGGTCCGCGGTGATCTCCCGAGCGACGTCCGGCGAGATCACGACGTCCTGGTCACCGGGCGCGACGAGCAGCGGTACTCTGACATCCGCTAGCCGGTCCCGCACATCAAAGCCGGCGAGCGCCTCGCAGGCCAGGGCGTAGGACTCCTTGTCGGCGTCCGACAGGGAGAGCAGCAATCGGTTACCGGTGGCGGGATCGCGTTCGAGGAAGCCGGCGGCGAACCAGCGCTCGGCCGAGCTGGCGACCATCACCGGCGTGCCCGCCCTGCGGACCAGCTCGGCACGTTC
>VSCG01000079.1:0-14419 GCA_047459115.1 Micromonosporaceae bacterium
GTGTTCGTCAACGTCTTCGGCGGCATCACCGCCTGCGACGAGGTCGCCAACGGCATCGTGCAGGCCCTGGCGCTGCTATCCGAGCGTGGCGAGCAGGTCACCAAGCCGCTCGTGGTCCGGCTCGACGGCAACAACGCCGAGGAGGGCCGGCGCATCCTGGACGCGGCGGGCAACCCGCTCGTCGAGCGGGTGGACACAATGGACGGCGCGGCTCGCCGGGCTGCGCAGCTGGCGGCGGGGGTGTAGACACCATGGCGATCTGGCTGACCAAGGACTCCAAGGTCATCGTGCAGGGCATGACCGGCTCGGAGGGTTCCAAGCACACCCGGCGGATGCTGCGGGCCGGCACCCACGTCGTCGGCGGGGTCAACCCGCGCAAAGCCGGTCAGCAGGTGGACTTCGACGGCACGGCCGTTCCGGTCTTCGGGTCCGTCGCCGACGCGATGTCCGCCACCGGCGCGGACGTCACCGTCATCTTCGTGCCGCCGCAGTTCACCAAGGACGCGGTCATCGAGGCGATCGACGCGGGCATCGGGCTGGCGGTCGTGATCACCGAGGGGATCCCGGTGCACGACACCGTGGCCTTCTGGGCGCACGCGGTCGCCACCGGTAACAAGACCCGCATCATCGGCCCGAACTGCCCCGGCATCGCGTCGCCCGGCGCGTCCAACGCCGGCATCATCCCGGCCGACATCACCGGTCCCGGCCGCATCGGGCTGGTCAGCAAGTCCGGCACGCTGACCTACCAGATGATGTACGAGCTGTCCGACATCGGCTTCTCGACCTGTGTCGGCATCGGCGGTGACCCGGTGATCGGCACCACGCACATCGACGCGCTCGCCGCCTTCGAGGCCGACCCGGAGACCGACGCGATCGTGATGATCGGCGAGATCGGTGGGGACGCCGAGGAACGGGCCGCCGAGTTCATCAAGTCCAACGTGACCAAGCCCGTGGTGGCGTACATCGCCGGCTTCACCGCGCCGCCGGGCAAGACCATGGGCCACGCGGGCGCGATCATCTCCGGCTCGTCGGGCACCGCCGAGGCCAAGAAGGTTGCCCTGGAGGCGGCCGGAGTGCGGGTCGGCAAGACGCCGTCGGAGACCGCCCGGCTGATGCGCGAGGTCATGACGGCTTAGCGGGCATCGGCCGAGGAGCGCGGGTCCGAGCCGGTGGTCGACCGCGGCCGGCGGACGTGGTGTCGTGGAGCCGGAGCCGCCCGAACGTGAAAAAGTAGTGCCGATGGCTGCTACTTCGGACGGACGGCGTGGTCGGAGCGCCGCGGGGCGTGACGCCCGGCGGGCCGCCGTACGATCGCGTGCCTCCGGCCCGGCGTCGGCCCGCCACCCGGCATCCGCCCGCCACGCGGTGCCTCGCCGAGGCGCGGCGTCGGCCCGCGGCCGGGCGCCTGGGCGGGAACCGGCGCGGGTCCCGGGTCCGCGTCGCCCGGGAGGTGCGGGCGGGGCCAACGGCGGCCGGAGCCGGCCACGACGCGCTCCGCTGCCGCTGGCCGCCACCGTCGCCACCGCCTGGGCGGCCGTCCTGTCCGCCGCGCCGGTCGTGGCGTTGGTGGGCGTCGCTCAGCTGGGCGACGCGCCGCAGCTCTCCATCGCGGGGATCGTCCGGTACGGCCTCGGCGGCTGGCTGCTCGCCCACGGCGTGCCGCTGCGCACCGAGCTCGGGCCCGTCGGGATCGCGCCGCTCGCGCTCGCCGGGTTCGCCGCATGGCGGGTGGCCCGCGCGGGGGTGCACACGGCCCGCGCGGTGGGCGGGCGGCGCAGCCGCTCCCCAGGAGTGGCGCTGTCCGCCGCCGTCGCTGTCGCCGTGGTGTACGCCCTGCTCGGCGCCGGCGCCGCCGGGCTTGTGGGTGGTGCGCAGCTGGCGGTGGACCCGCTGCGCGCCGGGCTGACCCTGGGCGGGTTCGGGCTCGCCGCCGCGCTGGCCGGGGCGCTGCCGACCACCGGGTTGTCCGCGCTCGTGCTGCGCCGGCTGCCCGAAGCGGTAGGCGACGGGATGCGGACCGGGACGGTGGCTGCGTTGCTGGCCCTCGCGGTCGGCGCGGCGCTGGCCGGTCTCGCCGTGGCGCTCGCCGGTGGCGAGGCGACCGAGACGCTGGCCTCGTACCGCACCGGCGTCCTGGGCCAGGCCGCCATCACCCTGCTGTGTCTGGCGTACGCCCCGAACCTCGCCGTCTGGGGGGCGAGCTACGCCCTCGGCCCGGGGTTCGCGGTCGGTGCCGACACCGTGGTGACCATCCACGAGGTCAGTGTCGGAGCGATGCCCGCTCTGCCCGTCCTCGCCGGACTGCCGTCCGGGCCGCTCGCGGGAGCGGGCGGGCTGCTGCTGGGGGCGCCGTTGGCGGCGGCGATGACGGCCGGTTGGCTGCTGGCGCGCCGGCGTCTGCGGGGCGACCCCGGTTGGCTGCCGCTGCTGGGCGCCGCCGCGGTGGCCGGTCCCGTCGCTGGCGGGCTGCTCGGGCTGGCCGCGTGGGCGTCGGCCGGGCCGCTCGGAGCGGGACGCTTGGCGGTGGTCGGCCCGGTTCCCTGGCAGGTCGCCGCGGTCGGGGCCGGGATCGCGCTGCTGGGCGTGCTCGTGGGCGCAGCCGCCACCCGGGCCATGCTCGGCGCCCGTAGCTCCCTCTGAGAAAGCTCTGGAAGTACTGAGCGGCGGGCGCTGAAAAGGAGCGGCGGCCCTTGCTCAAGGGCCGCCGCGTACCGCTCGGGTCAGGGGGTCGTCGGCAGGTCGATGAGGGTGCGGCCGATGATATTGAGGATTATCAGAATCACGCCGAGGCCGATGGCGACGGCACCGGTGATGATGCCGGCGAGGGCTTGGCCGCGGTTCGTGGCGGCTCCCTGCTCGGCGAGCTTCTTGCCCTTCAAGCCGAAGACCACGGCTACGATGCCGGCCGGCACGCCGAGAAAAAAGCAGCACACCAACGGGATGGCGACGATACCAACGATCATCGACACGAGGCCCGGGGTGTTGTTCGGCTGCTGTTGTGGCGCGCCCATGGGCGGTGGAGGGGCGGGAGTGGTCAATGTTCCTCCTGTTGATACCTAAGATCTCAGAGCCTGGCTGATGCTGGCGGCTCGACCGGGTTTCGTCAAGAACCGACGCGCGGTAATCGTCAATACGGCAGACCTGTTATCAGCCCGCAATCTGATATCAGCCGGCCGGCGAGCAGGGCGAGGCCGGTAAGTACCAGCCCGGCACCACCGCAGACGGCCCCGGCGATCGCCATGCCCCGGTAGCCCGGCCGCCTTATCCCCGGCCGCCTTTATCCACAGCCGGATACCGTGATCAACACGAGATACCGGCATATCGCGGTGTCGGCGGGCCGCGACATGCAGGAAACCGCGCTGACCCAGGCCGTTAGCCGCACGAGATCCTGCAAATCGCGCCATCGACCGGGCGCGGACACCACGAGATCCCGGCAAACTGAGTCGATCAACACGGCCGACACCGCGACATCCTGCAAACCGCGGCCCCGCGCTCGACCCGGACACCCCGACATTCCGAAACCCGCGACGATCACGGGCACGCGCATCCGCTGCGGTGCAGTCGCGTGCTGTCCGAGCCCGGGCCCGTGCGCGGTCCGAGCCCGGTCTCCGGTGCGTGGCACCGCTCGCATGCCGGTGATAGTCGGATGTGCCGGGTCGGTAGGGTGCTGGGGTGACCGCGCGCCTCGTCGTACTCGTGTCGGGCTCCGGCACCAACCTGCAGGCACTGCTGGACGCCTGCGCCGACCCGGCCTACGGCGCGACGGTCGTCGCGGTGGGCGCCGACCGTGACGGCATCGGCGGCCTGGCGCGGGCCGCGGAGCACGGCGTGCCGACGTACGTGGTGCGGCTTCGCGACTACCCGACCCGGGCGGACTGGGACCGGGCGCTCACCGAGGCGACCGCCGCCCACCGGCCCGACCTGGTTGTCTCCGCGGGGTTCCTCAAGCTGGTCGGGCCCGAGTTCCTGGCCGCCTTCCAGGGCCGGTACGTCAACACGCACAACTCGCTGCTCCCGGCGTTCCCCGGGATCCACGGTCCCCGCGACGCCCTCGCGTACGGCGTGAAGGTCGCCGGCGCGACACTGTTCTTCGTGGACGCCGGCGTCGACACCGGCCCGATCATCGCGCAGGTCGCCGTGCCCGTGTACGACGACGACACCGAGGAGACGCTCACCGAGCGGATCAAGCAGGCCGAACGCCGCCAGTTGGTGGAGTACGTCGGCCGGATGGTCCGCGACGGTTGGACCATCGAAGGCAGGAAGGTCAGGTTGCGGTGACAGAACAGGCCCCGGCAATCGAGCAGGGTGCCCGCAGGCCGGTCCGGCGGGCGCTGGTCAGCGTGTACGACAAGACCGGGCTGGTCGACCTGGCCCGGGCCATGCACCGGCACGGCGTGGAGATCGTCTCCACTGGTTCGACGGCGGCCATGATCGAGGCGGCGGGCGTGCCGGTGACTCCGGTCGAGCGGGTGACCGGTTTTCCGGAGTGCCTGGGCGGGCGGGTCAAGACGCTGCACCCGGCGGTGCATGCCGGGCTGCTCGCCGACCTGCGTCAATCGTCGCACGCCGAGCAGTTGGCCGCGCTGGGCATCGCGCCGTTCGATCTGCTGGTGTCCAACCTGTACCCGTTCGGCGAGACGGTGCGTTCGGGCGCCGGGATCGACGAGTGCGTCGAGCAGATCGACATCGGTGGCCCGGCGATGGTGCGGGCCGCGGCCAAGAACTACGCGAACCTGGCCGTGGTGACCGCGCCGGCGGCGTACCCGGAGGTCGCCCGGGCGCTCGCGGCCGGCGGTTTCACGCTGGCGCAGCGCGCGGCGCTCGCCGCGCGGGCGTTCGCCGACATCGCCGAGTACGACGTCGCGGTGGCCAACTGGTTCGCGCGGACGGTCGTGCCGCCGCCCGAGCCGACCGGGCCGGGCGCCCGGTGCTGGCCGGAGTTCGCCGGCCTCGCGCTGCGGGCGGCGAAGACCCTGCGGTACGGCGAGAACCCGCACCAGGCCGCGGCGCTCTACACCGATCCGGACGCGCCGCCCGGGCTGGCCCAGGCCGAGCAGCTGCACGGCAAGGAGATGTCGTACAACAACTACGTCGACGCCGACGCGGCGTGGCGGGCGGCGAACGACTTCAGCCAGCCGTGTGTGGCGATCATCAAGCACGCCAACCCGTGCGGCATCGCGGTCGGGGCGGACGTGGCCGAGGCGCACCGCAAGGCGCACGCGTGCGACCCGTTGTCGGCGTTCGGCGGGGTGATCGCGGTAAACCGGCCGGTGTCCGTGGCCATGGCGGAGCAGGTCGCGGAGATCTTCACCGAGGTCGTGGTGGCCCCGGAGTTCGAGCCGGGGGCGCTGGACATCCTGACGCGCAAGAAGAGCATCCGGCTGCTGCGCGCCCCGGCCTGGGATCCGCCGCCCGTGGAGTGGCGGCAGGTCGGCGGTGGGGTGCTGGTGCAGACGGCCGACCGGGTCGACGCGGCCGGCGACCATCCGGCCTCCTGGCGGCTGGTCGCCGGGCCGGCGGCCGCCGAGGAGGTCCTGCGCGACCTGGCCTTCGCGTGGCGGGCGGTACGGGCGGTGAAGTCCAATGCGATCCTGCTCGCGTCCGGCGGCGCGACGGTCGGCGTCGGCATGGGCCAGGTGAACCGGGTGGACTCGGCGCGGCTGGCGGTCGCGCGTGCGGGCGCCGAGCGGGCGGCGGGCGCGGTTGCCGCCTCCGACGCGTTCTTCCCGTTCCCGGACGGCCTTGCGGTGCTCGCCGAGGCGGGTGTGCGGGCGGTGGTGCAGCCCGGCGGCTCGGTGCGCGACGAGGAGGTGATCGCCGCGGCCAATGCCGCCGGGGTCACCATGTACCTCACCGGCACCCGGCACTTCTTCCATTGACGCCGGTGCCCGAGTTCGCGGAGGCCCGGTTCGCCTACGAGGACTGGGCCCTCGTTGAATTGTCCAAAGTAGAGTACGATCGCTGCGAGCTGGTCGAGATCGACGCGGCCGAGGCCATGGCGCACGGGTGCGTCTTCTCCGGCTGCGAGTTCGTCGGGGTGCGGTTCAACGCCGCCACGTTCACCCGGTGCGCGTTCCTGCACTGCCGGTTCCGCCGCTGCGTCTTCTTTCGACGCGCGGTTCGACGACTGCAAGCTGACCGGCACGCAGTTCGTCGAGTGCGACCTGCGCCCGGTGCACATCATCGGCGGGGACTGGGCGTACGTATCGCTGCGCGGCGCGGACCTGCGCGGGGCGAACCTGGAGGGCGTGCCGCTGCGCGGGCTGGACCTGACCGAGGTGCGCATCGACCTGACCCAGGCCGCCCTGTTCGCCGCCGCGCACGGCGCCCGCGTCGAGCCCTGACCCACGCCCGCACACGGCATCTCCCGGGAAGCTGCCGTGTGACGGAGATCAACCTGTGACGGAGATCAACGTGTGCGGAGGTCAGGATGCCGCACGCTCCTGGAAATGCCGAGGGGTGGGCCGGTCGGCGCGGGCGACGTGGAAGGATCGGCGGTGTGACGGTGACGATTCTGGACGGCAAGGCGACCGCGGCGGCGATCAAGGAGGACCTGGCCCGGCGGGTCAAGGCGCTGGCGGAGCGAGGCACGGTGCCCGGCCTGGGCACGCTGCTCGTCGGCGACGACCCCGCCTCCACCGTCTACGTGGCGGGCAAGCACCGCGACTCTGCCGAGGTGGGCATCGCCTCGATCCAGCGGACGCTGCCGGCGACCGCGACCCAGGAGGAGGTCGAGGCCGTCGTGGACGAGCTCAACGCCGACCCGGCCTGCCACGGCTACATCGTCCAGCTGCCGTTGCCTCGGCATCTGGACACCGGTCGCGTGCTCGAACGGATCGACCCGGACAAGGACGCCGACGGGCTGCACCCGGTCAACCTGGGCCGGCTCGTCCTCGGGCAGGAGGCACCGCTGCCGTGCACGCCGCGCGGGATCGTCGCGCTGCTGCGCCGCTACGACGTGCCGATCGCCGGGGCGGAGGTCGTGGTGATCGGCCGGGGCACCACGGTGGGGCGCCCGCTCGGCCTGCTGCTGACCCGCCGCTCCGAGAACGCGACGGTGACGCTGTGCCACACCGGCACCCGCGACCTGGCCGCGCACACCCGGCGGGCGGACATCGTCGTGGTGGCCGCCGGCATGCCCGGGCTGCTGACCCGGGACATGGTCCGCCCGGGTGCGGTCGTGGTCGACGTGGGCAGCACCCGCGTGGTGGGCGAGGACGGCAAGGGCCGCTACGTCGGGGACGTTGCGCCGGACGTGGCGGAGGTGGCCGGCTGGCTGGCGCCGATGCCGGGCGGCGTGGGGCCGATGACCCGGGCGATGTTGCTGACCAACGTCGTCGAGCGCGCCGAGCGGGCCGGCTAGCTCGCCGGCCGGACCGGTTGCCGGAGGATGGTCCTGAGCTTGGCGGGCTCGGTTCGGCGGTGGTCGCTGAGGTAGATCTCGTGGTGGTGCCCGGACATCCGCAGGTTGTGGGCGGGGAGGTACTCGTGGTGCAGCCTCGCGAGTGCCGGCCCTTCATCGTCGTACGGTCCGACGTGCAGCAGTTGGGCACTGGTGCCCTCGTGCATCGTCTCGCGGCGGATCTCGGCGATCACGGGGAGGTTCTTCTTCGCTAGCGCGGTCTGCTTGGCCTCCTCGATGAGATGCTCGGTGATCCAGTCGGGCTGGCTGATCAGCATGCGCCAGTGCCAGGCGTCCTTGTCGCGGGCGGTGCGCTGGTGTTGGGGTCGCCGCGGCCGTCGACGGCGATGAACTGCTGAGCGGGTACGTCGACCAACGCCCAGTCGGTGTTGGTCGGTGCGTAGCACTGCTTGAGCTCTCGTTTCACGTCATAGCGGGTCATGCCCGTCTGCCTTTCCGCGGGGATCCGGTCCAGGGTCGTCGGCCAGTTCCGCCCGGTAGGCGGCCAGCCACTGCTGTTCGGCGGTGAGTTGCCCGAGCGCGTAGTCGAAGATGGCCCGGACGAAATAGGGCACGTCAGGTTGGGCGTCGCGGGCCGCGCCGACGGCGGCGATCTTCTCCGCCAGGGCGGTGGCCCGCCGGTCGAGCGCGGCCCGCAGGCGCTCGGGCGCAATGAGCGGTTGGTTGGCCAGACCGACCAGGATGGGTGGGAACACCGGCCGGAGTTCGGCCACCGCCGCCTCGGCCGCTTCCGCGCACGCCCGGCGCCCCTCGGTCGTCGGCGCGTATACCCGCCGGGCCTTGCCCCGCCCGGCCGGCGACTGGGCGACCTCGGTGATCAGGCCGCGGTCGCCCAGTCGCGCCAACAGGTAGTAGATCGAACTGAAGCCGATCTCGGTCCATTCGCGCATCCCGCGGGTGCGGATGACTTCGTCGAGTTCGTAGCCGTGTCGTGGCTTCTCCACGAGCAGGCCGAGCACGGTCAGCTCCGCGGGCGTCAGGTCGGACACGCGCTTATTCTAGTACTGGAATAAAAGCTTCTGGGCCACCCAGCGCCCGCTGCGGATCACACCTCTTCTCCCCGCCCCGGACCGTTCGCGCGCGGACCTGCGCGTTATGGTGCGGACGTCTACCCGCACACACCCGGGGGTTTCGTACAGATGGGCAAGAAGGTCACCGTCGTCGGTGCCGGCTTCTACGGCTCGACCACCGCGCAGCGCCTCGCGGAGTACAACATCTTCGACACCGTCGTGCTCACCGACATCGTCGAGGGCAAGCCCGAAGGGCTGGCGCTGGACATGAACCAGTCCCGGCCGATCGAGGGCTTCGAGACCAAGGTCGTGGGCAAGACGACCGGGCCGGCTGGCGAGGGGTACGAGGTCATCGAGGGCTCGGACATCGTGGTGATCACGGCCGGCCTGCCGCGCAAGCCGGGCATGAGCCGTATGGACCTGCTGGAGGTCAACGCCCGTATCGTGCGCGGCGTCTCCGAGAACGTGGCCAAGTACGCCCCGAACGCCGTGGTGATCGTCGTCTCCAACCCGCTCGACGAGATGACCGCGCTCGCCCAGATCGCGACGCAGTTCCCCAAGGAGCGGGTCATGGGCCAGGCGGGCATGCTCGACACCGCCCGGTTCACGCACTTCGTGGCCGAGCGGCTGGCCGTGCCGGTGTCGTCGGTGCGGACGCTCACCCTCGGCTCGCACGGCGACACCATGGTGCCGGTGCCGTCGCGCTGCACGGTCGATGGCCAGCGGCTGGTCGACCTGCTGCCCGCCGAGGAGATCGAGGACCTGGTGACCCGCACCCGCAACGGCGGCGCCGAAATCGTGTCACTGCTGAAGACGGGCTCGGCGTACTACGCCCCGTCCGCCGCTGCCGCGCGGATGGCGCGCGCCGTCGCCGAGGACTCCGGCGCGATCATGCCGGTCTGCGCCTGGGTCGACGGCCAGTACGGCATCTCCGGTGTCTACCTGGGCGTCGAGGCCGAGATCGGGGCGGGCGGCGTCAAGCGGGTCGTCGAGACCGAGCTGACCGACTCCGAGCTGGCCGGCCTGCGCGAGGCCGCCGAGGCGGTACGCGCCAAGCAGGCGGACGTCGCGAACCTCTGACCTGGTCAGACGGCACGAAAGGCGTCGGTCAGGTGGGCGGTGGCGATCGCGCCGCCCACCCGGGCCAGCTCGCCGAGCAGGCGTAGCCGCGACTCGCGGGCCTCGTCCGGGTCGACCTCGAACGCGTACGGCTGGTCGGGGTCCGCGAGTTGCAGCGCGTGCACGAGCAGGTCACCGGTGACGGCGAGCCTCTCGTCGCCCGACTCCACCAGCACACACTGGTGGCCCGGCGTGTGCCCCGGCGTGTGCACGGCCAGGACCCCGGGGCCGAGCCGGGTGGTGCCGTCGACCAGGTGCAGCTGGTCGGTGGCGCGCAGCGGGTCGAGCAGGCGCTCGGCCAGCGCGGGCGAGTCGAGGGCCGCCACCTCCGCCCGCTGGAGCACGTAGCGGGCGTTCGGGAAGTACGGTCGGGCGGCCTCGCCGTCGCCGACCACGGCCCAGCCGATGTGGTCGGTGTGCAGGTGGGTCAGTACCACCGCAGAAACCGCCTCGCGGTCGATGTCGACCGCGGCGAGCTCCTCGGGCAGCCGGCCCGGCACCGGCGCCCACGCGGCGGCCGGTGAGCCGGCCGGCCCGATGCCGGCATCCACCAGCACCGTCTCGCCCGAGTCGAGGCGGATCGCGAAGCAGCGGAAGCGCAGCAGCCACTGCCCGTCCGGGGTGACCGCGCCGGGGTCGAGCGCGTCCGCCCGCGCCCAGTCCGCCGCGGACGCCTTCGGGAAGACCTCCTGACGAGGCCGGAAGAACGTGCCTGTGCCGTCCTCGAGAGCGATCACGGTGGCGGTTCCGGTGCGACGGATCAGCGGCATGCCGCTCATCCTGCCACCGCCTCGGCGTGACACGGTGATGACCGTTTGGCCGGTCCCCGTGCGGTGCCCGCACGCGCTCCAGTACGCTCGTACTGTTATCGCTGTACCGAGAGGAGCGCCGATCGCGATGGCGAAGATCAAGGTGGAGAACCCCGTCGTCGAACTCGACGGCGACGAGATGACCCGGATCATCTGGAAGCAGATCCGCGAGCAGTTGATCCTGCCGTACCTGGACGTGGACCTGGAGTACTACGACCTGTCCATCCAGAACCGGGACGCGACCGACGACCAGGTGACGGTCGACGCCGCCAACGCGATCAAGCGGCACGGAGTCGGCGTCAAGTGCGCGACGATCACGCCGGACGAGGCCCGGGTCGCCGAGTTCGGGCTGAAGAAGATGTGGAAGTCCCCGAACGGGACGATCCGCAACATCCTCGGCGGTGTGGTGTTCCGCGAGCCGATCATCATGTCGAACGTGCCGCGGCTCGTGCCGGGCTGGACCAAGCCGATCGTCATCGGCCGTCACGCGCACGGCGACCAGTACAAGGCGACCGACTTCGTGGTCCCCGGCCCCGGCAAGGTCACCATCACCTACACCCCGAGCGACGGCGGCCAGCCGATGGAGTTCGAGGTCGCCGAGTTCCCCGGCGGCGGCGTGGCGATGGGCATGTACAACTTCGACGAGTCGATCCGCGACTTCGCCCGCGCGTCGTTCCGCTACGGCCTGGCCCGCAACTACCCGGTCTACCTGTCGACCAAGAACACGATCCTCAAGGCGTACGACGGCCGGTTCAAGGACATCTTCGCCGAGGTGTTCGAGAACGAGTTCAAGGCCGACTTCGAGAAGGCCGGCCTGACGTACGAGCACCGGCTGATCGACGACATGGTGGCGCAGGCCCTGAAGTGGGATGGCGGCTTCGTCTGGGCGTGCAAGAACTACGACGGTGACGTGCAGTCCGACGTCGTCGCGCAGGGCTTCGGCTCGTTGGGCCTGATGACCTCGGTGCTGATGACCCCGGACGGCAAGACCGTCGAGGCCGAGGCCGCGCACGGCACGGTCACCCGCCACTACCGGGCGTGGCAGCGGGGCGAGAAGACCTCCACCAACCCGATCGCGTCGATCTTCGCGTGGACCCGGGGCCTGGCGCACCGGGGCAAGCTTGACGGCACGCCGGGCGTGACGAGCTTCGCCGAGACGCTCGAGGCGGTGTGCGTCGAGACCGTCGAGGGCGGCCAGATGACCAAGGACCTGGCCCTGCTGGTCGGCAACGACACGCCGTGGCTGACCACCGACGAGTTCCTCAACGCGCTCTCGGACAACCTCGCCCGCAAGCTCCGCGCCTGATTGCGCCGTCACTGACGGGCGCGCGGGCTCGTTAGACAACGGTGGACGTGGTTCCAGGCCCGTTCGGCGTCTGGTACTCAGCCTGCCGTCCCTTCCCAGCGGGGGCCCGGGTCACCCGGGCCCCCGCGTCCGTGCCCGCCCGCCAGGACCGCTATCCTCGCCCCGCGAGGTTCCCCACCCCCACCGCAAGGGATCACCGATGCTCCGGCTCGCAGTACGCCGGATCGCCGCCTGGTGCGTCGACTGGTTGATCATCATCGGGTACGCCGCGGCGCTGGTGCCGCTCGGCCTGATGTTGGCGGCGTGGTCGGTCCGGCTCTCGCCGGCGGCGTGGAACGCCGTCTCGTTCGCGCTGCTCGTCGCGCCGGTCACCGGGTGGCTGGCGTTCTGGGAGGCCGCCCCGCGAGGCGCCACGCCCGGCAAGCGGCTGCTGCGGCTGCGGGTGCGCACCGCGACCGGTTCCGCGCCACCGCTGGCCCGGGCCCTGGTGCGCAACGCGCTCAAGATCGCCCTGCCCTGGGAACTCGGCCACACCGCGGCCTTCACGCTGGCGTCTTCGCCCACATCCGGTCCCGCCGAGATCGCCGCGATGGCGTGCGGCATCGCGGCGAGCCTCGTCGTCGCCGGGTACGCGGTGGCGCTGTTCGTCGGCCGCACACCCTACGACCGCATCGCGGGCACATGGGTGGTCATGGATCACGCGGCTGCCAGGTGACGCCGTCGGGCGTGTCGCGCACCTCGATGCCGGCCGCGACCAGGCGGTCGCGGATCCAGTCCGAGGTCGGGTAGTCGCGCGCGGCGCGGGCCCGCCCGCGCAGCTCCAGCAGCGCATCCACGTACGGGCCGACGGTCTCGCGCGGGTCGCGCGCCCCGTGGGCGGCGAGCTCGCCGAGGCGTACCACCATGCCGCGCAGCGTCGCGCGGGCGTGGTCGCCCTCGTCGGAGGTGAGCGTGTCGGCCGCCCAGTCGACCATGACCTGCTCGAGCGCGAGGATCGCGGCCACGCAGCCGTCGACGTCGCGGCGGGCCAGCGCCGCGTCGAAGTCGGCGCGCGTGCGGTCCGCGGCCGCCCGCAGCGAAGCCTCGGGCCCCGAAGCCGTGTCATCCGCCACCGCACTGTCTCCGGTGGACTGACTTGCAGCGGCCATTGTGGACAGGCCGGCGCTGCCGGCTCCGGCCGTGGTGTCGGCCAGCGCAGCGAACGGGACCGCGCTGCCGGCCGGATGGACGACCTCGTGCCCGCGCCGACGTACGGTCATGGTGCCGTTGCCGACCACGGTCGCGGTCCGGCCGGCGAGGTCCAGCAGCACCCCGGTGTGCTCGTCCACGCCGAGCACGAACGCGTCGGGCGGCAGCTCCCGCTCCAGCGTGGCCAGCCGCGGCTCGCCGAGGTAGCAGTAGCGGGTGTCGTGGTGCCCGCCCTCGGCGTTGTCGTAGTGCGGGATCACCACCGCCGGCAGCCCGGTCGCCCGCGCTATCAGGTCCAGCCCCGGTACCCAGTGCGGGTCGGCGCCGGCCTTGTAGATCTCGTACACCGGCACGGTGTGGGAGCCGAGGGTGAGCGCGGCGGCGCTGGCGAAGACCACCACGTCCCCGCGGTCCAGCTTCTCGGCGAGCAGCTGCGGGATCGGCGTGTCCCGCCACTGCCGCAGCGCGTACGTCGGGCTGCCCGGGCCGGCGAACACCCAGCCCGCCTCGCGCAGCGCGGCCAGCGCCCGCTCGCGCTCCAGCCCCGGTGGTGGCGCGACGCGCCACGACACCACGTCCACCCGCCGCCCGACGCTCGCCGCGAAGTAGCCGGTGGCCCGGGTGGAGATGTCCTCGGCGTTGAGCTGGAACCCGTACGGCGTGTCGAGCAGTGCGGCGGGCGCCTGGCCTACCCGCTCGAAGATGGCCCGGTGCGCCTTGACCATCGTCGGCGCGGTCTCGCCGGACCCCATGATGACGAGCAGCCCGCTCATCCCACACGCTCCACAAGAGACAGAAGATCGGCGGCGAGCGTGGACGGGCGCTGGGCGTGCAGGTCGTGGTCCGCCCCGACGTACTCGCGGATGGTCGCGTCGGCCAGCGCGGCGGCCGCGGCGCGCACGGGGACCATGCGCTCGTGTGCCTCGTCGGGGTCGGCGGGCACCGCCGGCAGCAGCAGCACCGGGGCACGCACCTTGCCGAACAGCGCGTGCGGCGGCTCGTCCCACATGCTGCGCAGGATCGCCATGTGCCGCTCGACCGACAGCCGTCGCCGCAGCGTGCCGTCCGGCTCCACGTGCAGATTGGCGAGGGTGGCCTCGATCGCGGCCGGCGACCAGTCGGGGTGGGCGGCGCACAGCCCGGCCCGCAGTCGGTCGGCGGAGACGCCGTTCAGGTCGGGCGGGCGCAGCGCGTCCGCGCACTCGCGCCACGACGCGAACCGTGCCGGCAGGTCGATCCATCCGCCGTCGACGAGGGCCAGCGCGGCGACCAGGTCGGGGCGCTCGGCGGCGAGCCGGACGGCGACGTTGCCGCCCCACGACTGGCCGGCGACCACGAGCCCGCGCAGGTCGAGCGCGTCGGCGACCGCGGCCAGGTCCGCGGGGGCGGTGGCGGTGTCGTACCCGTGGGCCGGCGCGTCCGACTCGCCGTGCGAGCGCAGGTCCACCGCGTAGGCCGGGTGGCCGGCGTCGGAGAGCCGGGCGGCCACCTCGTCCCACAGCCGGGCGTTGGAGGCGAGGCCGTGCACCAGCAGGAACGGCCGCCGCGCGCCGGGCCAGCGCCG
>VSCG01000080.1:0-14369 GCA_047459115.1 Micromonosporaceae bacterium
GTCGTGCTTTGGCCCTCCGCACCCACCGCCTTGACGCCTTCCCCCTCGGCCAGCCCGTCGGCCACGCCCTCGAGGTACCCGCGCAGCACCGGACCCACCACGCTGCCCGAGGCGAGCGGCGTGCCAGGCGCGGCGGACCGACCGGACCTCGTCGGAAGCGACCCAGGGGTGCTGCACTTCGATCTTGATCTATCCGCCTTTTCCGGTGTGTCGTCGTCGGTGTGGCGGTCGTCTTTGGGCGTCGAGAACATCCGGTTCGGTTTCGACGACGCCCAGCGGGACTTCGAAATCTTCGTGACTCAGCGCGAGCAGCACGCCATGGCGGTGATCGGGGTGCCTCCGGTGGACGGAGACCTGAGGCAGGAGACGACCGTGCGTGGCCGTCCGGCGGTGCTGCACCGCTATCCGGCCGGTCCTTCGGCGCCGTCGGCCGTCCAGACCACCTGGGTGCTGCGCTGGCAGCCGGTGGACGGGCTCTGGGTGGTCATCGTCGCACGGGACGGGACGGACGAGATCATCAGGAAGGTGGCGGAGATGCTGCGCCTCGACCGTGCTCAGCACTGCGCGCAGCCCTTCGTTGCCGACGTGGTACCGCCTGATACCCGGTTGACCGAGTGTTGGGTCAGTATCGGCGCGAAAGGTGCCGGGCAGAACGACGGCTTCGGGGTGTGGGGATCCTCCGGTTTCACGGTCGCCAACTCGCGCGGATCCACACTGATGGTGGGCTTCGGGCCCAAGACCGCCGATCTCGAATCCCTCGTCGGGACCAAGGACGAGTTCCGGTCGAACCGCACGGTGGGGGGTACCCGGCGATGTGGCGGCCCGGCCCGTACCAGCGGAACCTGTGGGTCAACGGCTATCAGGGGAGGTTCGACCTGGGCCTGACGACCGAGGTGGACGGCTTCACCGAGGCGGAGGTGCTCGCGATGGCGGAGGGGCTACGGGTCGTGGGCGACCTGAACGATCTGGCCACCTGGCCGACCCGACCCGTGGAGTGAGGCGAAGCATACCAAGGGGGCGGGTGCCGGACATGTCCGGCACCCGCCCGGTGTGGGAACTGAGTAAAGCGTCGAAGGTCAGATGCCGCAGGAGCTGGCCGACCAGGTCCAGCTCGACTTGTTGGCCACGTGGGTGTGGTCACTGTGCCCGGGGAAGCCGGGGCCGAGGATCTCCCGGAAGCCGTGGTAGCGGGCCTGTCGGGCGAGGGTGCAGAAGGAGTGCGAGCCGGTGAGGTCGACGGCGTCGCCGTACAGGTGCCGGCTGGTCGACGAGCCGCCGACCGCGCTGTTGCAGGCGTAGCTGCGGAAGCCGCTGGAGACGTAGATGGGCCGGTCACCCAGCGCATGCCGCAAGGCCTCCAGCTTCCACATGTTGACCAGCGCGTTGAAGCGGGCGGTCGAGGCGGAGACCGCGCCGCCGGACCAGGTCGAGTTGCACTTGTTGAGCTCGGCGTAGGTGAAGTGGATCGGGGTGCAGTCGTTGTCCTGCAGCTGGTAGATCTTGTTGAAGGTCTGCGGGCCGGCGATGCCGTCGGCGGCCAGGCCGTACGCCTGCTGGAAGCGGGTGACGGCGGCCTTCGTGTGCGGGCCGAAGACCCCGTCGAGGGCGAGGACCGACTGGTAGCCCGGGTAGCCGGCGACGCGGATCTGCAGCTGGCGGACGTCCTCGCCGCTCATACCCTGCGACAGCGTGCGTCCCCAGGTGTAGCAGCCGTCCGCGTGGGCGGGGGTGGCGACACCCACGGCGCCGACCACGCCCGCAGCCGCGGTGACGGCGAGGGCGGCGAGGGCTCTCAGCGTACGTCTGAGCATGGCTCCTCCATAGGCCGAATTGCATGTATCGATTACCATGCGGCACGGCCCGGGTGGTCGTCAATATGCTTCACCCGGCCAGGTGGGGGTGGAGCTTGGTTTCAGGGCCACCCGGGCGGACGATGTGGCGTGCGTGACGGAAAACTCGTGGCGGAAATGGCGTACCCCTGCGTTAGGGTCGCCACGTGTCCGACTCGTTACCCCTGATCCACGCCCGTGGGCTGGTGAAACGCTTCGGCGACTTCACCGCGGTGGACGGCATCGACGTCGATGTCCACCGGGGCGAGGCGTTCGGCTTCCTCGGCCCGAACGGCGCCGGCAAGAGCTCGACGATGCGCATGATCGGCTGTGTGTCGCCGCCGAGCGGCGGCATCCTGCGCGTCCTCGGGATGGACCCGCTGCGCGACGGGCCGGCGATCCGGGGCCGGCTGGGCGTCTGCCCGCAGCAGGACTCCCTCGACCCGGAGCTGACCGTGCGGGAGAACCTGACCACCTACGCGCGCTACTTCGGCATCCCGCGGCGGGTGGCGCGGCAACGCGCCGCCGAGCTCCTGGACTTCGTGCAGCTCACCGAGCGGGCGGGCAGCAAGGTCGAGCCGTTGTCGGGCGGCATGAAGCGCCGGTTGACCATCGCCCGCGCGCTGGTCAACGAGCCGGACATCGTGCTGCTCGACGAGCCGACCACCGGGCTCGACCCGCAGGCCCGGCACCTGGTGTGGGAGCGGCTGTTCCGGCTCAAGCAGCAGGGCGTGACCCTGGTGCTGACCACCCACTACATGGACGAGGCCGAGCAGTTGTGCGACCGGCTGGTGGTGATGGACGGCGGCAAGATCGTGGCCGAGGGCTCGCCGCGGTCACTGATCGAGACCTACTCGACCCGGGAGGTGGTCGAGCTGCGCTTCCGCGCCGAGCCGCTGGCGGACGTGGCCGGCAAGCTGACCGGCATCGGCGAGCGCGTCGAGGTGCTGCCCGACCGGCTCCTGCTGTACGCCGACGACGGCGACGCCGCCACCGCCGCCGTGCACGATCGAGGGCTCACTCCGGCCAGCGTGCTGGTGCGCCGCAGCACGCTGGAGGACGTGTTCCTGCACCTGACCGGCCGGACGTTGGTGGACTGATGGCGCACCCGGCTCTCGCCGTGCTCGAAAGCGACCTGGTGGGCTACAAGCGCACCTGGCGCGGCTCGGCCATGTCGTCGTTCGTCCTGCCGGTGCTGTTCGTCCTCGGCTTCGGGGTGGGCGTCGGATCCTTCGTCGACGCCGGCGGCCGGCTCGGCGACGTGCGTTACCTCGACTACATCGTCCCCGGCATGATCGCCGCGACGGCCCTGCAGGTCGCCTTCGGCGAATCCAGCTGGCCGGTCATGAGCAAGTTCGTCTGGGTGCGTACCTACCAGGCACAGGTCGCCACGCCGCTGCGCGTCGTCGACATCCTCGCCGGCGACCTGCTGTTCGTGGCGCTGCGCGTGGTGTCCACCGCCGCGGTCTTCGTCGCGGTCACCGCCGTCTTCGGCGCGGTGCACTCGCCGTGGGCCGTCGCCGTGCCGCTCGTCGCCGGGCTGCTCGGGCTCGCCACGGCCGCGCCGACCTTCGCATACGCCGCCCTGCTGGACACCGACAGCTACTTCCCGCTGCTGCAGCGCTTCGTGGTGATCCCGATGTCGCTGTTCTCGGGCGTGTTCTTCCCCGTGGAGTCGCTGCCGGCGGCAGTGCGCTGGCTGGCGTACGGGTCGCCGCTGTGGCACGCCGTCGAGGTGTGTCGTGCGGCGACGTTCGGATCCGGCGATCCGGTCCGTCTCGCCGGTCACCTGGCGTACCTCGCCGCCTGGGCGGTCGTCGGGTTCTGGTTGGCGTGGCTGGCGTACCGGCGTCGGCTGGTGGTGTGAGGAGACGACCGTGGTATCGATGGTCATAGCGAGCCGGGCCCGGCAGTACGGCCGGTACACCGGGTCGGCCAGGCGCGCCGGTGCGGTCACCTACCGCAACATCGCCGCGCTGCGCTCCGCGTACTGGATCGTGGTGGTCTCCGGCTTCTTCGAGCCACTGCTGTACCTGTTGTCGATCGGCGTGGGCGTCGGCGCCCTGGTCGGGGACATCGCGCTGCCCGACGGCCGACTGGTGGCCTATGCGACGTTCGTCGCCCCCGCGATGCTCGCCGCCTCGGCGATGAACGGGGCGCTGTCGGAGTCGACGTTCAACTTCTTCGGGAAGATGAAGTTCATGAAGCTCTACGACGCGGTGCTCGCGACGCCGGTGCGGCCGCTGGAGATCGCGTTCGGTGAGCTGCTGTGGGGCCTGGCCCGGGGATCGCTCTACTCCGGTGCGTTCCTGGTGATCATGGCGGTCATGGGCCTCACGGCACCTGGTTGGGCGCTCGTGGCGTTCCCGGCGACCCTGCTGGTCGGCCTCTCGTTCGGCGGGGTCGGCATGGCGCTGTCCACGTTCATGCGCAGCTGGCAGGACTTCGACGTGCTGGGCACAGTGCAGTTCGCGCTGTTCCTGTTCTCCGGCACGTTCGTCCCGGTCGGCTCCTACGCCGACCCGATGCGGTTGCTCGTCGAGGTCACACCGCTGTACCACGCAGTCGAACTGCTGCGGGGCGTGACGACCGGCTCGCTGGAGTGGGGGCTGCTCTGGCACGTCGGGTACCTGGCCGCGCTCGGCGCGCTCGGCGTCTGGGTGGCCGGCCGGCGGATGGCCCGGCTGCTGCTGAAGTGACCGCCGCCCGCTACCCGAAGTGACCGCCGCCCCTCACCCCGGCGCGCGGCGGCCTAGGCGCCCTCGGTCTAGGCGCCCTCGCTCTGGGCGCCGCCCAGAGTGCCCGCCTCGACCGGCTTCGCGTCGCCGCCCGTCGACATGGGCTTCATCCGCTCGCCGAGCTTCGTGCCTCCGAACCGCTCCGAGAGCGCTTCCTTGCCCTCGGCGTACAGCCGGCTCGCCTGCGCCTGGATGACCCCGCGTGCCTCCTGCACCGTGGGGTGATCGGCGACTTTGCGGGCGCTGCGCATGAGCTGCTCGTAGCGCTCGCGTCCCTCACGGGTGCCGAGGACGTAGCCCACGGCCAAGCCGCCGAGGAACATCAGCTTTCCACGCATCTCGGTCTCCTCCTTGCCGGCATGGCTGGTCGGGCACCTGGGTCCGATGCCCAGAGTCGCCGTTCCTGCGTCGTCTGTCCTGCTGACTGACCTATATTCCCTCGTACGGATGAGACGGAAACGTCAAGGACGGTTTGTCCGTCTCGGGCGTGTCACTTTCGGCGTCGGACGTGTCACTTCGGTAACCCGGTGGCGCGGACCCCGGTCTCGTCCGGTACTCTAGACCGGTCGCCCCGGCGGTCCCCGGATCGCCGGTCACTGCGATCCCCCGTAGCTCAATTGGCAGAGCAACCGGCTGTTAACCGGTAGGTTATAGGTTCGAGTCCTATCGGGGGAGCTTGATCATCTGGCGCCCGTCTCGATCGAGGTGGGCGCTTCGTCGTACGGGGATCGTCTGGCAGGATTGGCGCGCGGCCGCCGATGACGGGGGGCCGCTCGGGCCGGTAGCTCAGCGGGTTAGAGCAGGGGACTCATAATCCCTCGGTCGCGGGTTCGAGTCCCGCCCGGCCCACCACCGCGATGGTGGTGCTGGGCAACTGCGCCGGGACGTGGCACGGTCGCAAGGTGACGAACGCCGGTCGCGGAACGTCGAGGCGCTCGCACGTGATCGCGGGGATACCCCCGTGTGTGGTGAAGAGGGTGGCCAGGCCGGTCAGGAATCGAGAAGCGTGGGTCACCGGGCCGCAACTAGCGTGACCGGCATGGACACGCGGCTGGCAACATGGTCCGCATCCAGGAGTTGCGTCGAGCGTCTGATGATCACAGCTGTGCCCGATACGGACGAAGCGGTGTCGCAACCCTGTCAGATGGAGGCACGATAAGCATGGCCACGAGGACCGAGCGGCAGTCGGCTGCGGTGCCCGTTGCGGACAGTCACGATGTCATCCGTGTGCAGGGTGCGCGCGAGAACAACCTGAAGGACGTCAGCGTCGAGATTCCGAAGCGCCGGTTGACGGTGTTCACCGGCGTCTCCGGCTCGGGCAAGAGTTCGTTGGTGTTCGGCACGATCGCAGCGGAGTCGCAGCGGCTGATCAACGAGACCTACTCGGCGTTCGTGCAGGGTTTCCTGCCGACGCTCGACCGGCCGGAGGTCGATCTGCTGGAAGGGCTGACGACCGCGATCGTCGTCGACCAGGAGCGGATCGGCGCCAATCCCCGCTCGACGGTCGGCACGGTGACTGACGCCAACGCGATGCTGCGTATCCTGTTCAGCCGGCTCGGGCAGCCGTACATCGGTCCGCCTCAGGCGTTCTCCTTCAACGTCGCCTCGGTCCGGGCGGCGGGTGCGATCACTGTCGAGCGCGGTCACAAGAAGGCCGAGAAAGTGACCTTCACCCGTCTCGGCGGCATGTGTCCGCGTTGTGAGGGGATGGGCCGCGTCACCGACTTCGACCTGTCGGCGCTGTACGACGACAGCAAGTCGCTCAACGAGGGCGCGCTCATCATCCCCGGCTACAGCATGGACGGTTGGTACGGCCGCATCTTCCGCGGCTGCGGCTTCTTCGATCCGGACAAGCCGATCAAGAAGTTCACCAAGAAGGAGTTGCACGACCTCCTCTACAAGGAGCCGACCAGGGTCAAGGTCGACGGGATCAACGTCACGTACGAAGGGCTGATCCCGCGGATCCAGAAGTCTTTCCTGTCCAAGGACCGCGAGGCGATGCAGCCGCACATCCGGGCGTTCGTGGACCGGGCGGTGACCTTCACCACCTGCCCGGAGTGCGACGGCACCCGGCTGAGTGAGGCGGCCCGGTCCTCGAAGATCAAGGGGATCAGCATCGCGGATGCCTGCGCGATGCAGATCAGCGACCTGGCCGAGTGGGTGCGTGGTCTCGACGAGCCGTCGGTCGGGCCACTGCTGGCCGGGCTGGGACACCTCCTCGACTCGTTCGTAAAGATCGGGCTGGGCTACCTGAGCCTGGACCGACCGTCGGGCACGCTGTCGGGCGGTGAGGCGCAGCGTGTCAAGATGATCCGCCACCTCGGCTCGAGCCTGACCGATGTCACCTACGTCTTCGACGAGCCGACCATCGGGCTGCACCCCCACGATATCCAGCGGATGAACGACCTGCTGCTGCGGCTGCGCGACAAGGGCAACACGGTCCTGGTCGTGGAGCACGAGCCGGAGACGATCCTGATCGCCGACCACGTCGTCGACCTGGGGCCCGGTGCCGGTACGGCCGGTGGGGAGATCGTCTTCGAGGGCACCGTGGAGGGACTGCGGGCCAGCGGCACACTCACCGGACGGCACCTGGACGACCGGGCCGCGCTCAAGGAGAAGGTGCGCACACCGTCAGGGGTGCTGCAGGTGCGCGGCGCGCGCACCCACAACCTGCGCGATGTCGACGTCGACATCCCGCTCGGCGTGCTGGTCGCGGTCACCGGGGTGGCCGGTTCGGGCAAGAGCTCGCTGATCCACGGCTCAGTGTCCCAACGCGACGGGGTGGTGGCGGTCGACCAGACGCCGATCCGTGGCTCCCGGCGCAGCAACCCGGCGACGTACACCGGGCTGCTCGACCCGATCCGCAAGGCGTTCGCGAAGGCGAACGGCGTCAAGCCGGCGCTGTTCAGCGCCAACTCCGAGGGTGCCTGCCCCACCTGCAGCGGCGCCGGGGTGATCTACACCGACCTGGCGATCATGGCCGGCGTCGCCACCACCTGCGAGGAGTGCGAGGGCAAGCGGTTCCAGGCGTCGGTGCTGGAGTACCGCCTCGGCGGCCGCGACATCAGCGAGGTACTGGCGATGTCGGTGACCGAGGCCGAGGAGTTCTTCGCCGCCGGCGAGGCGCGCACGCCGGCGGCGCACGCGATCCTGCGGCGGCTCGCCGACGTCGGGCTCGGCTACCTCACCCTGGGTCAGCCGCTCACCACGCTGTCCGGCGGGGAGCGGCAGCGGCTCAAGCTGGCCACCCACATGGGCGCCGACGGCGGTGTCTACGTCCTCGACGAGCCGACCGCCGGCCTGCACCTCGCCGATGTCCAACAGTTGCTCGGCCTGCTCGACCGGCTCGTCGACTCCGGCAAGTCGGTCATCGTCATCGAGCACAATCAGGCGGTCATGGCGCACGCCGACTGGATCATCGACCTCGGCCCCGGCGCCGGTCACGACGGCGGGCGGATCGTCTTCGAGGGCACCCCAGCCGAGCTCGTCGCCGCCCGTTCCACTCTCACCGGCGAGCACCTCGCGGCGTACGTCGGCGTCTGATCGAGGCCGCCTGATTCTCTGGCTCTGGGCGGAGCGGCGATCCGGGGTCTGGGTTACCGACATGCCGTCGGTATGATGCCGACGCTTAGTCGGTAAAGTGCCCGGGGCTCACCGCCAACCGTGCCGGATACAGACAGGACTGGACCGCATGATGACCACGCTCGGCCACCTGGTCGCCCGATCCCGTACCCGCGCGCTGATCGTGGTCGGCCTGTGGATCCTGCTCGCCGGGATCGTGCCCCGGTTGGCCCCGACCGTCGACGAGGTCAAGCAGGAGGGGGGCGCCAACGCGCCGATCCCCGGCACCCAGTCCGCCGAGGCGCGGGACCTGCTGCTGGAGAAGTTCCCGGATCAGCAGGGGGTGCCGGCAATCATCGTGGTACGCAACCCGGGCGGACTCGACGCCGCGGACGAGGCCGAGATCGCCAGGATCAGCGAGGCTCTCGCCGGGCCCGATGCGCCGACCGGGGTGACCGGGGCGGTCAGCACGGCGACCGTGCCGCAGGCCCGGCAGAGCCTGGTCTCCGCCGACGGCACCACCTCGATGATCCTGGTTCCGATCACCGGGTTGGCGAGCAACGACGAACGGTTCGCCGAAACCGTGCGGCAGATCCGAGAGATCGCGGGCACCGGAGCGGGCCAGACGGAGATCCGGCTCACCGGCCCGGCCGGCATCGCCACCGACACCGTCGAGGTGTTCCGCCACGCCGACTTCGTGTTGCTCGGCTTCACCGTACTGCTCGTGCTGGTGCTGTTGCTGCTCATCTACCGGTCGCCGCTGCTGGCCCTGATCCCGCTGGTCGGCGTCGGGATCGCCATGCAACTGACCAACGCGGTCGGGGCGGCGCTGGCCGATGCCGGCATCATCTCCATCGACTCCCAGGCCGCATCGATCATGACCGTGCTCCTCTTCGGCGCCGGCACGGACTACGCGCTGTTCGTCCTGATGCGCTTCCGTGAGGAGGTCGGCGACACCGACGGCGCGTACGCGGCGATGCGCTCCACCCTGCGCAACGTCGGCCCGGCGGTGCTGTCCAGCGGCATGACCGTCGTGCTCGCGCTGCTCACCATGCTGCTCGCGGTCGTCCCCAGCACGCGGGAGTTCGGTCCGTTCCTCGCTCTGGGCGTGGCCTTCGTCCTGCTGATCAGCCTCACCTTCGTGCCCGCCGCGGTGCTGCTGCTCGGTCGGGCGGCGTTCTGGCCGATGAAGCGGGTCCAGCGCGATCCCGGCGAGCGTTCCCTGTGGGGGCGGGTGGCGGCCCTGGTCACCCGCCGTCCCGGGGCGGTCGCCGCGGCCAGCGTCGCTCTGCTCGCCGCCCTCGCCACCGGCGTCCTCGGCTACACCCCCAACGCCAACCTCATCAGCGACCTGCGCGGTGAAACCGACTCGCTACGGGGCCAGCAGCTGCTCTCCACCGCGTTCCCCGAGGGACAGCTGGCACCGACGACCGTGGTGGTGGCGGCGCCGGATCCGAGCGGCGCCGCGGCCACGGTCGGCGAGGCGATCCGCGGCATCGACGGGGTCAGCCACGTGAGCCCGCCGCAGTTGTCCGCCGACGGGCAGGTGGCGCGGTTGCAGGTGGTGTACGCCGACGACCCGTACGACACGCCGGCGCTGGAACGCACGCACCAGATCCGCCAGGTGGCCGACGAGGCGCTGCCGACCGGCCGGGTGCTGGTGGGCGGGGAGAGCGCCAACGCACTGGACCACCGTACGGGGGATCTGCGGGACTTCGCGGTCGTGGCCGTGGCGATGACGGTCCTGATCTTCGCGGTGCTGGGGCTGCTGCTGCGCGCGCTGCTCGCGCCGCTGGTGCTGCTGGCCACCACCGCGCTGTCGCTGCTCGCCGCGCTCGGCGCGACGATCCTCACCTGGGTCGTCATCGGTGATCACGCCGGCACCAACAACCGGGTCCTGCTCTACTCCCTGATCTTCCTGGTCGCGCTCGGCGTGGACTACAACATCCTGCTCGCCAGCCGGATCCGTGAGGAGATGACCAGGCACGGCTTCGTCGACGGCATCCGGGTGGCGCTGACCCGCACCGGCGGGGTGATCACCTCCGCGGGGCTGATCCTGGCCGGCACGTTCGCCGTCCTGATGACCCAGCCGCTGAACTCGTTGCTGCAGTTCGGTTTCGCGATGGCGGTCGGCCTGCTGCTCGACACGTTCCTGATCCGTGGCGCGCTCGTGCCCGCGCTGTTCCGCCTCATCGGCCCGAGGATCTGGTACCCGAGCCGGCTGGCGAGGCCGGTCAGCGACGTGCCCGGGTAGCGGACGCGTCGGTCAGCACACGTGCCTGGCTAGCATCGGGACATGCCGAAGATCAACGCCGCGACTCTCGCGGAGCACCGCGCCAGGCAGCGCGCCGCGCTGCTGGATGCCGCGCGGGACCTGCTCCTCGAGGGCGGGTACCCGGCGTTGAGCTTCGCGGCTCTCGCCCAGCGGGCCGGCCTGGCCCGGTCCACGGTCTACACCTACTTCCGCACGAAGGACGAGGTCGTGGTCGCGCTCTGCGAGGCGGAACTGCCGCTCGTTGCCGCCGAGATCAACGCGGCGGTGCGACGCGCCACGACGCCGCGGGAGCAGATCGTCGCCTTCGTACGGGCGCAGTTGCGGGCCGCCCGGCAGCGTCGGATCGCGTATGCCCTGGCCAACGCGCCCATGTCGCACGAGGCGCGGGAGCGTATCGTCCGCCTGCACCACGAACTGGTGCCGAGCGCCGCGCCGCTGTTCGCTGAGCTCGGCCACCCCCACCCGGCGCTCGCCGCCACGCTGCTGCAAGGGTTGATCAACACGGCGGTGACCGCGATGGACGCCGGCGAACCACCCGGTCGGGTCACCCGCGTCACCATCGCCGCGGCCCTCGACGGCCTCGGCGGTCCCGTCGATGTCGAGCCGTCGGAGCGGCGCCGGACGGGCTGACGAAACTCGGGGTGCGGGTGGTGCCGCCGCAACGATCCGGGCGCCGGGACGACCGGACGGCCTACTGCCCCCGGGCCCAGTCGGCCGTCCGGTCGCGGTCGGGCCCGACGGTCAGCCCCCGAAGCGGCCGGGGAACTGCCGCATGATGCCCGCGCTGAGCAGGTCGGCCATCGCCAGGATGTGGCTGTGGATCTCCTCGTAGTCCGCGACGCTACGCCGCGTAGTCCCCGGCGAGTTCGTGCGCGGCTTCGGCCAAGGTCTGGTCGAGGTGGGTACGCATGGCCGCCCGCATGTCGGCCTGCGGCCACCAGCGCGGGTTGGCCGCGGAGAGGAAGTCGGCGACGTCGTCGGAGTTGGCGTACCAGCGGACGCGTGCGTCCTCGAAGGCGGCGCCGTCGTCGGCCTTCGCCGCCTGCAGCAGTTCGACGGCGATGGTGATGTGATCGTGCAGCAGCGCGGTCAGCTGGTTCCCGGCCTTCTCGCCGTAGAAGGGCTTGACCGCGTCCCCGATGTCCGCCTGGTTGCGCAGCAGCCGGGCCGCGGTCTCGTCGAACCCGGCGGATTCCGCGGCGAAGGACACGATCGCGAGCCTGGTCCACGTGACGTGGTCCTCCCAGAGCTTGCGCATCTGGTCGTGGAAGGCCACCTGTGCGGTGGTGCGCGGGGGAAGCAGGGTCGGGCCGTGCGCGTGGTCGACGGCGTTGCCGGCGTGGTCCGTGGCGGGGACGGCTTCGGCGGGTGCGCGCACCGCCAGGATCGCGATGAATGCGCTGAGCAGTGCGGCGAGGGCGATCAGGCGACGCCACGTGGCGTGCGTCGCCCGGTCCGCGAGCGGCTGGGCGTCGGGTGTTGGCGCCATGGGCTCGTCCAATCTCTAAAAGAGAGTTGTATGTACGATAGAGTTCCGCAAGTCTTACGTCAAGCGTTACGTCCGATAGAGTTGGCTGAGCGCCGACAAGAAAGAGTCCTCTCGTGCCCGACGACTTCGACTCCCGCGTCGCCTGCATCGGTGCGCTCGCCGAACCGGTCCGGCGTCAGCTGTACCGCTACGTCGCCGCCCAGCCCGAGCCGGTCGGTCGCGACCAGGTCGCGGCGGAGACCGGCGTACCGCGGCACGTGGTCAAGTTCCACCTGGACCGGCTCGCCGACGAGGGCCTGCTCGATGTCGAGTTCCGGCGCCTGTCCGGGCGACAGGGGCCGGGCGCGGGCCGGCCCGCGAAGCTGTACCGCCGCGCCGCGCGCGAGGTGTCGGTCACCCTTCCCGAGCGTCGCTACGACCTCGCAGGTGAGATCCTGGCTGACGCGGTCGAGGAGGCCACCCGGGCCGGTGGATCGGTGCGCGAGGCGGTCGCCCGATCGGCGGCCGCGGCGGGCCGCCGACTCGGCACGCGAGCCCGCGTCGAGGGCGACCTCGACACGGACGCCCCGCCGCTGGACTCGCTCGCCGGCGTGCTCGCCTCCTGCGGGTACGAGCCGCGCGTCCAGGCGGACCGCCTAGTCCTCGCGAACTGTCCGTTCCACGCGCTGGCCGCGCGGCACCTCGAGCTGGTGTGCGGCATGAACCTCGACCTCGTCGCCGCGCTCACCGAGGAACTCGGCCACACCGATGTGGACGTCCGGCTCGACCCCGGGCCCGACCGCTGCTGCGTCGTCCTCGCCCGGCGCAGCTGACCGCCAACCGGCGCGACGAGGGCGGACAGCCGGCCCGGCCGGAGCTGGCGCGGCACACCACGTGCTGTCCGGCGTTGCGCCGGATCACCGGCTCCTTCGTTGATCGTCCTCCGCCAGGCCGGCGGCGAATCCGCGCCGGTCAGGCCCGCTACGCGCGCGCGATCGCGTTGGCGTGGATCGCTTCCCGGAGGTACGCCGCCATGCCGGGCTTGATCTTCTCGTAGTACGCCGTGAACCTCGGGTCGTCCACGTACATGTCGGCCAGGCCCGTGTGGATCTCATAGGTGCACTCGTAGAACCACCGGCAGATCAACTGGCGGTGCTCCTCGGCCAGCTCCATCGCCTCGGGGCTGTCCGCCGGTGCGCCCGACTCCATCACCGCCACCAGGCGCTCGGCCCAGTCGGCGTTCGCCTGCCTGTGGCGCAGCCAGTCTTCCTTCGTGTACCGCCCGACCCGGTTCATGGACTCCCGGTACGCGTCGGTGCCGCCCAAGCGCTGCTCGACCTCCTCCGCGTACTCGTCCGGGTTGAAGTCACCGAAGACCTCGAACCGTTCCTCCGGGGTCAGTTGGATGCCCAATGTTCTCGCCTCCATCGCGAACTCGATGGCCGTGACCATCTCCTGCAGCCGCTTGATCCGTACCGTGAGCAGCTCGTGCTGGCGGCGCAGGTGCTCGACGGGGTCCGCCTGCGGGTCGTCGAGGATGGCCCCGATCTCCTCCAGGGAGAACCCCAGCTCCCGGTAGTACCGGATCTGCTGCAGCCGCTCCAGGTCCGCGTCGCTGTACCGGCGGTAGCCGGCGCTCGTCCGGGCGGTAGGCGACAGCAGGCCGATCTCGTCGTAGTGGTGCAGCGTGCGCACGGTCACCCTGGCGAGCCGCGCCACCTCTCCGACGGTGTACGCCATCGGGTTCTCCCTCCCTTCGGGCACCAGACAACACCCTTCCGTTACGTCAGGGTCCAGCCCAATTCTGTGGTCCTCGCCGCGCTCGAGCCGAACGGCGAATGACGACCCGGCTGGGTGGTTCGTTATGCCGTACGAGGTCGAGGGCCGAGGGGGCCGGAACATGACGTCAGGTACCGAGAATCCCGGGCGGGGTCCGGCCGTCCCGGATAAGCCGATCACGCCGCCGGTACGGCCGGCCGCCGGCGAGGACGTGGTCGAGCCGATCGAGGAGACGGAGGAGTACGCTGCCGCGGCCGAGGACGACGTGGCGCTGCCGGCGCTGGGGGAGGAGCGGCCGCCGACCGGGGGAGAGCTGTCCCGCGGGCGGGCATCGGACGTACCCCGCAAGGGCCCGGAGTAGGTGCTCAGCCCTTGATGTGGCCCGTCTCGGCCCAGCCATCCCGATTTTGCTGTCTTAGCAGGCACCGGGCCCCAAGATCCACCCAATGTCGGGGACTTTGTTGTGATCATGGCACTGCATAACCCCAATGTCCCTGACATTGCGTCGATCATGACATCAGCCGAATCAGTTACCCGGCTCGGGCGATATGCCTTGCCGGGTGTATGGGCATGATTGTCTGTTTGCCCGAAGTATTGACCCGGATGTGGGTTGGGCTGTCCGGCCACCGACGGTGTCTACGACCGATTCGTGCCGGGCTTTGGCGGGCTGGCCTTGGGATCCCCGGCGACGCGGTGGCGGGGAATGCCCGGTGGGGGTG
>VSCG01000081.1:0-14343 GCA_047459115.1 Micromonosporaceae bacterium
GCTGCCACGCGCTGGACGCTGCCGGAGCGCGCCGACGAGCGGCCCGGGGCCGCGCCCGGTCGGCGGTCGGCGCACGGGCTGCTGCCGGCCACCCCGCAGGAGGCCGCCGAGCGGGTGCTCGCCGCGCTGGATCCGAGCACGGTCGTCACCACGGCCGGCACCGCCCGGGTGGCCGGACGCGCCGCGTACGAACTGGTCCTCGCCCCGCGCGAGGCCGCGTCGCTGGTCCGCGAGGTCCGCCTCGCGGTCGATGGCGAGCAGCGGGTGCCGCTGCGGGTGCAGGTCTTCGCGAAGGGCTCGGCCTCGCCCGCGTTCGAGGTCGGCTTCCGGCAGGTCGACTTCACCCGGCCCGGCGACGAACACTTCCGGTTCACCCCGCCGCCCGGCACCCGGGTCGAGGAGGCCGCCCCCGGCCAGCGCCCGGACCTCCGCCAGCTTCCGGGCACCGGAGCGCACGAGCGCCTTGGCACGCCCGAACGCCGGTACTACCCGTACGTCCCGAGCGAGCCCCAGACCGCCGAAGCGGCACCGGTGCGGGTGGTCGGCAGCGGCTGGACCTCGGTGCTCGTGGCGCGGCTGCCCGGGCTGGGCGAAGGAATCGCGTTGCGCGAGGACGGCCACCCGCTGCGGGCGTACCTGGCCACTTTGCCGCGGGTGAGCGGCGACTGGGGCAGCGGGCGGCTGCTGCGGTCGCGGCTGCTCACCGTGCTCGTCACCGATGACGGCCGGGTGCTCGCGGGCGCGGTGACCCCGCAGCGGCTCTACGCCGTGGCGGCCGACGCGTGATGTCCGACCTCGCCATCGCGTCCGAGGGCCTGACCAAACGGTTCCGCTCCGGTCAGGTCGCGGTCGACCACATCGACCTGGCCGTGCCGCGCGGCGCGGTGTACGGGTTCCTCGGGCCGAACGGGTCGGGCAAGACCACGACGATCCGGATGCTGCTCGGGCTGATCCGCCCGACCGCCGGCCGGCATACCCTGCTCGGTACGGCGCGGCTGGCCGAGGCGCTGCCCCGGGTCGGGTCGCTGGTGGAGGGTCCGGCGTTCCACCCGTACCTGTCCGGCCGTGACAACCTGCGCCGTCTGGACGCCGCCGACCGCACCGCCGACCCGCGCACCGCACGGGCCCGCATCGACGCCGCACTGGACCGGGTCGGTCTGCTCGCCGCCGCCGGCAAGCGGTACCGGGCGTTCTCGCTGGGCATGCGCCAGCGCCTGGCCATCGCCGCCACCCTGATCAAGCCGCGCGAACTGCTGATCCTCGACGAGCCCACCAACGGCCTGGACCCGCAGGGCACCCGCGAGGTGCGCGCGATCCTCACCGCGCTCGCCGCCGACGGCGCGACCGTGCTGCTCTCCACCCACCTGCTGTCGGAGGTGGAGCAGATCTGCACGCATGTCGGGGTCATGCACGTCGGCCGCCTGGTCGCCCAGGACTCGCTGGCGGCGCTACGGGCACGCACCGCGCCCCGGATCGAGGTACGCACCAGTGAGCCGACCGCGGCGGTCCGCACGCTCACCGCTCTGGGGCTGCGCGAGGCGGCCGCGTCCGGGGACCTGGTCACCGCGCTCGCCGGCCAGGTCGAGCCGGAGAAGGTGGTCGCGGCGCTGGTCGCCGAGGGGGTGCCGGTCCGCGGGTTCGCGGTGCGCGCCACCGACCTCGAGGAGCTGTTCGTGGGGCTGACCGGGGAGGGCTTCGATGTCAGCGGGTGACGGGGTGCTCGCGGCACCCGCCCGGTTCAGCACCCGGTTCCTCCGGTCCGAGCTGTGGCTGATCTTCGGGCGGCGACGCAACTGGGCGGGCCTCGCGGTGCTCGCCGCCGTGCCGGTCATCCTCGCGGTCGCCCTGAAGGTCGCCGATCGACCGGGCGGCGACGGCCCGTTCTTCGCCTACATCGCAGGCAACGGGCTGTTTGTGGCGCTCGCCGCGCTGGTCCTGGAGCTACCGCTGTTCCTGCCGCTGGCGGTTGGCGCGATCGCTGGGGACTCGGTGGCCGGAGAGGCGAATCTCGGCACGCTGCGCTATCTGCTCGCCGTGCCCGTGCACCGCACCCGGCTGCTGGCGGTGAAGTTCTGCGCGATCGTGGTGTTCACGGTCGCGGCGGTGTTCCTGGTGGCCGGCGTCGGCTCGGTCCTCGGGTTGGCGCTGTTCGGCGGCGGCCCGGTGACCACGCTCTCTGGCACTCAGCTGCCCTTTGCGGCCGGGGCCGGCCGGGTCCTGCTGGTCTGTCTCTACCTTGCGGCCTGCCTGTCGGCGCTCGGCGCGATCGGGCTGTTCGTCTCCACGCTGACCGAGCAGCCGATCGGGGCCACGATCGCGATCGTCATACTCGCCATCGCCAGCCAGATCCTCGACCAGATCCCGCAGCTGTCGGCGATCCACGAGTACCTGCCGACCCACTACTGGCTCGTCTTCGGCGACCTGCTGCGCGACCCGATCGCCACCGGTGACATCCGGGCCGGGCTGTGGTCGGCGGCCGCGTACACCGCGGTCTTCCTGGCGGCGGCGTGGGCCCGCTTCGGCGGCCGCGACGTGACCAGCTGACCCGCTGACGCCGGTAGCCGGTAGCCGGTCCGCACCTTCAGGGAGGGCGCGGACCCGCCGGCGTGCCGGGGTGACACATTCCCGGAGATGCCGGGACGGCTCGGCTACTCGCGTCCACTCAGGCGGCGACCGCGCCGGGCCAGCGAGTCCAGCACCACCGCGCCGACGAGCACCGCCGCGGTGATCATGAACCGGACCGACGTGTCGAGGCTGAGCAGCAGCATGCCGTTGGTGATCGCGCCGAGGACGAGGGCGCCGAGCAGCGCCGAGTAGGTGCTGCCCCGTCCACCGAACAGGCTGGTGCCGCCGATCACCGCCGCCGCGATCGCCAGCAGCAGGGTGTCGCTACCGCCGCTGCTCTGTCCGACCGAGTACGAGCGGGAAGCGGCGAGGATGCCGCCGACGGCGGCGAGGGTGGAGGCGAGCGCGAACACCGAGACCCGCACCGCGGTCACCGGGATGCCCGCTCGGCGGGCCGCTTCGACGTTGCCGCCGATCGCGAAGACGCTGCGACCGAACCGGGTGCGCCGCAGCACGAGGTCGAACCCGACCACCAGGCCGACGAGGATCACCAGGGCGACCGGCACGCCCGCGTACGCGTTGAGGACGGCCACCGCGCCGAACACCACGGCGGCGAGCGCGACCGCGCGGGCGAGCAGACCGGCGACGGATGTCGTAGGTAGGTGGATCCGGGCGCGGCGGCGGCGGTCGAGCAGCCCGGCGCCGAGGTAGAGCAGCACGACCAGGGCGGCCAGCACCCAACCCATCGGGCGGGTCAGGTTGGTGTGGGTGATCTTGCCGATGAAACCGTCGTACGGGAAGTTGATGGTGCCCTGCGGGGCGAGCAGCCACAGTTGCAGACCCTGCCAGCCCATCAACCCGCCGAGCGTGACCACGAAGGACGGGACGCCGACCCGGGCGAAGATGCCGCCGTGCAGTGTGCCGATCGCCGCGGCGACGGCCAGCGCGCAGAGGATCCCGGTCCAGTCGGGCAGTCCGTTGCGGACGGTGACGACGGCGAGCACCGTACCTGCGACGCCCGAGACCGATCCGACGGACAGGTCGATCTCACCGAGCAGCAGCACCAGCACCACGCCGACGGCGATGGCCCCGCCGGAGACCATCTGCAGGGTCAGGAAGTACAGGTTCTGCGCGGTGAGGAAGTTGCTGTTCAGGGACTGGAACACCACCGCGATGACGATCAGGCCCACGATCACCGGCAGCGGCCCGAGTTCGCCCGAGCGCACTCGCCGCTGCAGGGCGTCGGCCAGCGCCCGCGGCGAGTACACCGCCGCAGGCACCCCAAGGCCGCCCGGGGGTGCCGGCTGCCCAGCGAGGGATGGGTTGCCCCTGGTGGTCGTACTCATTCCTGCCCCTCCGCACGCACGCCGCCGGTGTCGCCGACGGGCGAGGCCTGCCCAGAAGTCCCGGCGCCCCTCGCGGCTGCGGCGCCCCTCGGCGCGGCACCGGTCCGGGCCCGATGCGTCACGGCGTTGTCCGAGGCGCCGGTGATCGCCTGGACGATCTGCTCCTGGGTCGCCGTAGCCATGTCGAACTCCCCCGCGTTGTGGCCGAGCCTGAGCACCACGACCCGGTCCGCCACCGCCTTGACATCGGCGAGGTTGTGGCTGATGAGGATCACGCCGAGCCCGCGGTCGCGCAGGCGTTCGATCAGGTCGAGCACCTGTGCGGTCTGGGCGACCCCGAGCGCCGCCGTCGGCTCGTCGAGCAGCACGACCTTCGGCTCACCGAGCAGCGAGCGGGCGATCGCCACGGACTGCCGCTGCCCGCCGGACAGCGCCGCGACCGGCACCCGCACGTTGGGGATCTTCACGTCCAGAGTGGCCAGCAGCTCCCGGGCCCGCTGCTCCATGCTGATCTCGTCGAGGATCCCGAAGCGCCTGATCTCGTGCCCGAGGAACAGGTTGCCCACGACGTCGATGTTGTCCGCGAGCGCCAGGTCCTGGTACACGGTCGCGATGCCGAGCACGGTGGCGTCATGCGGTTTGGCGATGGTGACCGGGCGCCCTTCCCACAGGATCGTGCCGCTGTCCGCCGGATGGACCCCAGCGATCACCTTGATCATGGTCGACTTTCCCGCGCCGTTGTCACCCACGAGGGCGACCACCTCACCCGGGTACACGTCCAGCGCCGCGTCGGTGAGCGCCTGCACGGCCCCGAACCGCTTGGAGATGCCGAAGAGCGACAGGAGGGGTTCGCGTGCCACGTCGTTGCCTTTCGTCCCTGTGCTGCGGCCACCGGCCGTCGTGCCGGCGCCCGGCGGACGGGCGCCGGCACGGCCCGGTCAGGCGCTGATCCCCAGATCCGCGCACGCCTGGGCGTACTCCGGCGTGCAGATCTGGTCGACGGTGTAGAAGCCGTCCTTGATCACTGTGTCCTTGACGTTCTCCTTGGTGACCGCGATCGGGTCCAGCAGGACGGAGACTACGTCCTTGGTGCCGTTGTTCGTGGTCACCGTCGGGCGGCCGGAGTAGGCCTGGCCCGTCGCGGCGGCGATGGCCATCTCCGCCGCGATCTCGGCCTCCGGCTTGATCGCCTTGTACACCGTCATGCCCTGTTCACCGGAGATGATCCGCTGGATCGCCGCGAGCTCGGCGTCCTGGCCGGTGGTGAAGGGGATGGTGGTGAAGCCCGCGCCCTTCATCGCCGCGATCGCCCCGCCGGCGGTGCCGTCGTTGGCCGCGTACACGCCGATGATGTTGTCCTTGCCGATCGCGGTGATCGCCTGCTCCATCTCCTGCTGGGCCTTGTCCGGTGACCAGTCCGGGGTGTCGTACTCCTTGCCGATGTTCACCTTGCCGTCGAGCACCGAGTGGGCGCCGGCCTTGAAGTCGGCGGCGTTGGGGTCGGTCGGCGACCCGTTGATCATGACGATCTGGCCGCGCTTGGGGTCGCCGCCCTGGCTGAGCGCGTCGAGCAGCGCCTGGCCCTGGACCTCGCCGACCTTGCGGTTGTCGAACGAGACGTAGTAGTCGACCGGGCCGGCGGCGAGCCGGTCGTACGCCACCACCGGGATGTTCCTGCCCTTGGCGCTGTTGACGATGCCCTCGGCCGCCTTCGCGTTCACCGCGTCGAGGATGAGCACCTTGACGTCCTGGGTGAACATCGCCTCTGCCTGCGACTGCTGCTTGTCCTCGAGCTGGTCCGCGTTCTGGTACAGCACCTCGCACTTCGGGCACAGCTCCTTGAGCTTCGCCTCGATGAGCGGTCGGTCGAACGTCTCGTACCGTGTGGTCTTCGATTCGGGGAGCAGCAACCCGATCTTGAAGCCGTTCTCGACGCTGACGCCGCCGCCGTCGTCGCCGGTGCTCTGGCTTTCGCTCGCACAGCCAGCGGCGACGGCGAGCAGCAGGGCGGCGCTCCCGATCGCCACCAGTCCCCGTCGCATGGTGGTCCGCATCCTGGTCCTCCTGGTTACCGTGCGGCTCACGCCGCGTGACGGATCCGATGTGCCGCAGTTGTTGGTCCTGGCGTTCGCCGGGTGGAGCCGGCGCGGAAAGTCAACTCCGGGCCGAGGCTTGACGTCAAGATGTGAACGCAAGGAGGGAAGATTCCGAAGCTCCGCTTCGCTTCTCGAAGGAATGCGCGGGTGAGTGCGCGTTGTCGCAGGTCGAGGGCGGTCCACCCGGAGTTTGCGGACGGCTGGGGCTGATGAGACGCACGGCGCGATTCGGGTTAACAATTGCGTAACGTAACGCCTCGGTGACTGATGTCCGTCACTCTACGTAGCGCTGTTGATACGGAGTCTGCCCGCCGGTCGTACCGCCGGGTCTGCGGCCGCGCGGGCCAGAGTCCGCTCCACGTGCGCCACCGCCCCCAACGCCGTGGCCCGCTCCCCCAACCGCGCGGTCACCACCTCGACCATGCCCACCGCACTCGGCAGCGTCTGCCGGGCCAGCGCTTCCCGCATCGGGTCGAGCAGCAGATCGCCCGCCGCTGACAACTCGCCACCGACGACCACGCAGCGCGGGTTCAGGACGTTACACAGCATGGCGGCGGCCGCGCCGACGACCCGTCCGGCGTCGGCGATCACCCTCCGGCAGCCGAGGTCGCCGGCGAGCGCGGCGTCGACCAGGGTGGCCACCGTGGCCGCCGCGTCGGCGCGCCCGGAGTGCTGCAGCAGGTCCAGCAGGTACGGCCCGCCGACCAGGGTCTCCAGGCAGCCACGGTTGCCGCACCGGCAGATGCGCCCCTGCTCGTCGACGGTGATGTGCCCGATCTCCCCGGCGAAGCCGGCCGCGCCCCGGTAGATGTCGCCGCCGAGCACGAGCGCCGCGCCCACACCGCCGGAGAGTTTCAGGTAGACGAAGTCGGACACATCCCGGCCCGCGCCCCACACCAGCTCACCGAGCGCCGCGGCGTTCGCGTCGTTGTCGACGTGCACCGGCATGCCCAGCCGCTCGGCCAGGTCGTGCGCGATCCGTACCCCCTGCCACACCGGCAGCAGCGCCGGCGAGGCGACCTGCCCGGTCGCGTCGACCGGGCCCGGCACCGCGACACCCACGCCCAGCACCGCCCCGCGGTCCACGCGCGCCTGCCGCATCAGCGTGCTCACCAGCCACTCCGTACGCCGTAACGCCCGGTCCACCGAAACCGTGGTGTCGTACCGGATGCTCTCCTCGGCGAGCACGTCGTGGTCGTGGTCGCACAGCACGGCGCGCAGCCCGGTCGCGCCGATCTCGACGCCGACGATGAGCCCGGTGGGCCTGGCCAGGGCGACCCGCTGGGCGCGCCGCCCGCCGCTGGAGGTCGGGGTGACGGTCAGCGTGCCGGTGGAGCGCAGCTCCCGGACGATGTTGGAGACCGTGGCGGCGGACAGCCCGGTGGTGCGCGCGATCTCCGCCTGGGTCATGGCGCCGGCCCTGCGCAACGCCCGAATCACCCGGCCCTGGTTCGCCTCACGCAGCGCGCTGAGCGAACCGGGGGTGTCCACCGTCATACACGTCTCCTCCGAGCCACCGCGGCACGAAGTGTACAAGCTGTAAACACGGGCCCTCCCCGTTGACCGGAGAACGGTGGCCGCAGGGAGGGATCGGCATCCCGGCGCGCGGTCGGTTTGTCCATCGCGCCCCGCCCCAGCCACCATTGAATGCAGTGTCGGGACCCACGCGCGGCCGAGCCGGACTAGCCGCAGGCGTCCGGACGCAATACTCTTCGGTAACGCTACTGACTCGTGACGCCCGTCACGGCCCCCCGGAGGCGACGCGCCATGACTCTCGAAGTCCCCTATAGGTCCATCCCGGACATGTTCCTCAAGCGGGTCGCGGATACCCCAGACCGCGACGCGTTCGGCTACCCGGTGCCCGACGGCGCCGGTGGCGAGACCGTCAAGTGGCTGACCTGGGCGCAGGTCGCCGAGCGGGCCAAGGCGATCGCCGCCGGGCTGCGCGCCCTCGGCGTCGGTGCCGAGGACCGGGTGGCGATCGCCGCGAACACCCGCCTCGAGTGGGTGCTCGCCGACCTCGGCATCATGTGCGCCGGGGCGGCGACCACCACGGTCTACCCGACCACCGAGCCGGAGGACGCCTGCTTCATCATCGGCGACTCGGGCTCGAAGGTGGTGATCGCCGAGAACCCAGACCAGGCCGCCAAGCTCGACGGCAAGGCGCTGCCCGACGTGACGCGGGTGGTGCTCATCGACGGCACGGCCAGCGGCGAGGCCAGCATCCCGCAGATGACGCTCGCGGATCTGGAGAAGCTCGGGGCCGAGACGCTCGCCGAACAGCCCGACCTGATCACCACGATCGTCGAGCAGATCCAGCCGGACCACCTGGCCACCCTCATCTACACCTCGGGCACCACCGGCCGGCCCAAGGGCGTGGAGCTGCTGCACGCCGGCTGGTGCTGGGAGGGCGTGGCCCAGGCCGAACTCGGCCTGCTGCGGCCCGACGACCTTCAGTACCTGTGGCTGCCGCTGTCCCACTCCTTCGGCAAGACACTGATCTGCGGCATCCTGCACGTCGGCCCGCCCACGTACGTGGACGGCCGGGTGGACAAGCTGGTGGACAACCTCGCCAAGATCCGCCCGACGCTGATGTGCGCGGCGCCGCGGGTGTTCGAGAAGGTGTACAACCGCGCGGTGACCGGCCAGCACGGGCTGAAGGCGAAGATCTTCGCCTGGGCGGTGCGGGTCGGCAAGGAGAAGGTCGCCCTCGAGCAGGCGGGGCGCCCGGTGCCGGCATCGCTGCAGCGCAAGTACAACATCGCCAACAAGCTGGTGTTCTCCAAGCTCCAGGCCCGCCTGGGCGGACGGATCCGGGTGCTCGTCTCCGGCGCGGCGCCGCTGTCCAAGGACATCGCGGAGTTCTTCGCGGCCGCCGGGCTGCCGATCATGGAGGGCTACGGCCTGACCGAGACGAGCGCGGGCAACTTCGTCAACCGGCCCGAGCACCTGAAGATCGGCACGGTCGGCCAGGCCCTCGGCGACCTGGAGTGCCGCATCGACGCCGACGGCGAGATCCTGCTGCGCGGCACACCGGTCATGCGCGGCTACCACAACCTGCCCGAGGAGACCGCGGCCGCGTTCACCGAGGACGGCTTCTTCCGCACCGGCGACATCGGCGAGCTCGACGACGAGGGCTTCCTGCGCATCACCGACCGTAAGAAGGACCTGGTCAAGACCTCCGGTGGCAAGTACATCGCGCCGAGCCACATCGAGGGCATGTTCAAGGCGATCTGCCCGTACACCTCCCAGGCGGTGGTCATCGGGCAGGCCCGCAACTACTGCACGATGCTGGTGACGCTGGACCCGGACGCGATCGCCGCGTGGGCCGCGAATGGGCCGCTGGCCGGCAAGTCCTACGCCGAGATCGTGCGCTCGCCGGAGGCCGAGGCGTTGGTCGCGGGGTACGTGGAGCAGTTGAACCAGAAGCTCAACCGCTGGGAGACGATCAAGAAGTTCACGATCCTGCCGCGTGACCTGACGATCGAGGACGGCGAGATCACCCCGTCCATGAAGATCAAGCGCCGCGGCGTGGAGGCGAACTTCGCCGCCGAGATCGAGAAGATGTACGAGGGCACGATCGCCGCCGTCTAGCTCTTCCTCGCATCTCCGGGAAAATGCCGCTTAGTGGCTCTCCACGGCGGCATTTTCCCGGAGAATGCCCGCCCCTCGGGATTGCGGGTCACGCGATGAGCGTGGATTCCGCCCAGGACGGGCGGTGCGCGCGGTCGAGGTCGTAGCGGGCGGCCGCGATCCGGCGTACGGCTTCGACGAGGTCCGCGGCCGGCAGGGTGAACGGCAGGCGCAGGAACCGTTCGAGGGTGCCGTCGAGGCCGAACCGCGGGCCGGGCGCGAGGCGTACCTCCCAGTCGGCCACAGCCCGGGCGAGCGCGCTGGACACCGGCCCGTCCAGCTCGGCCCACAGGCTCGCCCCGCCGGCCGGCAGGACGAAACGCCACTGCGGCAGCTCGGCGCGCAGCGCGGCGGCGAGCGCGTCGCGCCGGGCGGCGAGCTCCGCGCGGCGCGACGGCACGATCTCGTCGGCCCGCCGCAGCAGCGCCACGGCGACGAGCTGCTCGAGCACCGGGCTCGCCATGTCCACGCCGACGCGGATGGCGGCCAGCCGCTGCACCACCGGCGCCGGGGCGCGGACCCACCCGATGCGCAGCCCACCCCAGTACGGCTTGCTCATCCCACCGATCGACAGCACTCTGGCGTGCCGGTCGAAGGACGCCACCGGCGGCGGCATCGCCGCGGCGACCGTGGCGTCCAGCGCGAGGTCCACGAAGGACTCGTCGACCACGAGGTCGGTGCCGGTGGCGTGCGCCGCGGCGGTGAGCGAGGCGCGCAGCGACGCGGGCATCAGGTGCCCGGTGGGGTTGTGGAACTCCGGCACCAGGTACGCCACCCGGGGCCTGGCCGCGCGCAGCGTGGCGAGCAGCACCTCTTCGTCCCAGCCGGTCTCGACCAGGCCGTAGGTGACGACGCGGGCCCGGCGCGCCGCCAGCCCGGCCAGCGCGTTCGGATAGGTGGGCGACTCGACCAGCACCGGCTGCCCGGGGGCGACGAGCAGGCGCAGCACCAGGTCGAGCGCGTGCTGCACCCCGTTGGTGACCAGGATCTGTTCGGGGCTGGTGGGCAGGCCACGGGCGGCGTACGTGGCGGCGACCGCCTCGCGCAGCTCGGGGATGCCGGTCGGGTAGTAGCCGGCGCTGGCCAGGTAGCCGTGTAGCTCCTCGGTGGCGGCGCGCACGGCGTCGACGAGCTGCGGCGGCGCCGCGAGGACCGCGTTGCCGAGATCGATCACGTCCCGGTCCTCGGCCGGGGACCACAGACCCGAGGTGTCGACCCGGTGCCCGCGCGGTACCGTGGTCCAGCTACCCGCACCTCGCCGGCTGGTCAGGTGCCCGGAGTCGCGCAGCTCGCGGTAGGCGGCGGAGACCGTGGTGCGGCTGATCTTCAGCACCTCGGCCAGTTCCCGTTCGGCGGGCAGCCGCACCCCGAGCGGCAGCCGGCCGTCGGCGAGCAGCCCGCGGACCGCGTCGGCGAGCGCGAGGTAGTCCGGGCGGCGCCGCCGGCCCGGCAGGCCGTGCCAGTGGCCGAGCAGGCGGGCCAACTGTGCCCCCCGCAGCACGCCCGTCACGCCAGCACCCCCAAACTGGCCCTTGCACCCTGGCCAACTGGCCTTGAGAGTGGCATGCGTGACGCAAACTGGCAACCCGTTCACCATGCCAATCCGGGAGCGCTTCGGCCGCCGCTTCGGCCAGCTCCAGCTCGGGCTCGTCGCGTACGGCCTGAGCCTGGCGCTCATGATCGAGGCCGGCCTGGGCCTGTCCCCCTGGGACGTGCTCCACCAGGGTCTCGCGCTGCGCAGCGGCCTGTCGATAGGCACCGTCCTCATCGTGGTGGGTGTGTTCGTGCTGCTGCTGTGGATCCCGCTGCGCCAGGTCCCCGGCATCGGCACGGTGAGCAACGCGCTCGTCGTCGGGCTCGCGGTGGACGCGGGCCTGTTCCTGCTGCCCACCCCCGAACCGCTGCTCGCGCGGATCGCCTTCCTGCTCGCCGGCGTGCTCGGCAACGGGGTGGCGACGGGCCTGTACATCGGCGCGCGTCTCGGCCCGGGCCCGCGCGACGGGCTGATGACCGGCTATGTGGCCCGCTTCGGCCGCTCGATCCGCCTGGTGCGCACGGTCATCGAGGTGTCCGTGCTCGTCATCGGGTTCCTGCTCGGCGGCACGGCCGGCGTCGGCACCCTGGTCTACGCGTTCGGCATCGGCCCGCTCGCGCACGTGTTCATCCCGATGTTCACGGTGCACCCCCGCCCGACCGCCGCCGGGACACCGACCGGTGCCCCCTGATCCGGCACACTCGCCGCCCGGCCGGTCGCCGGACAGCGAAGGCGCCCCGCTAGACGAGGCCGTCGCGGACCGCGCGCAGCGCCGCCTGGGTGCGGTCCTGCACCCCGAGCTTCGCCAGGATCGCGCTGACGTGCGTCTTCACCGTCTTCTCGGCGAGCCCCAGCGCCCGGGCGATCTCCCGGTTGGACCGGCCCTTGCCCACCTCGGCCAGCACCTGACGCTCCCGGGGCGTGAGCCGGGACAGGTCAGCGGCCGCATCGCCGGCGGCGAGCAGCCCGGCCACCTCCGGGTGCAGCAGACTGTGTCCATGGTGGACGGATCGGATCGCGGCAGCGAGCGCCTGCGGGTCGATGTCCTTGTAGACGCAGCCGGCGGCCCCGGCGCGCACGGCCGGCAGCACCGCGGCCGGCTCGGTGAAGCTGGTCACCACGAGCACGCGGGCCGGATTGCCCAGCTCGCGCAGCATTCGCAGCGCGTCGACCCCGTCGCCGTCGGGCATCTTGAGGTCGAGCAGGATCACGTCCGGCCGCAACTGTTCGGCGAGCGCCACCGCCTGCCGGCCGTCCGCCGCCTCCCCGACCACCGCCACGTCGTCCTGCACGTCGAGGAACGAGCGCAAGCCTTCCCGGACGACCCGGTGGTCGTCGACGATCAGCACCCGGCTGCGCTCAGCCAACCGGCACCTCCAGCCGTACCGTCGTGCCCCGCCCCGGCCGCGACACGACCGCCAGCCGTCCCCCGGCGGCCCGTGCCCGGTCGCGCATCGAGGCCAGGCCCAGCGACGCCACGTTTGCCGGGTCGAACCCCTTCCCGTCGTCGCGGATCTCCAGGGTCAGCGCGCCGCCGTCGGCGGCCAGGGAGATCTCGACGGTACGGGGCTGGGCGTGGCGCAGCGCGTTGTGCAGCGCCTCCTGCGCGACCCGGTACACGGCCTCCTCCCGTGCGGGGAGCAGCCGCGGCACGCTCTGTCCGACGACGATGGACAGCTCCCGGCTGCGCTCGTAGAGCCGGGCGTTGACCAGCGCGATGGCGGCGTGCGCGGCGAGGATGCGCAACAGGTCCTCGTCGTCGGCGGTGAAGCCGCCGGCCGCTTCCTTGTTCGCCAGGTACAGCGCCCCGAGGATCCGGTCGCCGTGGACGATCGGCATGCCGAGGAAGTCGCGCAGGTCCGGATGGTGGCGTGGCCACCAACCGAACCGTGGGTGCGCCCGGATGTCCGGCGCCCGCACCGGGGTGGGGTCGCGGAGCAGCAGCGCGAGCATGCCGTGCTGGCGGGGCAGCGGACCGATCCTGCGCCACTGCTCGTCGCTGACCCCGTCCACCACGAACTCGGCGAATGAACCCGCGTCGTCGGGCACCCCGAGCGCCGCGTACCGGGCGCCGAGCAGCCGGCGGGCCGCCGACACGATCGTCTGCAGCACCTCCCGTACGGACAGGCGCGAGGTGACCGCGAGCACGGCCGCGCTCAACTCGCGCAGCTCGTCGCGGCCACAGCGCTCCCCGGTGGTCACCCCCGCACGGTATCTCGCCCGGCCGCCGGCCTGATCCGTCGCTGGTCCTCGGTCCAAGGTCCTAGGCCCGCCGGGTCCGCGGCCCGATGGCGGCGGCCCGCGCCGCGCCTACCGTCGGCGGCATGACAGTTGCGATCATCACCGGCGCCTCCCGCGGCCTCGGCCGCGCCCTTGCCGCCGGGCTCGCGGCCACCGGCTGGGACCTGGTCGTCGACGCCCGCGACGCCGCCGCGCTCGCCCGAGCCGCCGGGGATATGGGAGGCCTCGCCGTCGTCGTACCCGGAGACGTGACCGACCCCGCGCACCGCGCTGACCTGCTCGCCGCGGCGGACAAGCTGGGCGGGGCGGATCTGCTGGTGAACAACGCCGGCATCCTCGGGCCGAGCCCGCAGCCGCCGCTGGCCACCTACCCGCTGGACGTGCTGCGGACCGTGTACGAGGTGAACGTGCTCGCCCCGCTGGCGCTCACCCAACTCGCGCTGCCCGGGCTGCGCGAGCGCGGCGGGGCGGTGGTGAACATCACCTCCGACGCGGCGGTCGAGGTGTACGCCGGCTGGGGCGGGTACGGCTCGGCCAAGGCCGCCCTGGAGCAGGTGAGCAACGTGCTCGCCGCCGAGGAGCCCGACGTGCGGGTCTGGTGGGTCGATCCGGGTGACCTGCGCACCCCCGGATGCACCAGGAGGCCTTCCCCGGCGAGGACATCAGCGACCGGCCCGAGCCGGAGACGGTCGTCCCGGCGTTCCTTCGGTTGCTGTCCACGCGGCCTGCGTCCGGCCGGATCAGGTTGGCGGCGCTGTGAGGCCCGTCGCGCTGTGGGTGCCGTTGGAGGTCGCCACGCTCGACGGGGTGGCCGACTTCTACACCCGCCGGCTGGGGCTACACCAAGTGGACGGATGGGAGCGCGGCGTGGTACTGGGCGTGCCCGGCCCGGCGTACGTGGAGCTGGTACGGCCGGCGCCCGGCGCTG
>VSCG01000082.1:0-13880 GCA_047459115.1 Micromonosporaceae bacterium
ATGCAGAAGCTCGACCCGTACCTCAACGTCGACCCCGGCACGATGAACCCGTTCCAGCACGGCGAGGTGTTCGTGACCGAGGACGGCGCCGAGACCGACCTGGACATCGGGCACTACGAGCGGTTCCTCGACCGTGACCTGACCGGTCAGGCGAACGTCACCACAGGCCAGATCTACTCCGCGGTCATCGCCAAGGAGCGCCGGGGCGAGTACCTCGGCGACACCGTCCAGGTGATCCCGCACGTCACCAACGAGATCAAGTCCCGGATCCGGGGGATGGCCCGCGCCGACGTGGACGGCCGTACGCCCGACGTGGTCATCACCGAGGTCGGCGGGACCGTGGGCGACATCGAGTCGCTGCCGTTCCTCGAGGCGATCCGCCAGGTCCGCCAGGACATCGGCCGGGAGAACTGCTTCTTCCTGCACGTCTCCCTGGTGCCCTACCTCGCGCCCAGCGGCGAGCTGAAGACCAAGCCCACCCAGCACTCGGTCGCCGCGCTGCGCAGCATCGGCATCCAGCCCGACGCGCTGGTGTGCCGATCCGACCGGGACATCCCCGACAACGTCAAGCACAAGCTCGCGCTGTACTGCGACGTGGACCGGGAGGCGGTCATCGCCGCGCCGGACGCGCCGAGCATCTACGACATCCCCAGAGTGCTGCACAGCGAAGGGCTCGACGCGTACGTGGTGCGCCGGCTGGGCCTGTCCTTCCGGGACGTGAACTGGACCCGCTGGGACGACCTGCTGCAGCGGGTCCACCACCCGACGCACACGGTCACCGTCGCGGTCGTCGGCAAGTACGTCGACCTGCCCGACGCGTACCTGTCGGTCAGCGAGGCGATCCGGGCGGCCGGCTTCGCGCATCGGGCGCGGGTGCGGTTGCGCTGGGTGCCCTCCGACGAGTGCGTCACCGAGACCGGCGCGGCCGCGGCGCTGCAGGGCGTCGACGGTGTGGTGATCCCCGGTGGCTTCGGCGTGCGCGGCATCGAGGGCAAGATCGGCGCGTCGCGGTACGCCCGGGAGAACGGCATCCCCGCCCTCGGCCTGTGCCTCGGCCTGCAGTGCATGACCATCGACGTGGCCCGGCACCTGGCCGGGCTGGAGGGGGCGAACTCCACCGAGTTCGACGAGCAGACCCCCCACCCGGTCATCGCCACGATGGCCGAGCAGCGCGACATCGTCGCGGGGAAGGGAGCGCTGGGCGGCACCATGCGGCTGGGCTCCTACCCGGCGCACCTGACCCCCGGCTCCCTGGTCGCCGCCGCGTACGGCACCACCGAGGTGACCGAGCGGCACCGGCACCGGTACGAGGTGAACAACGCCTACCGGGACGCGCTGACCGAGGCCGGGCTGCGGTTCTCCGGCACCTCCCCGGACGGCCGGCTGGTGGAGTTCGTCGAACTCGACCGGACGCTGCACCCGTTCTTCGTCGGCACCCAGGCGCACCCGGAGTTCAAGAGCCGGCCCACCCGCCCGCACCCGCTGTTCGCGGCGTTCGTCGCCGCGGCGCTGGACTACAACGCCGCCGACCGCCTGCCGGTGGAGATCGCGGAGGCCGTGGCGGCGCCGGCGGTGCCCGGGCCCGACCTCGAGCCGACCCCGGTCGCGCACAACGGCACCGCGCCGCAGACCCGTGAGGCTCCGGTCCGGTGACCGCCCCCGTCGAGCACGAGTACGTCGTGCGTGCGCGGCACGAGCGGTTCCGCGGCAACGTGTTCCGGGTCGTCACCGACGAGGTGGCGATGCCCGGCGGCGGGTACGCCGCCCGCGACTACGTGCTGCACGTCGGGTCGGTCGGGGTGGCGGCGCTGGACGACGCCGGGCGGATCGTGCTGGTCCGCCAGTACCGCCACCCGCTCGGCCACGAGCTGTGGGAGCTGCCGGCCGGGCTCGTGGACGTGTCCGGCGAGCCGCTGGCGGCGGCCGCCGCGCGGGAGCTGGCCGAGGAGGCCGACCTGGTCGCGGCCCGGTGGGACCTGCTGGTCGACCTGCACACCTCGCCGGGCTGCTCGAACGAGTTCATCCGCATCTTCCTGGCCCGGGACCTCACCCCGGTGCCCGACGGGGCCCGGCACGCCCGTACCCACGAGGAGACGCACCTGGTGGTCCGCCGGGTGGACCTCGACGAGGCGGTGCGGATGGCGCTCGCCGGCGAGATCACTAACGCGTCCGCGGTCGCCGGCGTCCTGGCCGCCGCCCGTGCCCGCGATGCCCACTGGACGACCCTCCGTTCGGTCGACGCCCCGCTGCCCGGACGGGCATAGACTGCTGCGATCGGCGGTGCCGTCCGGGCGGCGATCAAGCCGCTGCGGCGCGGCCGGGAAGAGGGGTTCAGACAGTGAAGGTCGCAGTGCCGCGCGAGGTGAAGAACCACGAGTACCGCGTGGCGATCACGCCCGCCGGCGTCGACGAACTCGTCCGCCACGGGCATGAGGTCTTCATCGAATCCGGCGCCGGGCAGGGATCGTCGATACCGGACGCCGACTACGCCGCGGCCGGCGCGGTGGTCCTGGCGTCCGCGGACGACGTGTGGGCCGCCGGTGACCTGGTCCTGAAGGTCAAGGAGCCGGTGCCGAGCGAGTACCACCGCATGCGTGAGGGTCAGGCGCTGTTCGCCTACCTGCACCTGGCCGCGAACCGGGAGTGCACCGACGCGCTGCTGCAGCGCCGGATCACCGGGATCGCGTACGAGACGGTGGAGCTGCCCGACGGTTCGCTGCCGCTGCTCGCGCCGATGAGCGAGGTCGCCGGCCGGCTCGCCGCGCAGGTCGGCGCGTACCACCTGATGCGTCCGGGCGGCGGGCGCGGCGTGCTGATGAGCGGCGTGCCCGGCGCGTACGGGGCGAAGGTGGTGGTGATCGGCGCGGGGGTCTCGGGCATGAACGCGGCCGCCGTCGCGCTCGGCATGCAGGCCCAGGTGGTGCTGCTGGACAAGAACATCGCCAAGCTGCGCTACGCGGACACGATCTACCAGGGCCACGTGCAGACGGTGGCGTCCAACCGGTACGAGATCGAGCGGGCGGTGCTCGACGCGGATCTGGTGATCGGGGCGGTGCTCGTGCCGGGCGCGAAGGCGCCCAAGCTGGTCTCCAGCGACCTGGTGTCGCGGATGAAGCCGGGCAGCGTGCTGGTGGACATCGCCATCGACCAGGGTGGCTGCTTCGAGGACTCCCGCCCGACCACCCACGCGGACCCGACGTACCAGGTCCACGGCAGCATCTTCTACTGCGTGGGCAACATGCCCGGGGCGGTCCCGCACACCTCGACGTACGCGCTGACCAACGTGACCCTGCCGTACGTGCTGGAGCTGGCGAACCGCGGCTGGCGGGAGGCGATGCGCAAGGACCGCTCGCTCGCGCTCGGGCTGAACACCCACGACGGGCAGATCACCTACGGGCCGGTCGCCGACGCGCACGGCCTGCCGAGAGTCAAGATCGACGAGGTGCTGGGCTGAGTCACGACACGAAGTCACGCCCGGACGGGCTGGGGCGCGTGGTGCGCGGCTACCTCGACCACCTCGCGGTCGAGCGGGGGCTGGCCGCCAACACCCTCGCCTCGTACCGCCGGGACCTGGACCGCTACGTCGCCGCGCTGGCCGCCGACGGGGTCACCACCCTCGCCGACGTGCAGCCCCGGCACGTGGCCGCCTACCTGACCCGGCTCCGTGAGGGCGGCGACGGACACCGGGCGCTGACCGCCGCGAGCGCCGCGCGGGCGGTGAGCGCAGTGCGTGGGCTGCACCGGTTCGCGGTCCGGGAGGGGCTGTGCGGGCACGACCCGGCCCGGGAGGTCAGGCCGCCGTCGCCCCCGCGCCGGCTGCCCAAGGCCCTCGACGTGTCCGATGTGGAGCGGCTGCTGGCCGCGCCCGGCACCGACGGGCCGTTGGCGCTGCGCGACACCGCGCTGCTGGAGTTCCTGTACGGCACCGGTGCGCGTATCTCCGAGGCCGTCGGGGTCGCCGTCGACGACCTCGACCTACCCGGCGGCGCGGTGCTGCTCAACGGCAAGGGCGGCCGGTCCCGCCTCGTGCCGCTCGGCGGCTACGCCCGCGCCGCCCTGGAGGCGTACCTGGTGCGGGCCCGCCCGGCGCTGGCCGCCGCCGGGCGGGGGTCGCCCGCGGTCTTCCTCAACGCCCGCGGCGCGGCGCTGTCCCGCCAGGGTGGATGGACGATCCTGCGCCGGGCCGCGGCGCGCGCCGGGCTGGACCCGGCGCGCGTCTCCCCGCACACGCTGCGCCACTCGTACGCCACGCATTTGCTCGACGGCGGCGCGGACGTGCGCGTGGTGCAGGAGCTGCTCGGCCATGCCTCGGTGACCACCACCCAGGTGTACACGCTGGTCACAGTGGACCGGCTGCGCGAGGTGTACGCCCTGGCCCATCCGCGCGCCCGCTGACCGGCTCTCCGCGTGCGGCGGCGATCCCGATCTCAGCGGCCGGCGAGCTCCCTCGCCAGGGTCTCCTCGACGGTGTGCGCCTCGGCTCCCAGCAGGTGCCGGACGGCGAGCCCACCGGCCGGCAACCCGTGCCGGTCGTAGTAGTCGAACATCGCCTCGAGCCACGTGCGCTCCCGCTCGTCGAGCGCGGCCCCGGGCCCCGCCCGCCAGCGGTCGAGGGGGATCCGTTCGGCGCGCACCGGGCGGCCGGTCACCCGGGACGCGACCTCGGCGACGTCGGCGGTGGAGACCAGCCGCGGCCCGCCGAGCTCATAGGTGGCGCCGACGTGGCCGTCGGTGAGGAGCACCGCGGCGGTCACCGCCGCGACGTCGGCCAGGTCGACCATCCCGAACCGGGCGGCGGGGTCGTAGGGGACGGTGAGGGTGTCGGTGCCGGACCGCAGCGCCGGCACCAGGTTCTGTACGTAGGCGCAGGGCTGGAGGATGGTCCAGTCGAAGTCCGACCGCCGCACCAGATCCTCCGCCCGGGCCTTCCCCAGGTGGTGCGGCATGCCCGGGGCGTACGGGGCGGCGACCGAGTGGTACGCGACGCGGCGCACGCCCGCCGTCAGGGCCTCGACCACGGCGCGCCCGGTCTTGCCGGACGCGCCGACCACCGCCACCCGCACACCGCCACCCTCACACCGTCATCCTTCCGCGGCCCGGCGCCCGGCGCCGAACCGCCCCACAGCCAGGGCCAGCGCCACGGCGGTGACGATGCCGATCACCGGCGGGATCCCCACCGCGTAGTGGTCGGAGAGCCACGCGAGCGCGCTCGCCACGGCGTACACCGCCAGGTTGCCGACGTGCACGACGGGCAGCGTGGCGCCCTCCGGCATCCCGGCCCGCCAGCGGGCCAGCCAGTCGCCGATGATCACGCCGCCGAGCGGCGGGATGAAGATGCCCAGCAGCACCAGGTAGTCCACGAGGTGGTCGTGCACCCCCGCCAGCGCGAGCACCGTGCCGATCGCCGAGCCCCCGACCACGAACGGGGTCTTGCTGGGGCGGCGGAACAGCTCGGCGCCGGCCACCCCGAAGGCGTACGCGGTGTCCGCGTTGCTCTTCCACAGGTTCCCGAAGAGCAGGAACAGGCCCCAGCCGACCAGGCCGAGCTCGTAGAGGACCAGCACGAAGTCACCCTGACCGAAGGTGATCGCACCGATCGCGCCGAACAGGATCATCAGGCCGTTGCCGACCAGGAACCCGATGAGACAGGCCAGCACCGCGGAGCGGCCGCTGCGGGCGAACCGGGTCCAGTTCGGAGCCTGGGTGCCTGCGGAGATGAAGGTGCCGACCACGGTGGTGATCGCCACCGCGACCGTCATCGAGGCCACCGGCCCGGCGTCGAACAGCCCCGACCAGCCGCCGACCTCGTCCAGGGAGCGCTGCACCACCCACACCGCGAGTAGCAGGATCAACGGCGTGGAGACCAGCGAGACCCAGTACATCCCGCGGTAGCCGTAGCAGGCGGTGAGGCACATCAGCACGCTGGCGCCGATCATCACCGCCGCCTCGGCGGCGTAGGAGTCCCAGGAGAACGCCTGGGCGGTCAGCGCGCCGATGGTCCCGATGATCACGCCGTACCACCCGACCTGGGTGCCGCCGAGCAGGATCGAGGCGAGCTTCGAGCCGCCGGTGCCGAGGCTGTAGCGCGCCATCACCACCGTGGTCAGCCCGGTCCGCGCCCCGATGTAGCCGATCATCGCGACGTAGCCGCCGAGGATCACCGACCCGGCGAGGATCACCCACAGCAGGTCGCCGAAGGTGAACGCCGAGCCGAGCGCGGCGCCGGCGAGCATGGTCGGGGTGAAGACGGTGAAGCCCAGGAGCACCACCGCGAGCGAGAAGAACGTCTTGCGGGCGTGGGGCGGGACCGGGGTCACCGGGTAGTCGACGTCGACCACGGGCTCGGTCTCGGCCCCGCTGGTCAGGTGGTCGCTTCCGGTCTTCATGCCTCTTCCCCGATGTCCTCGGCCCACAGCTGCGGGCGCTCGCGGATGAGTTTCTCCATCAGCTCGCGGCACTCCGCGTCGTCGACCACGTCGACCACCACGCCGTGCGAGCGCAGCCACTCCTCCGACGCCTGGAAGGTGCGGTTCTCGCCGACCACGATGCGCGGGATGCCGTACAGCAGCGCGGTCCCCGCGCACATGTAGCACGGTGAGAGGGTGGTGTAGAGCACGCTCTGCCGGTAGACCCGGGCCGGCTGGCGTCCGGCGTTCTCGATGCAGTCGGTCTCGCCGTGCCGGATCGCGCTGCCCAGCTGCACCCGGCGGTTGCGACCCACGGCGAGCACCTCGCCGTTGTGCACCAGGGCGGCGCCGATCGGGATGCCGCCTTCGTCCCAGCCGAGCCTGGCCTGCTCGATGGCCAGTTCGAGGAAGCGGCGATCCTGCTCGTGCTGCGTCATCGGCATCTCCTCACAAGTCTCGAGGGTGTGATGCGGGACACTGCACCAGAGCCAGGAGGCGCGCTCAAGGGACATCATGTCCGCCATCGGACGCCAGTGAGGTGACAGACCGTCCGGAGGTGGCCGTGCTCGTCCCGCTCACGGAGGTCCTGGAGATGCCGTCCTTCCGGGCGGCCGGCCCGGTGGTGCATACCGGCGACCCTGCGCAGGCGATGGTGCGGTGGGTGCACTCCTCCGAGGTGTACGAGATGGGCGCCCTCCTCGCCGGTGGCGAGGTGCTGCTCACCACCGGCCTCGGCCTGCACGGGCGGTCCGCGGCCCAACTGGCCGACTACGTGCGCCAGGTGTCCGAAGCCGGCTGCGTGGCCGTGGCGTTGGAGCTGGGGCGCTCCTTCTTCGAGGTGCCCCGGGCGATGCTGGACGCGGCCCGCGAGCACGGCCTGGTGTTCGTCACGCTCACCGCGGTGGTGCCCTTCGAGCGGATGGTGGAGGACTTCCACCAGATGCTGCTGCGCCGCAAGCTGCGCGCCGCCCGGTACGGCGAGCCGCTGTGGCAGGAGCTGCTCACCGTCGTCCTCGCCGGGGACGGGCTGCGGGCCCTGCTCGACGCGATCTCCCGGGCGGCCGGGTGCGTGGTCGAGTTCCACGACGTCGAGGGCCAGCTGATCGAGCGCAGCCGGATCCGGTCGACCTCGTCGGGTCGGCACCGGGTCGTCACCGAGGTACGGGCGGCGGGCGTCCCGATGGGCACCCTGGTGCTGTGTGGCCGGGAGACCGAACGCTCGCGGGCCGTCGCCGAGCGGGGCGCCGTCGCCGTGGCCCTGGAGCTCGGCCGACACCAGGGGCACGGCACCCGGCCGTCCCTGGCGCAGTCGATCCTCACCGACCTGGCCGCCGGAACCCTCCAGTCGGCGGGGAACGTCGCCCGCCGGCTCGGCGACACCGGCTTCGCGCTCGCCTGCGGCCAGGCCGTGCTGGTGGTGGCGACGGAGGCCAACCCGAGGGTGCCGGTCGGCGAGGAGACCGGGGCACTCGAGGAGGCCTGCGCCGCCGAGCTCGGGCCGGTGCTGGCCGGCTCGGTGGGCGGCCACGTGCTGGCCCTCGGCCGGGGGGCCACCCACCTGCAGTGGGTGCGCCGTACCGCGGAGACGATCGCGGCCCGGTTCCGCCGGTCGACCGGCCGCCAGCCGCTGCTCGGCGTGGCGACCCCGGTGCTCGACCTCGGCGACCTCTCGGCCGGCGTACGCCAGGCGCGGGAGATCCTGCGCACCGCGCAGCGGATCGGCGTACGGTCGGGGGTCCTGCTCCAGCGGGACGTCGGGATGCACCAGCTGCTCGCCGAGGTTTCCGCCGAGTCGCTTGGCGCCTTCATCAGCGAGCAGATGGGCGAGCTGATCGACTACGACCGGGAGCACGCCGCCGACCTGGTGCGCACTCTGGACGCGTACCTCGCCGCCGGCGGCGTCAAGAGCAGCACCGCGCTGGCGCTCGGGATCCGCCGGCAGACGCTCTACTCGCGACTCGCCCGGATCGAGCGACTCCTCGGCGTCGACCTCACCGACCGCACGCACCTGTCCGGCCTCTCGCTGGCCCTCGCCGCCTGGCGGATGCGGACCGGCCTGGACCCGCAGGCGGCCTTCGACCCGGGACGGCAGTGAGGCGTGCGCACGGGTCACCCGCTGGTCACAGTGGACCGGCTGCGCGAGGTGCACGCCTGTGGACACCCTCGCCCACTCCGCGCCCGGTCGTCGCACGTCAGCGCCGGGGCCGGTGGCGTTCCGCGGAGCAGGGCCTGCGGAACGCGGGCGGATCGGGCACAATACCGGCACGTGCGAGAGATCGGCACGCGTGAAGGCGGCATCGTCCCGGTGTTGTGGTCGGCGGCCGGGGGTCGATTGAGAGCGGTGGAGGCGAGAAGGCGATGAGCAGCTCCGGACAGGACATCACGAGGCAGGCGACACCGGCCCGGATGTACGACTACTACCTCGGCGGGGTGCACAACTTCCCGGCCGATCGGGAGGCGGCTGAGCGTGTCATCGCCCAGTTCCCGCTCGCCCGTGCCGCGGCGCAGGCGAACCGTGCCTTCCTCCGCCGGGCCGTCCGTCACGTCGTGCAGGCGGGCGTGCGTCAGCTGCTCGACGTCGGTTCAGGCATCCCGACCGTGGGCAACGTGCACGAGGTCGCGCAGGGGATCGCCCCGGAGTCGCGGGTGGTCTATGTGGACATCGACCCGGTCGCCGTCGCGGAGAGCCTGGAGATCCTGGACGGGAACCCCAACGCCACCGCGATCCGCGGCGACCTGGTGGACCCCCAGGCGATCCTCGACCACCAGGCCGTGCGCAATCTGATCGACTTCGACCAGCCCGTCGGCCTGGTGCTCGCCGCGGTGCTGCACTTCGTGGCCGACGACGCGCAGGCCTTCGATGCGGTGGCGCACCTGCTGAAGCCGATGCCGGCCGGCAGCTACCTGGTGCTCTCGCACGGCGCGGCGGAGACGTACCTGCCGGACACCGAGCAGGCGAAGACCGCGGGTGACGTCTACAAGCAGCGCGCAGCGACCGCCGGCGCGGTCCGGACCCGTTCGGACGTAGCGCGCTTCTTCACCGGCTTCGAGCTGGTGGACCCGGGTGTGGCCTGGGTGACCGAGTGGCACCCGGACGGCGAGGTGCAGCCGGAGTTCGCGGGCCACCCTGAGCGCTGCGGGGTCTGGGGAGCCGTCGGCCGCAAGCTCTGATCCGGTCTGGACGACCGAGCTGGTGGGGCTGGCCCCGGCGCCGCCCGCCAGCATCGGGAGTGTGGTCTTTTCCGACACGCCGGGCGCGACGACGCTGACCCGCTGTCACGTGACGTACAGTCGGGCAACGTTGGAAGCAGGCCGGGGGCATCAACGAAATGGCAGGTATCAGGGACCAGGCCGAGGCGTGGACCTCGACGCTCCGAGCGGAGCAGCAGTCCGCGCTCGACCTCGGCGCGGAGCTGGGACCGGCCGACCCCTCGGCGTACACCATGCGCCGGCCGATCCCGGAACCCACGCCGCCCGAGAAGCACGGGCCCGCGCGGATCATCGCGATGGCCAACCAGAAGGGCGGCGTGGGCAAGACCACCACCACCATCAACCTGGGCGCCGCGCTGGCCGAGTACGGCCGCAAGGTGCTGCTCGTCGACTTCGACCCGCAGGGGGCGCTGTCGGTCGGCGTCGGCGTCAACTCCCACAACCTGGATCTGTCGATCTACAACCTGCTGATGCAGGACGACGTCACGATCGACGACATCCTGATCAAGACCAACGTGGCGAACCTGCACCTGCTGCCGGCGAACATCGACCTGTCCGCCGCGGAGATCCAGCTCGTCACCGAGGTCGCCCGGGAGATGGCGCTGGCGCGGGTGCTGCGCCCGGTGATGAAGGAGTACGACTTCATCCTCATCGACTGTCAGCCGTCGCTGGGTCTGCTGGCGATCAACGCGCTGACCGTCGCGCACGGGGTGCTGATCCCGCTCGAGTGCGAGTTCTTCAGCCTGCGGGGTGTGGCGCTGCTGCTGGACACCATCGACAAGGTCCGCGAGCGGCTCAACTTCGACCTGGAGCTCGAGGGCATCCTCGCCACGATGTACGACAGCCGCACCACGCACTGCCGGCAGGTGCTGCAGCGGGTCGTCGAGGCGTTCGGGGACAAGGTGTACCAGACCGTGATCACCAAGACGGTGAAGTTCCCGGAGTCCACGGTGGCGGGCACTCCGATCACCACGCTGGACCCCGCCTCGTCGGGCGCCCGCAACTACCGACAGCTCGCCCGTGAGGTGATCGCGGCCCAGGCCGAGCGGGGCTGACCGGGCGGCTGCGCTACCGTCGGCTGGTGACCGCGCCCGTGCCAGAACCCGCGCCCGCGCCGCCCGAGGCGCCGGACGGCGCTTCGGGCTTCACGGTCCGGCTGGTGAACTTCACCGGCCCGTTCGACCTGCTGCTGCAGTTGATCAGCAAGCACAAGCTGGACGTCACCGAGGTGGCGCTGCACCAGGTCACCGACGAGTTCATCGCCTACATCCGGTCGATGGGCGACGAATGGGACCTCGACGAGGCCAGCGAGTTCCTGGTCATCGCGGCCACGCTGCTCGACCTCAAGGCCGCCCGGCTGCTGCCCGCCGCCGCGGTCGAGGACGAGGAGGACCTCGCCCTGCTCGAGGCCCGTGACCTGCTGTTCGCCCGGTTGCTGCAGTACAAGGCGTTCAAGGAGGCCGCAGCATACCTGGCGCGGCTCGAGGCGGAGGGCGGGCGGCGGTACCCGCGCGCGGTGGCGCTGGAGCCCCGCTACGCCGAGGCGCTGCCGGACCTGGTGCTCGGCATCGGTCCGGAGCGCCTGGCCGCGCTCGCCGCCAAGGCGCTCACCCCGAAGCCGCCGCCGAAGGTCTCCATCGACCACGTGCACCAGGTGCGCGTCAGCGTCCGCGAGCACGCGGCGATCCTGCGCGACAAGCTGGTGCGGCTGCGGACGGCGACGTTCCGGGCGCTGTGCGCGGACTGCGCGAACACCCTGGAGATCGTGGCGCGGTTCCTGGCACTGCTGGAGTTGTACCGCGAGGGCATGGTCGGCTTCGAGCAGATCCAGCCGTTGGGGGAGCTGACGGTCCGCTGGACCGGCGCCGACGACGCCTCGGTCACGCTCGACATCGACGAGTACGGCGATCCGGCGCCCGACCAACCCCCCGACGTAGCCGAGTCCCCCGATGGCCGTGCCGGCCCGCCCGCCCAGGATGGCGGGATTGGGCCGGGGGCGGACGGGGCAGCGGCTACGGAGAGCGCACCGGCGGCAGCGCCCGTCGGTGCCGGGGGAGAGGAGCGGATCGGTGAACGGTGAGCAGCACAGGCCGTCGCTGGCCGACCAGGCCGCGAACTGGGTCCCGCCGTGGCGCCGCGACCGTACCGAGGCCGAGCCGACCGCGGAGGCCGAGCCGGTAGCGGAAGCTGAGCCGGCGGCCGAGGCCGAGCCGGTCGCCAAGGCCGAGCCGGTCGCCAAGGCCGAGCCGGTCGCCAAGGCCGGGCGGGTAGCGCGTGGCGAGCCGGTCGGCGAAGCCGAGCCGCAACTGGACTCCGAGCCGGTGCTGGTGCCCGAGGTGACGGCGGGGACCTCGATGGGCACCAGGACCGCGATGGGTGCCGGGACCTCGATGGGCACCAGGACCTGGCGAAGCCCTGAGACCGGGGAGCCGGGCCCGGTGACCGGGGTCGCGGAGGAGCGGCCGGAGGCGATGTCGGGCACCGAGCCCCGGCCGACGGCGGAGGCAGAGGCCACGCGCGACGTGGCGGCGGGACCCGGGGTCGAGCCGGGCGTGGAGGTGCTGGCGGCCGTACCGCCGGAGCTCACCGAACCGGTCGCCGACCAGGCGGTCAAGGCGCGGACGACACCGGTCGAGCCGGCCGAGCCGGCGGGACCGGAGCCGCCCGAAGAGGCGGCGGGTGCCGCGGAACCGCTGGATCCCGCCCGGCTCCGCGGCGCGATCGAGGCCATCCTGCTCGTCCTCGACGAGCCGGCCAGCGAGGCCGTGCTCGCCCAGGCCGTCGGGCAGCCCACCGACCGGGTGGCCGAGGCGCTCGCCGCGCTCGCCGCGGAGTACACCCGTGACGGGCGCGGCTTCGAACTGCGCCGCGCGGCCGGCGGCTGGCGGCTCTACACCCGCCCGGAGTTCGCGCCGTACGTCGAGCGGTTCGTGCTCGACGGCCAGCAGGTGCGGCTCACCCAGGCGGCGCTGGAGACGCTCGCCGTGGTGGCGTACACGCAGCCGGTGACCCGGTCGCGGATCTCCGCGATCCGGGGCGTGAACTGCGACGGTGTGGTGCGTACTCTGGTGACCCGCGGCCTGATCGAGGAGTGCGGCACCGAGCCGGAGACCGGGGCCCACCTGTACCGCACGACCCCGCTGTTCCTGGAGAAGCTCGGCCTGGACAGCGTGGAGCAGCTGCCGCCGCTGGCGCCGTTCCTGCCCGAGGACGTGGACGAGATCGCCGATGCGCAGCACCGGTGAGACCGGCGCCGGTGACGCCGGCACCGCTCGGCCGGGCCGGGTCGAGCCGGGGCGCAGCGAACGGCTGCAGAAGGTGCTCGCGGCCGCGGGGGTGGGTTCGCGGCGGGTCTGCGAGGACCTGATCGCGGCCGGCCGGGTCACCGTGGACGGTCGTGTGGCGGCGCTCGGCGACAAGGTGGACCCGGCCTCCGCGGTCATCCACGTCGACGGGGAGCGGGTGGTGACCGACCCGCGCCTGGTGTACCTGGCGATGAACAAACCGCGCGGCGTGGTGTCCACGATGGCCGACGAGCGGGGGCGCGCGGCGCTGGCCGACTTCGTCGGCGGCGTCGAGCAGCGGGTGTTCCACGTGGGCCGGCTCGACGCGGACAGCGAAGGGCTGCTGCTGCTGACCAACGACGGCACGCTCGCCCACCGCCTGATGCACCCGTCGTACGGTGTGGCCAAGACCTACCTGGCCGAGGTACCGGGGCCGGTGCCGGCCGCCGTACGCCGCCGACTGCTGGCCGGGGTCGACCTGGAGGACGGGCCGGCCCGGGCGGACGCGGTGAAGATCGTGGACAGCGCCGGCGGACGGGCGCTCGTCGAGATCGTGCTGCACGAGGGGCGCAAGCACATCGTGCGCCGGCTGCTCGCCGCGGTGGGCCACCCGGTGCGCCGGCTGGTGCGTACCGCGATCGGTCCGGTCACGCTCGGCGGCCTGAAGCCGGGGAAGATCCGGCGGCTGCACCGCACCGAGGTCGCGGCGCTGTACGCGGCGGCGGAGCAGCCGGAGCGCGCGCAGCCGCGCCGACGGGGAGCAGCCCGGCGCGCACCGCGCGTGTCTGCGGGGTGACGGTCAGCGGCGACGGTCAGCGGCGCGCCGGCGGTCACCCGCGGGTCGCCGCCCAACCATGGGCTACGCTGCGCTACGCCCCGCCCGCGGCGTGGGGCCTTGTCGCGCCCGGTAGCCCGTCGGGCGTGACACTCCAGTGAACCGTCCGGGTCACCGCAGTGCTCTGCCGGACGAGGGGGCGGC
>VSCG01000083.1:0-13837 GCA_047459115.1 Micromonosporaceae bacterium
CGGTAAGCAGAGCATGGTCGACCACCGTGTCACCGACGTCGTTGACGATCACGGCAGGTGGGTCCGATTTGGATCTGGCCAGCTCCGTACGCAGCAGCGTGGTCTTGCCCGAGCCGAGGAACCCGCTGAGCAGGACGACCTGACGCCTCGCCGCCGCACCAGACGCATCCCGCGCGCCCGGCGCAGCGGCGGGCGACCGGAACAGCAACGGAGCAGCGCTCATGCCGCAGCCTCCTCGCCGGAGAGCGCGTCGAGCAACGCCCGGTCGAGCGGGTCGATGCGGCGCCCGGCCAGCCGCTCGGCCGTCCGCCACACGGCGGGCAGGCCGGCCGCCATCTCCGCAGCGCCCTTGCGGTCGGCGACCACGACGTGACGCCCGACGCCGGGATCCGACACGGTCAGCCCGTACCGCGACAGCACCGCGGTCAGAATCCGTAGCCGGCGGTGCCGCGCGCGGACCCGCCCCTGCCCGTCGGGGCCCGCGGCCACCGCATCGGCCCAGTGCTCCTCGTCGGCGAGCTCGTAACACAGCACACACATGACAGGACTCCCGCGGATCGGGCGGCGGCGATGACGGGGGCGGCGGCACGGGCGGCCGCCCCAGGGCTGCACAGGCACGCGGCTGCACAGGCACGCGCCCCGGGCGGTCGCCCGCCGCCGTACGGTCAGGTGCCGGGCATGAACGGACTGCCGTGCGGGCCGGGGTACGGGTAGCGCCGGCGGAAGTCGTCAGCGGCCGCCTCCATCGTCACCCAGCTGACACCCGCGTGGCCGCTGATGTACTCGATGATCCGCTCGAGCATGAGCAGCACCTGCGGCCGGCCGGACACGTCCGGGTGGATGGTGAAGGCGAACACCGCATAGTCCAGCTCGCGGTAGACCCAGTCGAACTGGTCGCGCCACCACTGCTCCACGTCGCGCGGGTTGACCCACCCGGCGCTGTTCGGCGACTTCTTGATGAACATCATCGGGGGCAGGTCGTCGGTGTACCAGTTGGCGCCGATCTCGACCAGGTCGATGACCTCGCCGCGCTGCAGCGGCTTCATCCACTCCCGGGCCTCCTTGGAGTAGTCGATCTTCGTCCAGGTGTCCCCGACCCGGGCGTAGAACGGGACGAAGTCGTGGAAGCCCTGGCTGTGGTCGTACGTGAAGCCATACTTCTGCAGCAGCGAGGCGGTGCTGTTGGACATCTCCCACCACGGCGCGACGTAACCGCGCGGCGCCCGTCCGCTGACCTTCTCGATGAGCTCCACGCAGTAGGCGAGGACGTCCTCCTCCTGCTTGGGCGTCATCGCGATCGGGTTCTCGTGGGAGTACCCGTGCGCCCCGATCTCGTGGCCCGCGTCGACGATCATCTTGACCGAGTCCGGGAACGTCTCGATCGAGTGGCCGGGGATGAACCACGAGGCGGGGATCTCGTACTTCTGGAACAGCTTCAGCAGCCGCGGCGTGCCGATCTCGCCGGCGAACATCCCGCGCTGGATGTCGGAGGGCGAGTCCTCACCGCCGTACGAGCCGAGCCATCCACCGACTGCGTCGATGTCGACACCGAAGACGCACTTGATGTCCTTGGGCATGTCCATCTCCTTCGCGGCCGGCGCCGCGCCATCGGCGGCGCTCAGGGGTTGCGGTTCAGGGTTCAGCCGGCGCTGGCGACTGGTTCAGATACGCGATCACCTCCTCGGCGGTGAGCGGATCGGCGTACTTCGCCGTCATGTCGAACAGGTTGGCTTCGTGCGGCCCGGGCGAGCGATCGGCGACGCAGTCGGTGACCACGAACGTGCAGTAGCCGTACTGGACGGCGTCCACCACGGTGGCGCGCACGCAGCCGGAGGTGGTGGCCCCGGCGACGAGCACGCTGTCGACGCGGTGGGCGGCGAGCATCGCGTGCAGCGGGGTGCCGAAGAAGGCCGACGCCCCGGTCTTGGCCAGGACCGGTTCGGTCGGCAGCCGACCGAGCCGCGGGTCGATCTCCACCCAGGACGAGCCCACCGCGAGCGTGGCGAGCGAAGGCACCTTGCGCACCCACGCGGTCACCGGGCGGGTCGCGTCGTCGTACGCGATCGTCGTGAAGACGACCGGGACGCCACGGCGGCGGGCGGCGTCGAGAACGGCGCGCGTCCGGTCGAGGGTCTCCGGCATCTCTGCACCGAGCGGGCAGACCGGGTCGGTGAAGCCGCGACAGAAGTCCACAACCACGAGCGCCGGTCGGGCGCCGAGGGTGAAGCCACCGGTGAACCCAGCGGCGCGGTACGTGGCCTGCACGTCCGGAAGGGGAGGGCGGTTTCCGGTGTTCATGGCATCACGTCCCCGGAGTTCGGGCCGAGCGTCTGCCCGACGTACAGGTTGCCGCCCGGGTCGCTGGCGAGCAGGACGGCGGTCGGCGCGACCTCGGCCGGCACGCCGAACCGGCCGAGCGGCAGCTCGGCCCGCTTGGCCGCCTTCCACTCCTCGCTGATGCCGGCCACCATCGGGGTCTCGACGGGCCCCGGGGCGATGGCGTTGACCAGCACCCCGCGTTCCGCCACCTCCAGCGCCAGCGCCTTGGTCAGGCCGATGACCCCGGCCTTCGCGGCGCTGTAATGGGTCATCCCCCGGGCGCCCTTGATGCCCAGTTGCGACGCGATGTTGATGACCCGGCCCCAGCCGGCCTCGACCATGTGCGGCACGACCGCGCGGCAGCACAGGAAGACCCCGGTGAGATCCACGTCCAGGGTCTCCTGCCACTGCGCGAGCGTCATCTCGGTCAGCGGCGCCTCGGTGAGCACGCCCGCGGCGTTGACCAGGATGTCGATCCGGCCGTGGCGGGACAGCACGCCCGCCACGGCCCGGTCGACGGAGGCGGCGTCGCGCACGTCGAGCGCGGCGGCGTCGTGAGCGCTCACGGACTTCGCCACCGCCGCGGCGGCCTCGCCGTCCCGGTCGGCGACGACGACGGCGGCCCCTTCGATGACGAACGCCTGGGCGATGGCGGCGCCGATACCGCCGGCGCCGCCGACCACGAGCGCGACCCGGTCGCGGAGGGCTGGGACGCGATCGCCCGTCATGACATCACCACCTCTGTCGGCTGTCTGCCGGCTGTCTGCCGCTAGTCGAGGCGCACGGTGCGCGGGTCCACGTTGCGGGCGCCCAGAATGATCAGGCCGGAGGCGAGGATCGGCAGGCAGCCCCAGACGAAGGCGGAGGTGATCCAGGTCCAGCCGGTGTTGAGCGAGAACGTGATCAGCAGGCCGCCGAGGATGGCGCCGACCTGCCCGGCCGCGTTGATGATCGAGCCGCCGGTGGCCCTGGTGTGCACGGGGAAGCTCTCCCCGTTGAAGAACAGCAGCGCCGAGTACGGGCCGATGAGGAAGAACAGGCCAGCGCTGTAGAGGGTGATGACCGCGCCGAAGTTGCCGCTGGGCACCAGGAGCATGCCGGTGAAGGAGGCCCCGGAGAACAGCCAGCCGATCGCGATCGCGTTGCGCCGGCCGATCCGGTCGCCGAGCCAGCCGTGGAACACGTACCCGGCGAACGCCGTGGCGTTGGAGATGATCAGGACACCGAGCGCGCTGTCGAAGGCGACGGCCTTGCCGTCGGCGGCGGTCAGCAGCGAGGTGCCCAGGATGGCGAAGGCCAGGACGCCCAGCCAGTTCATCAGGAACGCCGAGCCGATGACCACGGTGGAGCGCAGGGATTCGCCCTTGAACGCGGAGGCGAGCGGTGCCGCCCGGTCGTCCAGGTCCACGCCGGCGGAAGCGGCCAGCGCCCGTGCCTGTTCGGCCTGCCCCGATGCCAGCAGTTTCTCCGCGCGGTGCCGAGCCGTGAACTGCGGGCTCTCCTTGAGGTACCGCCCGGCGATGACGATGAAGATGGCCGGGAACACCGCGACGACGAAGCACAGCGCCCATCCGCCGATCGGGAAGAGCAGGTACACCGAGGCGGCGGCGAGCACGGAGCCGATCGGCCAGCCGGACTGCACCAGCGAGTAGATGATGCCCCGCCGACGTGCCTTGGCCGGGTCGGCGTAGACATGGGCGAACATCTCGTTGAGGTACGCGGCGTTGATCGCCTGCTCGGCGTAACCGAGACCGGCCAGCGACCGGACCAGGACGAGCAGCACCAGGCCGAGCCCGGAGACGATGCCGACGACCCAGCCGGCGACCGCGGTCAGCGCGGAGGCGAGCGCGGCGCCGGCGACCGCGAGGATGATGCCCTTGCGCCGGCCGAGCCGGTCCACGATCGGACCGATGCCGAAGGCGACGAGCGCCGTGCCCGCGGTCACCCAGGTGTTGATTCCGGTGGAGCGGGCGGACGACCAGCCGAGGTCGGCGGCGAGCTCCGGCAACAGGTTGCCGAACAGCACGAAGTCGTAGACCGCGAAGGTCCACGCGAAGAAGCAGATCCAGGTCGCGATCCGTACGTCCCGTTCGCTGACCTGTGGCGTCTGGGGGGTGGTCACCCGGTCGGTAACACTCATCGACATTGTCCGTTCTGTCGGGCCAGCTGTCCCCGGGTACGCCTCGACGCTGAGGGAACGGCGGGGATCCGGACTTGCTGGCTGGGAGATGAGACCTAGGCGGACACGGGGTGGTGCACCTGGGCTGTCCGATTCGGGACGGAGCTTGGCCGGCCCTCCAACCGAATCAGCAACCCCAATCTGTCGATATGTAAGGCCATTAATAGCCGTGGAGCCGACCGGCGTCAAGGGGTCGTTCGGGGGATCGGTTACCCGGGCGTGACCGAACGCGGGGCGGCGCCACGGACCGACAGGCATAGGCTCTGATCTCTGATTTCGGGGTGGCGCCGGGGCCGGTGGTGGGGGCATACGCTGCTACGGGCTTTCGGCCAGCGTGCTTGGAGGTTGGACACGTGGCGGCGGTGGAGAGAGCGGAGCCGGCGTTCCGGCGGGTCCGCAACGATCTGCGGGCGCAGATTCTCGCTGGGGAGTTTCCGCCCGACGTCGCCCTTCCCACCGAGGCGGAAATCGCCCGTCAATACGCGGTCAGCCGCCAGACGGTCCGCCGGGCGTTCCAGGACCTCGTGGCCGAGGGCCTGGTGTACCGGGTGCCGGGCAGGGGCACCTTCGTCACCTCGGCCCGAGGTCGCTACCTGCGCCAGTTCGGTTCGATCGACGACCTCATGGCGCTGTCGGCGGACAGCACGCTGCGCGTGTTGTCCCCGCTGTCCGGCACCGTCGACCCGGCCGCGGCGGGTCGGCTGCGCCTGCCGGACGACCACGTCGCCGTGGCGACGTTCCTGCGGCTGCACGGCGGCGAGCCGTTCTGCCACACCCGGGTGTACCTGCCCCCGCCGGTACGGGCCCGGCTCGGGGACGTGCAGGAGCTGACCAGCGCCGGAGCCACCAGCCCGGTCACCGTGATCGGGCTGCTCGACCGGGTGCTGGACGCACCGATCCAGGACGCCGAGCAGAGCATCACGGTGGCCAGCGCGTCCGCGGAGATCGCCGAGAGCCTGGGCCTGCCGGCCGGGATGCCGCTGCTGCGGATCGACCGGATGTACTTCGACACCGACGGCACCCCGGTCGAGCTCGCGATCAGCCACTTCCATCCGCAGCGCTACTCCTACCGGGTGCGGCTGCGCCGCAATGTCCCCTGACCCCGTCTTCCATGAACGAAAGTGCCCTCGCCGCAACGGTTCCGCGCCACCGCGACGTCCGCCCGCGACAGTCGCCACCCTTGACCAAGGACATACCTTCTGGCTAAATGGCCGTACGTTTCGTTTCGTTACAACTGCATCGCAATCCGTGATCGTCAGGAGTGATCGCGTGCCCCCCATCGCCGAGGAGCTGGCGGCCTGGGCCGTCGGGCTGGAGCCGACCGAACGGGACCTCCAGCTAGCCGACCGGGCGCTACGGGACACCGTGGCGGTGGCCATCGCCGCCCGCGAGCACCCGGTGACCCGGATCGCGGCCATACTGCCGACCGCGGCCCGGTGGGCGGTCGCCGGCCACGTGCTGGACTTCGACGACCTGCACATGGGGTCCACGGCGCACGTCAGCGTGGTCTGCGTACCGGCGGTCCTGGCCAGCGGAGGCGACGCCCGCGCCTACCTCGCCGCCGCCGGTGTCATGGTCCGGCTCGGCACGGTCCTCGGCTGGTCGCACTACGCAGCGGGCTGGCACATCACCTGCACCGCAGGAGCGCCAGCGGCGGCCGTCGGCGCGGGGATGGCCCTCGGGCTGACCGCACCGCAGCTGGCGACCGCGATCGCGCTGGCCGTCCCCGCCGCCGGCGGGGTGCAGCGCGCGTTCGGCACCGACGGCAAGTCGTTGCAGGTGGGCTTCGCGACCGACGCCGGGGTGCGGGCCGCACGGCTGGCCGCCGCGGGCGCCACCACGGACGTACGTGCCCTGGACTCCTGGATCGGCCTGGTCAGTGCCCGACCCGCTACAGTGGACCTCGACGGCGCCGCCGTGCCCGGCGGACTAGCGGTCAAGCTCTTTCCGTGCTGCTACGCGCTCCAGCGGCCCATCCACGCCCTGTCCGACCTCGCCCGCCGAGGCGTGGACCCGGCCAAGGTGAGCCGGATCGTGATACGCACGCCTGCCGGGACCGTGGCCCCGCTGATCCATCACCGCCCGGACACCGGCCTCGCGGCCAAATTCAGCATGGAGTACGCCGCAGCGACCGCGCTGCTCGACCCGTACCAGGGGTTCGCGAGCTTCACCGACGACGCTGTGCGGCGTCCGCAGGCCCGGCGCCTGATCGAGCTCGTGGAGATCGAACTGACCGAGGGCGGCGACTGGCTGCTCGCCGGCGAGTTCGAGGCCGAGGTGCACGCCGACGGCCAGGTGCACCGCGCCCGGTCGCGCTTCCCGCCCGGCGCACCGCAGCGTCCGGCGAGCGAACGGGAGATCCGGGGCAAGCTCGAGGACTGCCTGGCCGGCACCGGGCTGGACGCTGCCTCCATCACCTGGTCCTCCGCCCCGGACATTCTCCGACGCTACCTGTGACCCCGACCGAAGGTCGCCCGGCCGCGGCGGCCGATCGCAGCAAGGAGACCGCCGTGGAGATCCTGAGCAGCGAAGAACGGGCCATAGTGGACACAGTCCGCGACTTCGTCGACCGCGACGTCAGACCGGCCGTCCGGGAACTGGAGCACACCGACACGTACCCGGAGCACCTCATCGAGCAGATGAAGCGGATGGGCGTCTTCGGGCTGGTGATCCCGGAGCCGTGGGGGCAGGTCAGCGTCAGCGCCTCCTGTTTCGCGCTGGTCACCGAGGAGCTGTCGCGCGGGTGGATGAGCCTGGCCGGCGCGATGGGCGGCCACAGCGTGGTCGCCCGGCTCATCCTCGACTACGGCAGCGCGGAGCAGAAGGACAGGTACCTGCCGCGGATGGCCACCGGTGAGATCCGTGCGACGATGGCGCTGACCGAGCCCGGCGGCGGGTCCGACCTGCAGGCGATGCGGACCACCGCGCGCCGCGACGGGGACCACTACGTGGTCAACGGATCCAAGACGTGGATCACGAACGCGAGGCGGGCCCAGCTCGTCGCGCTGCTGTGCAAGACCGACCCGGCGGCCACCCCGCCGCACGCCGGCGTCAGCATCCTGCTGGCCGAGAAGGGACCGGGCTTCTCGGTCTCCCGCGATCTGCCCAAGCTCGGGTACAAGGGGGTGGAGAGCTGCGAGCTCGCCTTCGACGACTTCCGGGTGCCGGTCGACGCGCTGCTCGGGCCGCGCGAGGGCGAGGGCTTCGCGCAGATGATGCGCGGGCTGGAGCTCGGCCGCATCCAGGTCGCCGCGCGCGCGCTCGGCGTCGGTCGGGCCGCTTTCGAGGACGCGCTGCGCTACGCGCAACAGCGCGAGGCATTCGGCGTGCCGATCTGGAAGCACCAGTCGATCGGCAACTACCTCGCGGACATGGCGACCGGGCTCACCGCGGCCCGACAACTGGTCCTGCACGCCTGCCGCCGCTACGACAGCGGCCAGCGCGCGGACCTCGAGGCCGGCATGGCCAAGCTGTTCGCCTCGGAGACCGCCCTGCGGATCGCCACGGACGCGATCCGCATCCACGGCGGCTACGGCTACTCGATGGAGTTCGACGTCGAGCGGTACTTCCGCGACGCCCCGCTGATGATCGTGGGTGAGGGCACCAACGAGATCCAGCGCAACGTCATCGCGCGCCAACTCATCGCCCGGGGTTCGCTCGACATGTGACCGGCTTCGGATCGGAGGGGAGTGGATGTTGCCGCTGCAGGACATCACCGTCGTCGCGGTGGAGCAGGCGGTCGCGGCGCCGTTCGCGACCCGTCACCTCGCCGACCTCGGCGCCCGGGTCATCAAGATCGAACGGCCGGACGGCGGCGACTTCGCGCGTGGCTACGACACCACGGTCCACGGCATGTCGAGCTACTTCGTGTGGCTCAATCGGGGTAAGCAGAGCGTGGCGCTGGATCTCAAGGACCCTGGCGACCGGCGCCTGCTCGACGCGATGCTCGCGCGGGCCGACGTGTTCGTACAGAATCTCGCGCCGGGCGCGGCGCGGCGACTCGGGCTCGACGGGGCCGACTTGCGCGTGCGGCATCCTCGCCTGATCATCTGCGGCATCTCCGGCTACGGTCCGGACGGTCCGTATCGGGACAGGAAGGCGTATGACCTGCTCGTGCAGTGCGAGACGGGACTGCTGTCGGTGACCGGCACCCCGGACTCCCCCGCCAAGGTCGGCATCTCCGTCGCCGATATCGCCACCGGGATGTACGCGTACAGCGGCATCCTGGCGGCGCTGTACGAACGGGAACGTACCGGCGCCGGCACGGTTCTCCACGTCGCCATGCTCGACGCGCTCGGTGAGTGGATGAGCCAGCCCTACCTGTTCGCCCACTACGGCGGCGCCCCGCCACCGCGCACCGGAGTCCGCCACGCCTCCATCGCCCCGTACGGCCCGTACCGGACCGGCGACGGCGCCGAGGTGTTCATCGGCGTGCAGAACGAACGGGAATGGCAGGCGCTCTGCACCCAGGTGCTGGACCGGCCGGACCTGGCGTGCGACCCCCGCTTCACCACGAACACCGACCGGGTACGACACAACGACGAACTCACCGGACTGATCGAGGAGGCGCTGTCGGCGTTGACCGCACAGGAAGCGACGGATCGCCTCGAACAGACCGGCATCGCCAACGCCCGCATGCGTTCCATGGCCGAGTTCGCCGCGCATCCACAGCTACGCGAACGCGACCGCTGGCGGGACGTGGCGACCCCGGCTGGGCCGGTCCGGTCCCTGCTGCCCCCGGTCACTCTGTCCGGCCGGTGCCCGGCCATGGGCCGGGTACCGGACCTCGGCGAGCACACCGCCGCTGTCCGCGCCGAGTTCGGCCCGCCCCCGACCGAAACGGAGCCCCGATGAGGACCAGCGCCAACCCACCCGACCCGGTCAGCGCCGACGTCGCCACCCGCCGGGAACTCATCGCCCCGGAGCCCGCCGAGGCGCTCGCCGGTCTGCTCGACATCGACCCGCCGCCGCTGCACGACCACGCCCCGCTGCCCTGGCTGTGGCACTGGATCTACCTACTCGAGCGACGCCCGCAGCGCGACCTCGGCGTCGACGGCCACCCCGCGCACGGCATCCCGGCGCCGCCGGGCTCCGGCTGGCTGCGCATGTTCGCCGGCGGCCGGGTCACCGCACACCGGCCGCTGCGCGTCGGCCTGCCCGCGACCCGCACCACCCGGGTCAGCCGCACGGTGGAGAAGACCGGCAGGTCGGGTCCGCTGACGTTCGTGACCGTCCGTAGCGAGATCGAACAGGACGGCGCGCTGGCGATCGTCGACGAACAGGACATCGTCTACCGCCCGCCCGGGTCGGCCCGCTCCCGCCCGGCCGGGACTGGCGACGCCAGCCCTCCGCCACCGGGCCCGCCGGCCGTGACGCTGCGGTTCGCGGTGGACCCGGTCGTGCTCTTCCGCTTCTCGGCGCTGACCTACAACGCGCACCGGATCCACTACGACCGCGCGTACGTCCTCGACGAGGGCTACCCGGACCTGCTGGTGCACGGCCCCCTGCAGGCCCTGCTGATGGGTGAGCTGATCCGGCGCACGGGCACCGCCACCGACGGGAAACGGTTTGCCTACCGACTGCTCGCCCCCACCTTCGGGGCGCAGGTGTTGACAGTGACACTCACCCCGGACGGGGCGGCCTTCGCCGCCGAGGTGCGCGACGGCAACGGCCGGATCACGGCCACCGGCGAGCTCACCCCGACCGCCGGCCCGGCCTAGCGACCCGGGCGTGCCCGGACTAGCGGAGCAGCAGGTTGGCGCAGATCGTGAGCGTCACCGACAGGAAGAGCGAGATCAGGATCATCAGCAGGCAGCCGAGTCCGCCGCCGAGCGGGCGGATCTCCACGTTGCCGATACGCATGACACCTTCATACCGCACACCGCTCCGACAACCGGGCATTTCACCCCAAGGCGAGATCACACGATGCAGTACGTGCGCACCTTGATGATCGCGTCCGGTGGCAGCGGCGACCGAGCGGCGAAGGCCTCGGCGTCGGCCCGGGAGCGGAAGTAGACCGGAACGTAGCGGGGCGCCGAGCCGGCCGGCAAGCCGAGCTCCTGGCGCGCCCCCTGGTCGCAGTCCACCGACGTGACCGACGTCCGGTAGCCCATCCTGGAGGCCAACGCCACCGCACGACCCAGCGGCACCGGCGACCCCGACCCGTCGCCGAAGTCGACCGCGAGCACCGCCGCCCACGCCTCGCCGCCGGCGGTCAGCGGCGCCAGCGCCTGTGGCCGTCCCTCCCGCGCCGCGCAGTCCACCCCGAAGACGCACAGCTCGCGCTCCAGCTGCCCGGCCCGGTGTACGACGGACTCCGTCGGACCGCGCACCAGCAGCAGCGAGCGCCCGTACCGGACGACCGCCTCGTGACGGGTCGGCTGTCCCCCGGTGACGGTGACGGACCAGAATCCTTGCGCCCCGAAGGTCAGCGGTTCGACCGCAACCGCGGTGCCGGGTGCCGGCGTCGCGGCACAGCGCCGCGCCTCCGCGTAGTAATCGTCGTACGCGGCGCTCGCGGTCAGGCTCGTCGTGTAGAGAATCAGCGTGACGCCGTCGCCGGCCGCCGAGGCGATGATCGACCCGTTGGTCACGAACGGCGACGCCGGGCCCGGGCACGACGGCTCCAGACGCGCAGCGGTCGGCGTGCCCTCGATCGCAAGGAAGCCGGCCGGGATGCTCCCGCCGACCGGGTCGCGCCGCGCCCCGCTCGGCGGGGTGTAGGTCGGGGTCGCCGACAGGCTCGGCGACGGGTGGACCGGCGGCAGCGGGGCGCCGTTCGGGCCCAGCGGGCCGAAGACCATCGTGGCAACGCCCAGGACGCTGACGACGGCGAGGCCGCCGAGGGCCGCGTGCGTGTTGCGCCGCCGCCGCCGACCACGCGCAATGATCTCCTCGGCCCCGGGCACGGGGACAGCCGTCGCGACGCTCCCGGCGAGCGCCCCGAACCTGGCGCCGATCGCCGGTTCGAGTTCGTCGTCGAAGTCACGCACTTCCGCACACCTCCTCCGGCCGCCGGAGGACCAGACCATCCTCAGTGGACCTACGCGGCACGGGTTCGGGCTGGCCGCCGTACCCGTCCAGCAGCTCCGCCAGCGCTTCCCGTCCGCGGCTCAGGCGCGACTTGACCGTGCCGGTGGCCACGCCGTCGAGCGCGGCGATCTCAGCCACCGAGAACCCACCCAGGTAGTGCAGCACGAGCGCACGACGCTGCGCCTCGGGCAGCCGGCGCAGCGCGGCGACGAGATCGGCGTTCGTTCCGTCCGGTGCGGACGCCACCGGCGGCGGGCCCTGCCGCCGCCACACCTCCGCCGCGGTACGGGCCCGCCGCCATCGGCTGATCGCGACCCGGTAGGCCACCCGGCACACCCAGGCGCGCGGCTCGTCGTACTCGACGATGCTCTGCCAGCGCGACCAGGCGCGGACGTAGGCCTCCTGCGCCGACTCCTGCGCCTCGGTCAGGTCACCCGTGTACGCATACAGTTGCGCGACCACCCCGCGGTACGTGGCCTGGTAGAACTCCGCGAACGAGGCCTCGTCGGCCATCCGGCCCCCTCTGGCTGGCGATTACGCGCGCGTCTGTCGATACACGCGCGGGCGGCCACCGGGGTTCCCCCCGAGTTTCCGACCCTATCCGAGTTGACGCAGCTCTATCCGAGTTGGCGCAGCGCGGCGGTGGGCGCGTCGATCAGCACGGACACCGGCTCGGAGCGGCCGAGCACCGTCGCGAGTCGACGGTCGCCGAGCATGAGCTCGAGACCCGTGTACAGCTCGACCGAGTCCCAGTCGTTCAGGGTGTACGACGAGCCGTACAGCCAGGTGGTGCGACCAGGGTCGTCCGGGCCGGAACGCTGCCATACCGCCGTGCCGTTCGCGCTGACGTCGGTCACGACCAGGCGCCCGTCGTGCACCTCCAGGCGGACGTGTGCCGGCCCGATCCACGCCTTGGCCGCCTCGTGCGCCCACTGCGCCACGGAGATTGCGTCCTCGCCGTCCGCGACGCCGACCCGGACCGGGCGCCCCTCGCGCACCGCGAACCGCTGGCGCGGCAGATCGTCGACGACCACCGACACCGCGCAGGCGGCCGGGCGCGGCCCCACGTCGCGCAGGTGCCCACCGTGACGCGGGCAGGTGGGCACACCGCCACGCATCCGCGGCACGGGCTGGCCGATCTCGCGCCGTTCGCCGAAGGCCGGGCAGTCCGGCGCCGCGCAGCGCCACTGCCGGGCCACCAGCGACACACCCAGGCCGCTCGGTTCGGCGCGGGTCACCAGCCGGCGCACCACCCGCGTGTGCGAGATCCGCTGCGCGCCGTGGGTGGCGAAGACCTCCGGGTACGGCGGGGCCTCGCCGCTCGTCGCCACCGCGGCCTTGCCCACCGCGGCCTTGCCCACCGCGACCTGCGGCGCCTCCCGCGGATCGGAGTCCTCGCCATCGGCCGGCACGAGAACGCCGCTGCCCGCGCGCGGACGCAGCCGGAGCACCCGCTGCGGGCTGTCGCGCAGCCACGCGAAGCGCTCGGCGTACTGCTCCATCGATCGAACCGTGACGAGCGGCAGACCGGTGAGATCGGCGACCTCTGCGGCCCGGTCGGCGATGTCCGCCGTCACCTCGATCAGGCCGTCGTCGAGCCACCGGCCGAGGACCATGCGCTCCTTGGAGGTGAACCCCGGCTCGGACAGCAGGTCCCGGCCGGCGATGCCGTAGAGCATCGCGCCGGCGTCGAGCAGGTAGCGGCTCAGCGCGTCGATCGCCACACCGATCCGCAGCAGGTTGACCGGACGCCCGTCGTCGAGCGCGGCGAACCGGGCGATCTCCCCCAGGTCCACGACGGCCTGGGCGAGCGTCACGTCGGTCGTCAGCCTGCGTTCGATGGTGTCCATGACCCGGCTGACTTGAAAACGCACGGTCCAACCCTATTCGCACGATGTGCCGTACCGGCCGACACCCGCCCCCGGATATCGTCGTGTCGTGAAGCTCAAGCTCGACCTGCACGACATCTACAACCGTGGTCGCGACATCGACCTCGCCCTGCGCGGGATCATCGACGAGGCGGTACGCACCCGGGCGACGCTGGTCGAGATCATCCCCGGCAAGGGTTCCGGGCAGTTGAAGAAGCGCGTGCTGCGGTTCCTCGACCAGAAGGAGATCAAGGCGCTCTACCACCGGGTGGAGAAGGACTCGAAGAACTTCGGCCGGCTGTTCGTGCACTTCCGCTGGAACCGACCGAGGTGACTGGTCGAGCGAGCATTGCGGCCCCCCGGAATTTGTCCCTGATCGATCCCTGATCGACCCCTGATCGTTCCCGGACGTGAATCGGGGCCGGTGATACGGGGGCGA
>VSCG01000084.1:0-13819 GCA_047459115.1 Micromonosporaceae bacterium
GCGGCCTTTCCCGTTTGGATCAACCCGCCACGCCGTCACACCAATCGACTTCTATTGCTCCCCAGGTCGTTATAGGCACCGTCGCATTAGGACGCCGATGACGGCTGGGGGTCCGGGGTGGCCCGGATCGAGTACCGCATCGACGGCGGATCGTGGACGGAGTACACCGGGCCGTTCCGGGTGTTCGGACCGGGCGAGCGCACCATCGAGTACCGGGCCGTCGACAACAATGGCAACATCGAGGAGACGAACGTCTTGACCTTCAATAACCCGCGGCTGCCGTGGCAGCGATGAGTTGGTGGTCCTGATGGGGGCCCACCTCGGCAACGGCGCTGAGGTGGGCCCCACCATATTGGCGAGGCCGTGGGCGATCAGGCTCCCGCCGCCGCTAGATCCAGGATCCGGGCGAGATCCGCCGGCCGGCTGATCATGGGCCAGTGCCCCGAGTCGATGTCGACAAACGTGACGTGCCGGGCAGCGGCAAGCTCCGGGACGTGACCCTCCTTGATCCACGTCTGGGCCTGCTCGGGGGTGTACTCGGGGCACACGAGAGTGACCGGGACATCGAAGCGTCGCTCGTCGGCCAACCGCACAATGCCCTTCGACACCGCCTCGGGCACCGGGATGGCGCTGGCGGCTATACGTTCCTTGGTCGCCGTGTCGAGATCCGCTGAATCGGCACCGTCGAACGGCTCCCAGCCGGGAAACGGCATCGCACCGTCCACCGTCTCGAAGAAGTCGGCGTAGAGCTCTCCGTCGGCGCGGGGAAACCCACCCACCATGACCACGCGCTCGATCGCGTCGGGTCGCCGGTCGGCAGCCATCCACGCCAGGCTGCAGGCCGCCGAGTGCCCGACGACCATTGGTCTGTCGGCGCTGTCGACCGCAGCTACTGCGGCTGCCACCTGCTCGTCCAGGGTCGCCGTCGCTGACCGGTCAGCGACTCCGGGCAGGGCGAGCGGCACCGGACGGTGCCCATAGCCGCGGAGATGAGCGGCCACGTCGTCCCAGACCGAGGCGTCCAGCCACAGGCCCCCGATGAGGATGATGTCCATGCCGTTCCTGCCCTTCGGCGTTGGGGCGTTTCCGGGTCGGCTGCACCCTCAACACTAGACCCAGTTCCGGGCGGAAGGCTTCCTCGTCACCTCTGCCGTGGTCGAGTGATCCCCGGGCTTCGCTAGCCGCGGGCGGCGCGGCGGCGGGGAGCCCACGCGAGGGCGAGCGATCCCCCGACGAGCCCGAGGAGCATGCCGAGGAAGTAGCCGCCCAGGTTCGCGGTGACCCAGGAGGCCAGGGACATCAGCAGCGCCAGGACGGCGTAGAACGTGCGCTGCTGCGGGCTGAACCACAGCAGGACCCCGCACAGCAGCATCACGACCGGAACGAAATACCCGGCCATGCCTCGCGCCCCGAGATGGACGATCGCGCTCAGCGGAGCGAGCTCCGCGAGCAGGATCTCCACCGCGCCCAGAAGGATCAGCAGGCCGCCCCAGAACGGCCGGCTCCGCCGCCACCGGCGCCAGGCCCGCCAGGCGCGGTGGAGTGGGCCGCCGCCCGCCGTCGCCGCCCCGTTCACCACATCGGTCGAACCGGCTGTGGCCTCGAGTGCCGTGGACTCCGGCGGGGTCGACCCGCCGGAGTCCACGGTGTGCGAGCCGCTCATGTTCAGCATGCGTCGTGCGTGAAGCGCAGGTGCAGGTTGGGGAGGCGGAAGGAGCCCGCCGTGGTGGCGTAGTTGTTCTGGCGCAGATCGGTGATGACCACTCGGTCCGCCTGCTGGCCGAACACGCCCGGAGCGCCCACCACACCGGGCACCTTGTCCAACGTGCTCGCGTCCTGGCCGATGCTGATGTTCTCGAAGCTGGCGTTGCCGAGGATCTCGTCACCGTCGACCACCAGGTTGGTGGCGCGGACCGGGGTGCCCTTGTTGCCGGCGCTGATCAGGAGGTTGATGCCACCGAGACTGATCTCCTGGCACAGGTTGGTCAGGGTCGCCTCGCGGATGGCGGACACGACGACGACCACCTGTCCGCCGGTGTCCCCGGCGTTCGGGCTGTCCTCGATCATCGAATCGAGCGTCGCGAACTGCTCGAAGCCCTCGCCGTCCAGCCGGTCGGCGGTCACCACGAACGGCATCCCGGAGATCTTGAACTCGACCGCGATCACGCCCTGCGCGGTCAGCGCGACGAGGCCGACGGCCGCTGCGGCGGCGGCGGCCATCGTGGCCGCGAACCTGCGCCAGCGCGTTCCTCCTTCCGCTGACTCGTGCAGCTCACTGGTCGCGAACTCGGTTGCTTCCTGCTTGCTTGACATCGACGCTCCATGGGGTGATGGCCGGATGACAAGGTGTGCCACGTTCGTTCGCATCGGGTTCCCGGACCCCGGATACTGGCCTTCGCCGATATACGGGACGACCGATACGCGGAAGTTACCGAGGAGTAGTCCTCGGGTCAAGGTCCGTTAGGACGAGCCTCAGGCTCGGGCTGGACCAGAACGTCCACCGTGGCGCGTACCGGCCGGGCGTCTGACGTCGGGCACCCGCCTCGGCCCCGCGGGCCGGCCGTGTCGTTCGCTGCGGTAGTACGCCATTACCCTGGTGACCACGCCCGGCAGGCGCCAGGCGAGGATGCGACAAGGAGAGGCGTGACGGTGAAGACCTCCAACCCCGTGCTCAGCCGGCTTGGTCACACGGCCGCATATCAGCGTGCAGGCTACGGCCCCGCCGTCGGCCACGCCGAAGCCGGCATGCCCTACCCGGCCGCCGACGCCTGGCCGTCGGCGGCGCCGGCCGAACGCCCGATGACCGTCGACGACGTCGTCGTGCGTACCGTCGGGCTGCTCGCCCTGACCGCCCTGACCGCCGCGCTTGCCGCGGCCGTCGTGCCGCTGGAGGTGCTCGGGCTGCCGCTGTTCGGGGCGGCCATCGCGGGCATCGTCCTCGGCCTGGTGATCGCGTTCGCCCGGATCACCAACCCGCTCGCGATCGGCGCGTACGCCGTGGTCGAGGGGGTCTTCGTCGGCCTGCTCAGCAAGCTGTTCGCGGCCTGGTACGAGGGCATCGTCCTGCAGGCCGTCGTCGGCACGTTGGGCGTCTTCCTCATCATGGCGATGCTCTACAAGTCGCGGGTCATCCGGGCGACTCCCAAGTTCGTCCGGGGCGTCATCGGCGCCACCCTCGGCATCGGCGCCATCATCCTGGTGAACCTGGTGCTGAGCCTGTTCGGCGTCAACACCGGGCTGCGCGACGGCAGCAAGCTCGCGATCGTCTTCAGCCTCGTGGTGATCGTGATCGCGGCGCTGAACTTCATTCTCGACTTCCACTTCGTCGAGGAGGGGGTGCGCAACCAGCTCCCGCAGAAGTACGCGTGGTCGTGCGCGTTCGGGTTCCTGGTGAGCCTGATCTGGATGTACATCGAGATCCTGCGGCTGCTGAGCTATCTGCGCGGCGAGGAGTAGCTCCGGCGGCGGGCACTGGAGCGGACGCGGGCGGCGGCGTCCCCGGGCATCCGGGGACGCCGCCGCCGTCTTGGGGGCGCGACCTCGCCGGTGCCGGTCGGCGGACCGGTCCTGTCGTCGCGGTAGTGTCGCCGCTCGTGGAGGTACCGAGCGAGCTGAGCCGTGAGGTGAACCGGCTGATCGGCCAGGTACGGCACTGGACCCCCGCCCGCTGGGCGGCCCCGGCCGCCGATGCGCCCGATCGCTCCCGAGGTGACCTGGTCCACGGCCTCGTGCAGCGCCTCGCGGACCGGTGCGCGGAGGCCGAGGGCGAGCCACGCCGCCGAGTACCCCGGCTGGACAACGACCTGGCGCTCGTCGACCAGCTCCGGGTCATCGCGGCGGATCTGGCCGCGGCCGAGCCCGGCGCGGAAGTGACCGCGTCGGCGGTCGCCGACATCGCGGCGGTCCGCCGGATGCTGTAGGAGCCGGACCTCGGGCGACCGGGCAGCTCAGCTCAGCCGTTCGACGACCATCGCCATGCCCTGGCCGCCGCCGACGCACATCGTCTCCAGGCCGATCGTCTTGTCGTGCCAGTCGAGCGCGTTGAGCAGCGTGCCGGTGATGCGGGCGCCGGTCATGCCGAACGGGTGCCCCACCGCGATCGCGCCGCCCATCACGTTCAGCTTCTCGATCGGGATGTCCAGTTCCCGGTACGACGGGATGACCTGCGCGGCGAACGCCTCGTTGATCTCCACGAGGTCCACGTCGGACATCGTCATGCCAGCCCGGGCCAGGGCCTGGCGCGACGCCTCCACCGGGCCGAGCCCCATGATCTCGGGGGAGAGCGCGGAGACCCCGGTCGACACGATCCGCGCCAGCGGCGTGATGCCGAGCTCGCGGGCCTTCGTGTCGCTCATGACGATGACCGCGGCCGCGCCGTCGTTGAGCGGGCAGCAGTTGCCGGCGGTCACCCGGCCGTCGGGCCGGAACGCCGGCTTCAGGGCGGCCACCCCCTCCATCGTCACGCCCGGCCGGGGGCCGTCGTCGCTGGCCACCACGGTGCCGTCGGGCAGGGTCACCGGCGTGATCTCACGGGCCCAGAAGCCGTCCGCGATCGCCTTCTCGGCGAGGTTCTGCGACCGTACGCCGAACTCGTCCATCTCCTCGCGGGTGATGCCCTTGGCCTGCGCCAGGTTCTCCGCGGTCTGCCCCATCGCGATGTAGATGTCCGGGATCGCCCCGGCCTCTCGCGGGTCCGTCCACATCGGCGCCCCGGCCTCGGCCCGCTGCGCGGTCCGCGCCCGGGCGCCGTCGAACACCGGGTTCTGCCAGCCGCCACCGACGAGCTCCTGCGCCTCGGGCGGCAGCGCGTCGGAGTTGCCCCGCACGTACCGCGACACGCACTCGACCCCGGCCGAGATGAACACGTCCCCCTCACCGGCCTTGATGGCGTGGAACGCCATCCGTGTCGTCTGCAGGGAGGAGGCGCAGTAGCGGGTGACCGTGGCGCCCGGCAGCCGGTCGTATCCGAGCAGCACGGCGACCACCCGGGCCATGTTGAAACCCTGTTCGCCGCCGGGCAGCCCGCAGCCCAGGTAGAGGTCGTCGATGTCCCGGGGATCCAGTTGCGGCACCTTGTCCAGCGCCGCCCGCACGATCGTGGCGGCGAGGTCGTCCGGGCGCAGCTCCCGCAGCGAACCCTTGTATGCGCGCCCGATCGGCGACCGGGCCGTGGCGACAATCACGGCTTCTGGCATGGCGTCACGCTACCGCCTGAACGCGCCGCCGAGGAGGGTCGAGTTCGTCACTATCCGGTGCGGCGCACCGGGCTTGCGCCGGCCGTCACGCCCGGCCGGGGATCGCGGCGGCCGCGGCGGCGACGGCCGGATACAGGGCGTGCGCCCACACCCGGTACCCGTCGGCGGACGGGTGGTAGCCGTCGTGACACAGCGTGCCCGGGTCGGCCCGGAACACCGGTCCGGTCTCGGCGGCCAGGTCGACCGCCACACCCCCCGCCTCGGTGACCGCCCGGACCTGCGCCCGGCCGATCCGGCGGCCCAGCCATCCGACGACCTGGCGCAGCGGCGGCGCGACCGACCGCACCGCCCCGAGGTCCGGGCAGGTGCCGACGACCACGGCGACGCCCGCGCTGCGCAGCCGGCGAACGGCTGCGGCCAGGTGCCCGGCGGCCTGGCCGGGGTGGCGCAACCCGACCGCGTCGTTGGCCCCCACGAGGATCACCGCGATGTCGGGACGCTGGTTGACCAACGCGCGCGCCACCTGGGTGGCCAGATCCGGCGACCGGGAGCCGGACACGGCCACGCTGGACAGCTCGACGCGTCGGTCGCCGTCGCGGGCCAGCAGTTCGGCGAGCTGGCCGCCCACCGTGTCCCGCACCCCGTCCACCCCGACGCCGAGCGCCGCGGAGTCGCCGAGCAGCACGAGCCGCAGCGGCGGCGCGTCCGCCGGGCCGACCGACGAGCGCAGCCCGAGGTCCAGCCCCGGGCGGGCGTACCGTCGGGTGCGCGCCGCCACGGCCTGCGCGGCGAGCAGGGCGGCACCGCCGACCGTACCGGCGACCAGCGCGATCGACGCGGCCCGGCCGAGGCGTCGCGCGTTCCTTCGCAAGGCGTCCAGTCTCACGACATCTCCCCGACTGACAGCGGCCGCCCGGTGCCGGGCCGCTTCTGCGAGGAGGGTACGGCGATCTCCTCCGGCGTGGGATCCGCCGGCCAGATCGCCTCCCGCACCCGCTGGCGCAGCCGCACCCACCGGCCCGCGGGCCCGTGCTCGCGCCCGGCGACCCGCGCGCCGGTCACCTCCGTGCCGGCGGCGTGCGCGGCCTGTACCGCGGCCCGCGCGAGCGACCGCACACCCTCGTCGGCGGCGGGACGCGACGGAGCCGTGCCCTCGCCGACCAGCAGCGCGACGACCGTCGGCAGGATCGCCGCGGCGGCCGCCGCGTACCCCTCGATGGACGGGTGGTACCGGTCGTGGCCGAACATCCGGTGCGGGGCGGACGCGAACAGCGGCCCCAGCAGGTCGCCGAGCGAAACGGTCGTGCCACCCGCCTCGACCACCGCCACCGTCTGCGCCGCCGCCAGCTGCCGGGACCATCGCCTGGCCAGCCAACGTAACGGCGGCGGGATCGAACGGATCGCGCCGAGGTCCGGGCAGGTGCCGACCAGCACCTTTGCGCCGGTGTCCCGCAGCGCGCGTACCGCCGAGGCGAGATGGCGCACCGCGGTGGCCTGGTCGACCCGGTGCGTGACGTCGTTGGCGCCCACGAGGATCACCGCCACGTCGGGGCGCAGCTCGACGGCCGCCTCCACCTGCGGGGCGAGCATCGTCGACGTGGACCCGACGACGGCGAGGTTGCGCAGGTGCACCGGCCGGCGCAGCCGGGCGGCGAGCCCAGCGGCGAGCAGGGCGCCCGGCGTCTGGCGCGGCTTGGCGACGCCGTACCCGGCCGCGGTCGAGTCGCCGAGCATGACCAGCCGCAGCGGGACCCCGCCGTGCGTGGATCCGTACCGGCCGTCGCCGCGCGGGGGAGGGGCCTCGGCCCGGGGGATGGCGCGCCGGGTCAACGCCGCCTGCCCCATGAGCACCCCGGCCAGGAAACCCCCCGCGAGCGTGGCGCTGGCGGTCGCGTACCCGACGATTCGCGCGGCCCGGCGCGCCTCCCGCAGGAGGGCGCCACCCGCCGCGCGGTCCGTCCAGGTCATGCGAACCATCCGCGCTCCCCGCGTGCCTGAAACCTCCAGGTTAACCCGGATGCGCGGGTTCCGTCCGGGACGCGGTGCTCAACCGGACCGGTCCGGCCCCGCCCGGGTGATGTCGATGCGGATCAGCACCCGCCGCTCCCGCTCCATCGCCGCCCGGTAGTCATCCCAGTCCGGGTGCTCGCCGGCGCCGCGCCGGTAGTAGTCGATCAGGCCCTCCATCGCCTCGGGCAGGTCCACGATCGTCGCGGTCCCCTCGACCTGGATCCACCGGCCGAAGAACTCGTCGGGCAGTACGCACAGCCACGCGCGCGGATCCCGGCGCAGGTTGCGCACCTTGTACGCGGTCTGCCGGCTGCTGATCACGACCCGGCCGGCGTCGTCGACGACCGCGAGCACCGGGCTCATCTGTGGGGTGCCGTCGGTGCGCGTGGTGGCGAGGACGGCACGGTGCTGGGTGCGGATGACCTCACGGGCCTCATCGATGTCCATGGGGCAATTGTCGCCCCCGTCCGGCACCATGGGTTCATGGTGTCGAAGCTTCGGCGTACCGCCGCCTTCGCGGCGCTGGGTCGGGCGCTGCTGGCGGGCGCGCGCGGCGGCCCGCCGCTCGGGCGCCGACTGGCCGCTCTGCCCCGGATGGTGATGGCGACGCTGCGCGGGCAGTACGACGGCGGCATGCGGCTCGCGCTCATGGTGGCCGCGCTGGTGTACGTGCTGTCCCCGGTGGATCTCGTGCCGGAGGCGGTGCTGCTGGTGCTCGGGCTCGCCGACGACGCGCTGGTGATCACCTGGCTCGCCGGCGCGGTGCTCTCGGAGACCGAGCGTTTCCTGCATTGGGAGCGTGGCCGGGCCCGGGTGATCGACGGCCGGGTGACCAGCTGCGCCCACGGTCGCGGGCGCACATCGTAGGCTGGCCGCGTGCGTTACTACGAGTCGGTCGTGGACCTGATCGGCGACACGCCCCTGGTCCGTCTGCGCAACGTCACCACCGGCCTGTCCAACACCGTGCTGGCCAAGGTCGAGTACGTCAACCCCGGCGGCAGCGTGAAGGACCGCATCGCGCTGCGCATGGTCGAGGAGGCCGAGAAGGCCGGGCTGCTGCAGCCCGGCGGCACCATCGTCGAGCCGACTTCCGGCAACACCGGGGTGGGGCTGGCGCTGGTCGCCCAGCTCAAGGGCTACCGGTGCGTGTTCGTCTGCCCGGACAAGGTCAGCGAGGACAAGCAGAACGTGCTGCGCGCGTACGGGGCCGAGGTCGTGGTGTGCCCGACCGCCGTCGCGCCGGAGGACCCGCGCTCCTACTACAGCGTCTCCGACCGGCTCGCCCGGGAGATCCCCGGCGCGTGGAAGCCCAACCAGTACGCCAACCCGGCCAATCCGCAGTCGCACTACGAGACGACCGGCCCGGAGATCTGGGCGCAGACCGAGGGCCGGATCACGCACTTCGTCGCCGGGGTCGGCACCGGCGGCACGATCTCGGGCACCGGCCGCTACCTCAAGGAGGTCTCGGGCGGCCGGGTACGGGTGATCGGCGCCGACCCGGAGGGCTCGGTCTACTCGGGCGGTACCGGCCGGCCGTACCTGGTCGAGGGGGTCGGCGAGGACTTCTGGCCCGAGACGTACGACCGGACGATCTGCGACGAGATCATCGAGGTGACCGACCGGGAGTCGTTCGACATGACCCGGCGGCTGGCGCGCGAGGAGGGCCTGCTCGTCGGCGGCTCCTGCGGCATGGCCGTGGTCGCGGCGCTGCGGGTGGCGGCCTCGGCCGGCCCCGACGCCGTCGTCGTGGTGCTGCTGCCCGACGGTGGCCGCGGCTACCTGTCGAAGATCTTCAACGACGAGTGGATGGCCCGGTACGGCTTCCTGCGCACCAGCGCCGCTGCGCCGACCGTCGCCGACGTGCTCGCCGGCAAGGGCAAGGGCCTGCCGGAGCTGGTGCACGTGCACCCGACCGAGACGGTGCGCGACGCGATCGACTACATGCGCGAGTACGGCGTGTCGCAGCTGCCGGTGCTCAAGGCCGAGCCGCCGGTGATGACCGGCGAGATCGCCGGCTCGGTCGCCGAGCGGGACCTGCTGGACGCGCTGTTCACCGGCCACGCCCAGTTGCACGACACGATCGAGCGGCACATGGGGCCGCCGCTTCCGGTGGTCGGCGGCGGGCAGCCGGTGAGCGAGGCGGTGGCCCTGCTGGAGAAGGCCGACGCGGCGATCGTGCTCGTGGACGGCAAGCCGCAGGGTGTGATCACCCGGCAGGACCTGCTGGTTTACCTGGGTGCGCAGTAGCGCGCCAGGCACGGCGTACGCGCCATGCAGAACCCTGGCTGGCGCATACGCCGACGGCTGGTTGAGTCGCTTCTTTCAGCACGTCGTCAGTTCAACTCGGCGGGGATCGCCACCACGTCGACGAACGCGCCGCGGCGCAGCAGCGTGATCGGCAGCCGGGTGCCGATCGCCGGGCCGAGCATCAGCTTCAGCAGCGCCTGGGGATTCTCGACCGGCTCGTTGCCGGCCGAGACGATCACGTCGTCTAGGAAGATCCCGGCCACCCCGGCCGGGCTGCCTCGGACGACCTCCACCACCCGCAGGCCCTTGCGCTGCCCGAGCCGCTCGGCCACTGCGGGCGGCAGCGGCACCGGCACCCCGGCCACGCCGAGCCACGCCCGGCGCACCCGGCCGGTGGAGAGCAGCTCGCCGACGATGTGCCGGGTGGTCGTGTTGATCGGTACCGCCAGCCCGAGCCCGTAGCCCGCGACCGCGGTGTTGATGCCGACGACCCGGCCGGACGAGTCGGCCAGCGCCCCGCCGGAGTTGCCCGGGTTCAGCGCGGCGTCGGTCTGGATCACGTCGTCGACCAGGCGCACCCGCCGCCCGTCGCGGGTCGGCAGCGAGCGGCCGAGCCCGGAGACGACCCCGGCGGTCACCGATCCCGCCAGCCCCATCGGGTTGCCGACGGCCACCACCAACTGCCCGATGCGCAGCCCGTCGGAGTCGCCGAGCTCGGCGGGCGGGGCCTGGAGCGGACGCGTGCGCAGCACCGCCAGATCCGACAGCGGATCGCTGCCCACCACGTCGAACCGGGCCTCGGTGCCGTCGTGGAACGTCGCGGTGCCGCCGCTGGCGCCGGTCACCACGTGCGCGCTGGTGAGCAGGAAGCCGTCGTCGGTGAACATCACCCCTGAGCCCGCGCCCCGGCCGCGCGGCGTCGCCACCGTCAGCGCCGCCACGCTCGGCAGCACCCGGTCCGCGACCTCGGTCACGATCCGGCTGTACGCGTCGAGCGCCCGCTCCTCGTCGGTGCGGGCCGCGCCGTCGGGCTGCACCGTGTCGTCGGGCTGGGCCGCGCCGTCGGGCTGCACCGTCCCGTCGGGCTGGGCCGTGTTGTTCGCGTGCGCCATGCCGGTAGCAACACGCGCCGAAGTCCCTCGATGCCCGGCGTCCGCTGAAAGCGAACATCTTGCCGGCACATCGCACACCGTGTCCGATCCGCGTCCGGGCGGAACTGGTGGACTCGGTGTCCGCAGGCCCCCGCGTACTGGTCCGCGACCCATCGAATCGACCTTCTGGGGAGAGGACGGAGAGATTGCGCAGGATCAACCAGAGCGCACCGGTGGACGTGGTCGACCGTCTGCTGTGGCGTAACGCGCAACGCATCTTCGGCCGGCACACTGGCCCCGACAGCCGAGACTGCTGTGTCTGGTGCGGCATGGAATGGCCGTGCCCGCCGCGGCAGCTCGCCGAGCAGGCCGACGAGGCGTCCCGCCGTCCCGACCCGCATCGCTGACCGGGGGGTGCAGCGGGCGAGGGTACGTGCCGCCTATCGGGCTCCCCCGGCGCCGTCCCGGTCACGTACCCTCGCCCGACGCCCGGGCGCGCCTCGGCACCGGCACCCGGGCCAGGTCGGCCGCGACCACGATCTCTCCCCGGTAGACGGTCGCGGCCTCGGCGGCGAACCGCGCCGGATCGTCGTACCGCTGCGAGAAGTGGGTGAGCACGAGCCGCCGTACCTTCGCGTCGTGGGCGATCCGGGCGGCCTGCACCGCCGTGAGGTGCCCGTACTCGGCGGCGAGCGCGGCGTCCTCGGCCAGGAACGTGGCCTCGATGACGAGCAGGTCGGCGTCGCGGGCCAGCTCGTACGCCGCGTCGCACTCCCGGGTGTCCATGACGAACGCGAACCGCTGCCCCGGCCGGGGCGCGCTCACCTCCTCCAGCGTCACCCGCCGCCCGCCGATGTCGAGCGCCCCGGCGCGGCGTAGCTCGCCGACGGCCGGCCCGGCGATGCCGTACTCGGCGAGGCGCTCGGGCAGCATGCGCCGGCCGTCGGGCTCGCGCAGCCGGAATCCGTACGCCTCGACCGGGTGGTCCAGCCGGCGGGCGGACAGGGTCGCGCCCGAGGCGAGTTCCGCGATCGCTCCGTCCCGGTCGATCGGCGCCTCGCGCAGGTCCACCGTCTCGTGGTAGGCGCTGGCATGGCGCAGCCGCGCGAAGAAATCGGCGCCGGAGCCGGGGAAGTGGGCGGTGACCGGGTGCGGCACGCGGTCCCGCGACAGGCGCTGGACGACCCCCGGCAGGCCCAGGCAGTGGTCGCCGTGGAAGTGCGTCACGCAGATCCGGGTGACGTCGCTGGCGCTCACCCCGGCGAGCAGCATCTGGCGCTGCGTGCCCTCGCCGGGGTCGAAGAGGATGCCGTCGCCGTCCCAGCGCAGCAGGTACCCGTTGTGGTTACGCTGCCGAGTCGGGACCTGGCTGGCCGTGCCGAGCACGACGAGCTCTCGAACGGACACCGCCCGAGGCTAGCGCGAGGAGAGCGCCCACACTCCAGGCCGGGTTACTCGCCGACGCGGGCGACGCCGACCGGGCAGGTCAGGCCGGTCGGCCCGATGCCGCAGTAGCCGCCCGGGTTCTTTTCCAGGTACTGCTGGTGGTAGTCCTCGGCGTAGTAGAACTCGCGCAGCTTGGCGATCTCCGTGGTGATCTCGCCGTGGCCGGCGGACTCGACGACCGGCGCGAACGCCTCCCGCGAGGCCAGCGCCGCGGCCAACTGGTCGTCGGTGGTGGTGTAGATCGCCGACCGGTACTGCGTGCCGATGTCGTTGCCCTGGCGCATCCCCTGCGTCGGGTCGTGGTTCTCCCAGAACGTCTTCAGCAGCGTCTCGTACGACACCGCCTGCGGGTCGTAGACCACCTGGACGACCTCGGTGTGCCCGGTCAGCCCGGAGCAGACCTCCTCGTACGTCGGGTTCGGGGTGATCCCGCCGGCGTAGCCAGCCGCGGTGGAGTACACGCCGGGCGTCTGCCAGAACAACCGCTCGGCTCCCCAGAAGCAGCCCATGCCGAAGACGGCGACCTCGTGCCCGGCCGGCCAGGGGCCGCGCAGCGGCGTGCCGAGGACCGCGTGCCGCTCCGGCACCGGCATGGGGGTGTCCCGGCCCGGCAGCGCCTCCTCGGGGGTGGGCAGTTCCAGCTTCTTGCGGCGCAGAAACACGTTCGGCTCCTCTCCGGCCTGACCGGTCCCGGGCGCGGCTCGGCCGCGCCCCGCGGCTGCACCTCCAGCATGCCTCAGCCCGCGCGCATGCCTCAGCCTGCGCGTCCACCGGCCGGGTGCCGGCCGTCGTCGAGCGCCGCCTGGATCCGCTCCGCGTAGGACCGGGCCTCCTCATCAGAGGAGTACCGCGTACGGGGCCAGAAGAAACCGCGCAGCCCGTCGCCCTTGGTGCGGGGCACGACGTGCACGTGCAGGTGCGGGACGCTCTGGCTGACCCGGTTGTTCATGGCGACGAACGTGCCGCCGGCGCCGAGCCCGGCCTGCACCGCGCGGGCGACCCGCTGCACCAGACCGAAGAAGGCGCCGAGGGATGAAGCCGGCATATCGCCCAGCACCTCGATGTGGTCACGGGGCACCACCAGCACGTGCCCCTTGAAGACCGGCCGGGCGTCCAGAAACGCGAGCCCCTCCGCCGTGTCAGCCACCACGCTCGCCGGCGCCGAGCCCGCCACGATCCCGCAGAACACGCAGCCCGTCACGCGGTAACCGTAGCGACGGGCTAGCGTGGCAGCCATGACCCACGGCTCCCAGACGAACCACGGCGCTGCGCCGGCTCACGGCTTCGAGACGCTCGCCATCCACGCCGGTCAGGACCCCGAGCCACGTACCGGCGCGGTCGTGCCGCCGATCTATCAGACCTCCACCTACGCGCAGGACGCCGTGGGCGCCCCCCGGCTCGGGTACGAGTACAGCCGCACCACGAACCCGACGCGCGACGCGCTGCAGGAGTGTCTGGCCGCGCTGGAGGCCGGGCGGGCCGCGTTCACGTTCGCCAGCGGCCTGGCCGCCGAGGACACCCTGCTGCGTACCGTCTGCCGGCCCGGCGACCACATGGTCCTCCCCGACGACGCGTACGGCGGCACGTACCGCCTGATCGCGAAGGTGGCCAAGCGGTGGGGCCTGGACTGGACCGCCGCCCGGGTGTCCGATGTGGATGCCGTGGCCGCGGCGATCACCGACCGGACCCGGCTGGTGTGGGTGGAGACGCCGACCAACCCGCTGCTCGGCATCGCCGACATCGCGGCGCTGGCCGCCCTCGCGCACGAACGGGGTGCGCTGCTCGTCGTGGACAACACGTTCGCCTCGCCGTACCTGCAGCAGCCGCTCG
>VSCG01000085.1:0-13705 GCA_047459115.1 Micromonosporaceae bacterium
CGGAGCGGGACGGGCCGCGCCCGCAGGCCGAGAGAGGCCCGCAGACCGGGACGCGCCCGCCGACCGGGAAGGGCCCGTCGGCCGAGACGACCCGGGTGCACGACCCGGAACCGGAGCCCGCCGCCCGTTCGAGCGGCGACGACCAGACCGAACGCGGGCTGCGAGGCCTCATCGGCGCGGGGGCATCCCAGGTCAGTGCCGGGGCCGCGCTGCGCGCCCGCGACGCGGCCCGCCCCACGGACTCGGACCTCGCCGCCGCCGAGGCGGACCTGGTTATCGTGCGGCGCGGGTGGGTGCCGCGGGACCCGCTCACCCGCTGACCGTCGGCCCGTGTCAATCGGGCAGGGCGGGCGGGATCCGGGTCCGCTCGTACTCGGCGACCTGCGCGATCCGCCGGGCGTGGCGCTGCGCGCCGGAGAACGGCGTGGCGAGGAACGCGGCGACGATCGAGGTCGCCTGGTCGAGCGTGTGCTGCCGAGCGCCGATGCCCACCACGTTGGCGTCGTTGTGCTCGCGCGCCAGCCGCGCGGTCTCCTCGTTCCACGCCAGCGCCGCGCGCACCCCGGGCACCTTGTTCGCCGCGATCTGCTCGCCGTTGCCCGAGCCCCCGATCACCACGCCGAGGCTGCCCGGGTCGGCGACCACCCGCAGGCCGACCTGCACGCTGTACGCCGGGTAGTCGTCGTCCGGGTCGAAGGCGTGCGGCCCGATGTCGATCACCTCGTACCCGTGTGTGGTCAGGTGGCTGACGAGGTGCACCTTCAGTTCGTAGCCGGCGTGATCGGATCCCAGGTAGACGCGCATGGGCGGAGTCTGTCAGATCGACAAGGTCCGTCAGATCTCGGCCAGCACCAGACCGGCGCGGGCCTTGGGTGTGAACCACGTGCTCTTGCGCGGCATCTTCTGCCGGGCGAGGTTGACCGTCACGAAGTCCTCGACAGCCACCGGCGCGATCAGCACGGCCAGGTCGGCCCGCCCGGCCTCCACCTCGCCGGTGAGCCAGTCGGCCGGGTAGTCCCCGCCGACGTAGGTGATCCGCTTGTCGCCCGGGTCGAGCCCCAGCACGTCACGCAGCAGCACCCGCTCCACCAGCGTGTGGTCCAGGCCCTCCACCGCGCCCTTCGTGGTCCCCTGGTCCCCGCCGGTCCGCTCGGGCCCGGGCAGCCGCACCGCCCAGGCGCGACCGGGACCGGCGTACAGGTGCACCACGCCCCGCTCGACGGGCACGGCCGGGGGCGAGGTCAGCGTCCCCACCTCGGCGCCGACGGCCGCCAGCCGCGCGGGGAGCTCCTGGGCGGGGACGGTCAGCTCGCTCACCAGCCGGTTGTACGGCTGGATCGTCACCGACGCAGGCGTGGTCACCACGGCCAGGAAGCGCGGCAGCCCGCCGAGTTGCGCGGCCAGGCTGCGGTGGTTGCCGTCGGCCACCACCAGCTCGCCGCCGCCGGCCAGCGCGCACAGCTCGTCCTGGCGCGGCCCCGGGCCGATCAGCCAGATCGCGTGCGTACGGCCGGCCTGGTCGGTGTCGGTCGCGGCGGGCGGCCCGGCCTGGTCGCACACCGCGACGAGCGCGGCCTGCAACTCGTCGCCGCGCGCGGTCTGCAGGAGAAGTACGGGCGAGAGCAGGTGACGCGTGGCCTCTGCCAGGGCCACCCGCTCGCGGACCTTCTCGATGAACACGTCCTCGTTGCGGATCACGAGCCCCGGCTCGCCGGGCGACGTGGAGATCTGGTCGGTATCGACCATGGCGAACAGCCCGTACGCCGGCTGCCCGGCGCCGTCCGGGCCGGTGATGCGGTACACCGCGACGACCCGCTCGGCGGGCGCGTAACGGCCGGCCCGCTTCGCCTCGGCGAGCCGGGCGACCGCGGCCGGCAACGCCTCGGTGAACGTGCTGCCGATCGATTCCGGCGCCCGGTGGGGCATCTCGACGGCGAGCGCGCTGAACGGGTTCGCCTCGATGATCGTGGTGATCTCTGCCTCGTCGGCGAACTCGTCGTAGTTCTGCGCGCCGGTGGCGCCCGTGGTGACCCAGGCGCGTTCGATCGGATGCACGACCGTCATGACTGGTGACGTTACCGCGCCGTCGATCAGTCGAAGCTCGGGCCGACGTCGCGGGTGCGCTTGATCTCAAAGAAGCCGGGCGTGCCGGCGACGAGCAGGGTGCCGTCCCAGAGCCTGCCGGCCGCCTCCCCCTTCGGCGCCGGGGTGATCACGGGCCCGAAGAAGGCGATCATCCGGCCGTCCGGGCCGGGCACGTGGATCACCGGTGTGCCCACGTCCAGACCGACCGGCGCCATCCCGCGCTCGTGGCTTTCGCGCAGCGCCCCGTCGTACTCGGTCGACTCGGCGGCGTCGGCGAGCGACGGGTCGAGCCCGGCCTCGGTGAGCGCGTCGCGGTACAGGTCCGGACCGAGTTCGCGCTTGCCGATATGGATACGGGTGCCGAGCGCCGTGTAGAGGTCGCGCAGCACCGGCTCGCCGTGCTTGGCGGCGGCCGCGACACAGACCCGCACCGGGCCCCAGGCCTGGTCGATCGACTTCCGGTAGTCCGGCGGCAGGTCGCGACCCTCGTTGAGCACGGACAGGCTCATCACATGGAAGCGCGCCCGCACGGGGCGTACCTGCTCGACCTCCAGCAGCCAGCGCGAGGTGATCCAGGCCCACGGGCACACGGGGTCGAACCACATGTCGGCGACGGTCGGCTCGCTCATGGACACCTCCGGGGTAGACGTCCCTACCATCCTCTCCGATCGGCCGGGGCGTGCGGCGGGGCACCCGGGGAGTCGCCGGTCAGCGCACGACGGTGTAGCGGGCGCAGGCGAAGTCGACGTTTCGGGCCACCTCCTCCAGACGCAGCTCGAGCCGGCGGGGCAGCAGCGGCGCCCCCGCCCCGAGCGTCACCGGGGCGTACTGCACCCACACCTCGTCCAGCAGCCCCGCGTCGGCGAATTGCCCAACCAGGTCGCCGCCGCCGACCACCCACACGTGCCGGCCCGCAGCGGCCGCGACCATCTCCTCGTGCCGCGCGGCCACCGGGCCCCGGGCCAACCGGATGCCGTCGGCCACGACCGGCAGGTCCCGGTGGGTGAACACCCAGGTCGGGACGGTGTAGGGCCAGGACCGGCCGCCCTCTTCGATCTCATGCCGCACGATCCACCGGTACGTCGTGGCGCCCATCGCCAACGCCCCGACGGACTCCACAAAGCGGGAGTAGTGCATGGGGCCCTCGACGTCGATGTCGCGGGAGAGCAGCCAGGACAGGGAGTGCTCGGGGTCGGCGATGAAGCCGTCGACACTGGACGCGGTGTAGTAGACAATGGCCACGGCGGGCAGTATCGCGCCCGGCACCGACAATCCGACGCCGGTCGGCCGCCCGTCGCACGGGCGGCACGGCGACCTGGAAGACTCGCCTGGAACACGCGATGGGATGGAGAGGACTGCCGTGGCCGGAACGCGCAACCTGACCCAGGTCGAGGCCGCCGAGCGGGCCCGACTGCTCGACGTGACCTCGTACGACATCACCCTCGACCTCACCGATGGGGCCGGCGGCCCGGGTGAGCGGACGTTCCGGTCCACCACCCGCGTGGAGTTCCGCTGCGCCGAACCGGGCGCGACCACCTTCATCGAGCTGGCCGCCGAACGGATCCGGTCGGCCACACTCAACGGCGAGCCGCTGGACACCTCCGGCTGGGCGCCGGAGCGAGGGCTGACCCTGCCCGGCCTGGCCGCGCAGAACGTCCTCGTGGTCGACGCGGACTTCCTCTACTCGACCACCGGTCAAGGGCTGCACCGCAGCGTCGACCCGGTGGACAAAGAGGTGTACCTGTACAGCCAGTTCGAGACCGCCGACGCGCAGCGTGTGTACGCCTGCTTCGACCAGCCGGACCTCAAGAGCGTCTACACCTGGCACGCCCTGGCGCCCGCGCACTGGAAGGTCATCTCGAACATGCCGGTCGCCTCGGTCGAGCCCGGGCCGGTCGAGGGCACTCAGCTTGTCCACTTCGCGCAGTCGGTGCGGATGAGCACCTACATCACCGCGTTGTGCGCCGGGCCGTACCACGAGGTCCGCGCCACCCACGACGGCATCGACCTGGGGGTGTTCTGCCGGGCGTCGATGGCCCGCTACCTGGACGCCGACGACATCCTGCTCATCACCCGCCAGGGCTTCGACTTCTTCCACCGCGAGTTCGGCGTCCGCTATCCGCTGCCCAAGTACGACCAGGTGTTCGTGCCCGAGTTCAACGCCGGGGCGATGGAGAACTTCGGCTGCATCGTGCACGCCGAGCAGCACTACATCTTCCGCTCGCAGGTCACCGACTTCGAGTACGAGCAGCGCGCCAACACGATCCTGCACGAGATGGCGCACATGTGGTTCGGGAACCTGGTCACCATGCGCTGGTGGGACGACCTGTGGCTCAACGAGTCGTTCGCCGAGTGGGCCTCGCACTGGTGCAACACCAACGCGACCCGGTTCACCGACGCCTGGACCACGTTCCTGTCGCTGCGCAAGGTCTGGGGCTACCGCCAGGACCAGCTCTCCTCCACCCACCCGGTGTACTGCGAGATGCCCGACGTGGAGGCGGTGGAGGTCAACTTCGACGGCATCACGTACGCCAAGGGCGCGAGCGTGATCAAGCAGCTGGTGGCGTACGTCGGGCTGGAGCCGTTCCTCGCCGGGCTGCGGGCCTACTTCGAGCGGCACGCCTGGGGCAACGCCACGTTCGGCGACCTGCTCGGCGCGCTGGAGGCGGCGTCCGGGCGCGAACTGCGCGAATTCGCCGCGCAGTGGCTGGAGACCGCGCAGGTCAACACGCTGCGGCCGGAGGTGTCGATCGGGTCGGACGGCCGGTACGAGTCGGTCGCGGTGCTCCAGGAGGCGCCGGCGGCGTACCCGACGCTGCGCACGCACCGCATCGGGATCGGGCTGTACGACCTCACTGGGGACCGTTCGGACGAGGGCAAGCTGGTCCGGCGGGAGCGGATCGAGATCGACGTGAGCGGCGAGCGCACCGAGGTGCCGGCGCTCACCGGGGTGCCGGCCGCCGACGTGCTGCTGCTCAACGACGACGACCTGACGTACGCGAAGCTGCGCCTTGACGACCGGTCGATGCAGACGGTGGTACGCCACATCGCCGGCTTCACCGATCCCCTCGCCCGGGGCTTGTGCTGGAGCGCCGCCTGGGACATGGTCCGCGACGCGGAGCTGGCCGGGCGTGACTACGTCGCGCTCGTGCTCGCCGGCCTGCCGGCCGAGACCGACATCAACCTGGTCACCGCCGCGCTGCGGCACGTGCCGACGGTGCTGTCGTTCTACGTCGACCCGGCGTGGGCGCCGGACGGGTGGCAGGCGCTGGCCGACACCGCGCTGGCGGCGGTGCGCGCGGCCGAGCCGGGCTCGGGCTTCCAGCTCGCCTGGGCCCGCGCGTACGCCTCCGCCGCGCGCCGCGAAGCGGACCTCGCGCTGCTGCGGGCGTGGCTCGACGGGCGCGACGTGCCGGCCGGCCTCACGGTCGACACCGAACTGCGCTGGCTGCTGATACAGGCGATGGTGGCGAACGGGGCAGCCGGGCCGGACGAGATCGAGGCCGAGCTGGACCGCGACCGCACGGCCGGCGGCGAGCGCCAGGCCGCGCTGGCCCGGGCGCTGGTGCCTACGCCCGAGTCGAAGGCGGAGACGTGGCGGCGCCTGGTCACCGACCACGAGCTGCCGAACTGGCTCAGCCGGGCGATGTTGCAGGGCTTCCAGCACCCCGCTCAGGTGGCGCTCACCGCGCCGTACGCGGCGCGCTTCTTCGAGGTCGTGGCCGACGTGTGGGCGCACCGCGACAGCGAGCCGGCGCAGGAGTTCGCGATGCTGGCGTACCCGAGCTTCCAGGTCAGCGAAAAGACCGTGGCGGCCACGGACGCCTGGCTCGCGGAACCCGACCATCCGGCCCCGCTGCGCCGGCTGGTCGCCGAGGGCAGGGACGGGGTGGTGCGGGCGCTCGCGGCACGTGCGCGGGACATCGCCCGCTAAGCCACCCAGCTCTCCCGTCTCGACCCAGCTGTCCCGTCTCGCCCGCCCACCCCTTGTTGATCATGGGCCTGGCAGCGGCCTCCGCGGTGTGTCGTGCTGCACACTCCATGATCAACAAGGGCGGGCGGGCGGCGCGGTGCTTGGTTTGTGACTGAATATCCGTTATTTATGCATGATCAACTGGTTACGGAACGCGGATTCGTGGAATGGCCGGGCCCCCGAGCCGGTTGAACCCTCCCGTGCGTCCGAGCATCCCGGCCGGGCGTTCTTCTTTCCCGGCGGCGCCTCGATCGCGATCCCGGTCTTGGGGTGTCGTCCCGAGCGGGAGGTAGAGACTTCATGAATCTGTTCAAGCAGTGGCTCTCCGATATCAAGCAGGATCCGATCATCCGCAAGGCTGCGCTCGGCGTGGCGGGGCTCGCGGTGGCGGGCGGCGCGATCGCCGGCCCGGCGACCGCCGCCGGCATGGAGCCGGCCCCGGTCGAGACGGCCACGGCGGTGGTCCAGAACCTGCCCGCGCCGCCGCGCGCGAAGGCGCTGGACTACCAGTACAAGGCCCAGGAGAACTACTACTACTGTGGCCCGGCCGCCACGCGGATGGCGCTGACCGCCCTCGACCGCGCTCCCAGCCAGGACGAGGTCGCCAAGCACCTGCGCACGACCGTCAACGGCACCGACTCCGCCGAGGACGTCACCCGGGTGCTGAACGAGCTGGGCGGCGACAAGGACTACCGGACCGTGTCCATCCCGGGCCCGCTGGCCTCGGACGATGAGACCGCCCGGATGAAGTCCGACATCGTGCGGGCCATCAGCGACGACCGCGCGGCCGTGGTGAACATCAAGGGCACCGCGATCGACACCGACGGGCAGGCCCAGTCGTACCCGGGCGGCCACTACGTGACCGTCGTCGGCTACGACGAGGACGGCGACAAGGTGACGATCGCCGACCCGGCCGCCCCCAAGCGGGTGTACTCGATGACCATCGAGAAGCTCGCCGACTGGACCGCTGAGCGCGGCTACTCCGCCTGACAGCGGTCGACGGGCCAGCCCCGGCAGGGCTGGCCCGGCACACACCGAAAGGGCCAGCCCCACCCGGGGCTGGCCCTTTTTCTCGTATCTACTGTTCGGGAGCCTTGCCGGCGTGGTCGGCGAGCTGGGCGAGACCGGCGATTATGCCACCGGCCAGGTCGCCGCCGCTGAACGCCGCGCTCATCGACAGCGCGGCGAGCTTGCAGGCACGGTCCGGCAGCCGTTTGCGCGCCGCGGCCCCGGTGACGATCTCCAGCACCCGCTGGTTGGGCGAGACGGCGAGCAGCACCGACCGGGGCGGGTCGGGCATCTTCCCGTGCAGCGTCTCGGCGTACTCGCGCACCGGTTCGTCCAGCTCTCCCACGTAGAGGCTGAACGTGAGCCCGGTGGACTTGTCCGCCATGCGCAGCGCCTCGTCCAGCCTCAGCAGCTGGCGGGTGTTGAACGGGCCCTCCAGCACGTCGGGGCGCGCGGTCAGGCCCCCCTCGGACTGTTCACCAGCGGTCACTTGCGCCTCCGACCTCCTGCGGGCCCTCCGTCAGGGCCGCCAGCAGTGGCCCCTCCACCGGCTCGCCGGCGTGCGCCGCGGGCAGCTCCGGCTGCCCCGGACGGTCCGGGAGAGCCGCCGCGCCCACCTTGCCGGCCAGCCGCTCGGGCGCCGCGACGAACCACACGGGCCGGAACTCGAACGGCCGGCCCGGCCGGTACCGCTTGCTGTGCTGGGTGCTGCTGCTGCCCAGCACCAGCGCGGTGATCAGCAGGACGACGGCGAACGTGGGCACGAGCAGGATGAGCACCTCAGACAAGGTGAAAGTCACGCCACGCCCCCTGGCGACACTAGGGACCACAAACCAACCGACTTCACCGTATCGGAGGCCGGGCGGGCTCGCGTGTCAGGGGGTGAATCTGCTCGACCGCAGCCGCGACCGACAGCAGCAGGGCGTCCGCGCCGAGGCGCGCGGCGAGCATCGCGCCGACCGGCAGGCCGTCGTCGGTACGGCCGACCGGCAGCGACACGGCCGGCTGACCGGTCACGTTGTACGCGGCGCAGTACGGCGAGAACCGCTTCTGCCGCGCGAAGTCCTCGGCCGGGTCGCCGGCGCCGGTGAAGTAGCCGATCGGCGCCTGCGGCGCCGCGAGCGTCGGTGAAAGCAGCAGGTCGAACCCGGCGAGGGAGCGCAGCGCCCGGCGTACCTCGGCCTGGATCGCCGACAGGTCCGCGAACAGCTGTGCGGCCGACACCCGCGCGCCGCGCTCGCGCATCCACCGGGTCAGCGGCTGCAACCGGTCCTCCCGTCCCGGTGGTACCAGCGACTGGGTGGCCATCGCCGCCCACAGCGTCTCGAACCGCTGCTCGAGTTCCACGTCCAGCAGGCCGGGCACGTCCACCACCTCGTGACCGGCCCGCACCAGCACGTCGGCGGCCGCGTCCACCGCGGCCAGGCACGCCGGGTCGACCGGGGTGTCCGCGAGCATCGGCGCGGTGAACCGGGCGACGCGCAGCGGCTGCTCGTACGGTCGTCGCGCCGCGGCGAGGAAGCCGCTGTCCGGCCGGGGCGGCACCGGGAACGGCTCACCGGGCTGCGGTACGGCCATCACGTCGAGCAGCGCCGCCACGTCGGCGACGGTGCGGCCGAGCACGCCGTTGGTCGGCAGCCCCAAGCCGCCGAAGCCGAGCGGGCCGTTGCTGACCACGCCCCGGCTCGGCTTGAAGCCCATCAGCCCGCAGATCGAGGCCGGGATGCGTACCGACCCGCCGCCGTCGTTGCCGTGCGCCACGGCCACCAGACCGGCGGCGACGGCCGCCGCGGCTCCCCCGCTGGACCCGCCGGCCGTGTTCCCGGGCGCCCACGGATTGCGCGCCGGCGGCGCCACCTCGCTCTCGGCGTGCAGCGAGAGCCCGAACTCCGACGTCGTCGTCTTGCCGAGGCTGATCAGGCCGGCCGCGCGCAGCAGCCGCACCACGTCGGCGTCGACCGTCGGGACGAAGTCGGCGAAGGCCGCCGAGCCGAACGTGGTCCGCACGCCGGCCGTCGGCGTCAGGTCCTTGATGGCGGTCGGTACGCCGAACAGCGGCGGCAGGTCTTCCTCGGTGCGCAGCATGTCGTCGGCGACCCGGGCCTGCGTGCGGGCGTCGTCCGCGGTCACCGTGACGAAGGCCCCGACCGCCTCGCCGTACGCCTCGATCCGGGCCAGGTGGTGCTCGACCAGCTCAACGGCACTGACCTCGCCGCGCCGCAGCGCGGCTGCCTGCTGTAGGGCGGTCAGCTCATGGAGGTGCGCCACAGGGACACAGTAGCGTTGGCCGCGTGACAGACCTGCTCCCCCGCGCGCACGCGCTCGACGCCGCCGACCCGCTCGCCGCCTTCCGGGACCGGTTCGCCATCGCCGACGACGGGCTGATCTACTTCGATGGCAACTCGCTGGGCCGCCTGCCGATCTCGACGCGGGAGCGGCTGCGCCAGGTCGTCGACGTGGAGTGGGGCGAGGAGCTGATCCGCGGCTGGGACCGGTGGATCGACCTGGCGCGCGAGGCGGGGGACGTGCTCGCCGCGGGCGTGCTCGACGTGGCCCCCGGCGAGGTGGTGGTCAGCGACTCCACCACCGTCAACCTCTACAAGCTGGCCGCCGCCGCGCTCGACGCCCGGCCCGACCGCCGCGCGATCGTCACCGACGACGACAACTTCCCGACCGATCAGTACGTGCTGCAGGGGCTTGCGGCGGCGCGTGGTCTGGAGCTGCGGGTGATCAAGACCGACCTGGATACCGGGGTGTCGCTGGAGCGGGTACGGGAGGTCCTCGACCGCGACGTGGCCCTGGTCTGCCTCTCGCACGTGGCGTACCGCTCGGGTGCCGTCGCCGACCTGGTCGGCATCACCGCGGCCGCGCACGAGGTGGGCGCGCTGGTCCTGTGGGATCTGTGCCACTCGGCCGGCGCGGTGCCCACCCCGCTGCGTGAGGCGAACGTCGACCTCGCGGTCGGCTGCACGTACAAGTACCTCAACGCCGGGCCTGGCGCGCCCGCCTTCTTGTACGTGCGCGCGGACCTGCAGCCGCTGCTGCGTCAGCCGATCTGGGGTTGGTTCGGCCAGCGTGACCAGTTCGACATGGCGGGCCAGTACGACCCGGCGGACGGCATCGACCGGTTCCTGGTGGGCACGCCGGGGGTGCTCGGTGGGTACGCGGTGCTGGAGGGCGCCCGGATCACCGCTGAGGCGGGCATCGCGGCGATCGCCGCCAAGGGGCGGGCGCTGACGTCGTACGCTGTGGCGCTGTTCGACGCGTGGTTGGCGCCGTACGGCTTTTCGCTCGCTTCGCCGCGCGACGCGTCCCGCCGGGGTGCGCACATCACCCTGCACCACCCACGTGCGTGGCAGATCTGCCAGGCGCTGAAGGCGGCGAAGGTCATCCCGGACTTCCGTACGCCGGACCGCCTGCGCATCGGCCTCGCGCCGCTGTACACCCGATTTGTTGATGTTTATGAGGGTTTCCACCGGCTACGCGCGATCATGATAAGCGGCGAGTACGAGAAATTCCCCGCGGCCCGCTCGCGTGTCACCTGATTTCCTGACATACGCCGGAATTTGGTGAGACGATCCTCGTTGGGCGCTACGTCAAGACGAGGGAGGCGAGCACGATGCGGAATGGTATGGCCCGTGCCGCCACGATCGGCGCCACGACGGTGGCCGCCGCCTGCGCCACGCTCGCCGGCACGGGTCCGGCGTACGCCAGCGCCGAGTGGGTGGAGGTGAAGCCCTCGACCGTCCAGGCCGGCTCATCGGTGACGGTCCGGGCGAGCTGCGGCGACAACCTCAACCCGGCCCGGGTGACCTCCGAGGCGTTCGAGGACCAGCTCGCGCTCCCGCAGAACGGGTTGCTGGTCGCCACGGTCACCGTCCCGGCCGACAAGCGGCCGGACAGCTTCCTCGTACGGGTCACCTGCCCGAGCGGCCGAGCCGTGACCACCAGGCTCAACGTGGTCGCGGTCGTCACCCCGGTGCGGGGCCCGGACACCGGCGGCGGCGGGCTGGCCGGCCGGGCCGACGACCTGCCGATGATGATCATGATCGGGTTGGGCAGCCTCGCCGCGGGTGGGGTGCTGGCCGTGCTGGGGCACCGCCGCGGGCGTACCCGCGACGTCGGCGTCTGACCGGACGGGCGCGACGGGAAGCGAGATCATGAGACCCAGCCGCGTACGGGGACTGATGGGGGTGGTGGCCGCCCTGCTGGCCATGGTGGGTCTCTACGCCACCGGTGCCGGGCTCAGCCAGCTCTCCGACTTCCTGCCCGGGCTTCGCCAGGTCACGCCGGCCGGGTCGGTCTCCGGGCTCGCTGCGTCCCAGCCGACGGAGATCGCGATCCCCGCGATCGAGGTGCGCGCCCCGGTCCGCCCGGTCGGGCTCACATCGGAGGGCGCGATCGAGGCGCCGCCGCTGGAGCGCGCCGGCGAGACGGGCTGGTACGACCGCAGCCCCGCCCCCGGCCAGAACGGCCCGGCGATCATCGTCGGGCACGTCGACACCAGAGACGGGCCGGCGGTCTTCCACCGCCTGCACACCCTGCGCCCCGGCGACGTGGTGGAGGTCGCCCGCAAGGACGGGCGGGTGGCCGTGTTCGAGGTCGAGGGCGTAGACCAGTTCGACAAGTTCAGCCTGCCGGTCGACCGGGTGTACGGGGACGTCAAGCGTCCCGTATTGCGCCTGATCACCTGCGGGGGCGACTGGGTCGGGGGCGACACCGGGTACGCCGACAACGTGATCGTCTTCGCCTCGCTGGTCGATTCCCGCAAAGCCTAGGTCGGCCAGGACGGCGGCTCCGCTTCCCGGCATATCGGCCGCGGCGAGCGGTCAGGCCGCGGCGAGCGGGCTGGGCAGGTCGGGCAGGTCGAGCCAGTCCGTCCAGCGGGGATCCAGGGTGCGATGCCCCAACACACGCCACGCGGCGCCCCTGGGCGCCGCGGGTTTGGTGGGCAGCCGCCAGCCGAGTTCGGCTGGGGTGCGGTCGCCTTTGAGGTGGTTGCACCGGGCGCAGGCGGCCACCACGTTCTCCCAGACGTGTCCGCCGCCGCGGCTGCGCGGCAGCACGTGGTCGATCGTCTCGGCCGGTCCGCGGCAGTAGACGCAGCGCCACCCGTCCCGGGCGAAGACGGCCCGCCGGGACAGGCCGATGTGGCTGCGGTAGGGCACCCGCACGTAGCGGGTCAGCCGGACCACCGACGGGATCGGCAGGGCCTGGCGGGGACTGTGCAGGAAGCCGTCGCCGTCCGTGACGCATACCGCCTTGGCGGAGAGCACCAGGATCGCGGCTCGACGCACCGACACGACACACAGCGGTTCGTAGGTGGCGTTGAGGACCAGTACGCCCCCGTTCGCTGTGGGTCGTATGTCAGGCATCGCGCTCACCCTCCCGATGGGTCTAGTGGCGGCTCCCGTCCGTCCTTGCTCCTGCTGGCCTTCCCTGCTGCCGCCGGTGCCGGCCGTCAGGCCGTGGGCCGGCACCGGCGTGCCCCTCTGAGCAGCGAGACTACGCCGGTCCGGGCCCCGCGCCGGGCCGGTGCACCCAATCGTCCCCGATAGATCCGACAATTGCACGTACTATTCCCGGCGCCGTGGTGAACGCTACGGCGCCGTATTGCCGAGATGAGTGTTCTGCCCGGCTCGTGTTACGAAGGAGCACCGTGCGAGAGGCCCTGCCCATCCTTGCCGCGCAAGCTGACTGCGGCGACAGCGACCTGTGCCGCTGGCTGTGGCGCGTGACGGGCCAGGCGTGGCTTGCGGAGAGCAGCGATGTGATCCTGGTCAAGCCGCTGCGCATCCTCATGATCGTCCTGATCGCGATGATCGTGCGGTACCTGCTGCACCGTACGATCAACCGGCTGATCCGCTCGACGGCCGACGGCTCGATTCCCGCGGTCCTGCGGCCGCTGAAGGAGCGGATGCCCACCGCGCTGCAGGCGGCGACCACGATCTTCCCGGAACGACGCCGCCAGCGGGCCGCCGCCATCGGCTCGGTGCTGCGCAGCTTCGTGACCGTGGTGATCTACTCGACCGCCGCGCTCATGATCCTGGGCGAGCTCGGAGTGAACCTCGCGCCGCTGCTGGCGAGCGTGGGCATCGCCGGGGTGGCGCTCGGCTTCGGCGCGCAGAGCCTGGTCAAGGACGTCCTGGCGGGGTTGTTCATGCTGCTGGAGGACCAGTACGGGGTGGGTGACACGGTCGACCTGGGCGGCACCTCCGGTGTGGTCGAGTCGATCGGGCTGCGGATCACCACGGTGCGCGACAGCCACGGCGTGGTCTGGTACATCCGCAACGGCGAGATCGCCCGGGTGGGCAACCGCAGCCAGGGCTGGGCCCGGGTGGTGGTCGACGTGCCGATCGGGTTCGCTGCGGTCGATCCGGCCATCGAAGTGGTGCGCCGCGCCGCGGCCGAGCTGGCCGAGGATCCGGAGTACGCCCGCGACCTGCTCGAGCGGCCCGAGGTGCTCGGCGTCGAGGAGCTCACGGCCGAGGGCGCGGTGGTCCGGGTCACCGCGAAGACCTCGGCGGAGGCGCGGTTCCGGATCGGTCGCGCGCTGCGCCGCCGGCTGACCGATGCGCTGGTGGCCTCGGGGATCGTGGCGCAGACGGCGGCGCGGCCGGGTGGCGACCAGGCGCCGGG
>VSCG01000086.1:0-13683 GCA_047459115.1 Micromonosporaceae bacterium
CCGAACACAGCCAAGAACCCAACCCCCGGCCCAGCCCCGAACGTTAAATCCCCAGGGCCCTTGATCGACTCGACTTCCCGGAAGTCGGGGCATCCGCCGGCCGCGGTCACCCCGATTTCCCGGAAATCGTGCCGCCTGAGCGCCTCAACACCGCGACTTCCTGCATCCGGAGACCCGCCAACCCCGCGGTATCCCGGTAAATCGAGTGGATCTCCGAGGACGCCGCCCCGCTGAGGCGCCCCGCGCGGGAGGCCGCGAACCGCCCGTACCCGATCTTTGCCGGCGCGCGGCGGTAGGTTGGGCGCCGTGGACGTCACCCCCTGCACCGACCATCACCTGACCGGCGTGCGGTCGCTCACCACCACCGCGCTGGATCTGCCCGAGGACGCCGGGGAGACCGACGCGATCGTGCGGCGGCTGCTCGCCCCGCCGCCGGGCCGGCGCACCGTGCGGCTGGTCGCCCCCGACGGTTCCGGCTCGGTCATCGGCGTGGTGTTCGCCTCGGTGCGCGACCGGGAGCCGGAGGTCGGTCACCTCGACCTGATCGCGGTCCACCCGGCCGCCCGGCGGCAGGGCGTGGCACGGGCGCTGGTGGCCGCCGCGGAGCAGGAGCTGCTCCGGCACGGCGTGCGCGAGGTGCGCATCGCCGGCAACGACCCGTGCTACGCGTGGCCGGGCATCGACGTGCGCTACACCCCGGCGGTGTGCCTGGCGCTCGCGCTCGGCTTCGAGCAGGAGCGCACGGCGTGGAACATGACGGCCGACCTGTCCGCGCTGCCGGACATCACGGACGCGCAGGCACGGCTCGCGGCAATGGGCGTCACCGTGCGCCGCGCGACGGCCGCGGACGCCGAGACGGTCGGCGGGTGCGCCGCCGAGCACTTCGGCCAGGGCTGGTCGTGGGAGGTGCACGAGGCCATCGCGCGGGGTGAGGCGGGCGAGGTGGCCGGCTGTCACATCGCGCTGCGCGGCGACGAGGTGCTGGGCTTCGCCGCGTACGGGGCCCTGCGGCCGAGCCTGTTCGGACCGATGGGCACGCTGCCGGCGGCCCGGGGCAGTGGCATCGGTGCGCTTCTGCTCGTCCGGTGCCTGACCGACCAGCGCGCGGCCGGCCTGGCGACCGCGCAGATCGGCTGGGCCGGCCCGGTCGCCTTCTACTCGCGTACGGTCGGCGCCCGCATCGGGCGGGTGTTCGCCCTCTACCGCAAGCCCCTTACGCCCTAGCCGGGCCCGCTGCTCACCCAAGCACTTTCGCGGAAAGTGCGGTCTAGCAGGCCCTCAGGCAGCACCTTCTCCGAAGATGCCGGAGCTGATGTGCGGGCCGTCGCGGTGTTCGGCGAAGGCGACGGCACGCTCGGTGCGCGCCAGGCAGCCGCGCATCGTCAGCTGCGCCGTGTAGTAGTCGATGTACCGGAACCCGTACGTCTCGCCCCGCGCGAACGCCTGCCCCTCGATCGCCGCCCGCCAGATCTCGAACGCCTGGGCGGAGACCGGCACGTACACGTCGGGCACGAACCCGTCGGCGTCCTCCCAGTTCTCCGCGTACAGCAGCCGGCGTACGCCGTGTCGGGGCAGGTCGCTACCCGGCTCGTCGGACCCGAGCGGCAGGCTCGCCCGCAGCCGTGCGCGTACCGCGATCGCCGACGCGGCCGCGTGGTCGGTGTGGATGCTGCGGCCCCAGTGCGCGATCAGCACCTCCGGGCGTACCTCCCGGATGACCGCGGCCACCTCCCCGCACGCCTGCGGGGTGACCTCGAGGAACCCGTCCGAGTACGCCAGCACCCGCAGCTCGGCGCCGATCGCGGCGGCGAAGGCGTGCCCCTCGGCGAGTTTCTGCTCGCGGTACCGCTCGGGCGAAAGCCGCGGGTGGCCGCGCTCGCCGGGGGTGAGCGCGAGCAGCACGACGCGATGCCCGGCCCGCGCCGCCTCGGCGAGCACCGGGCCGGCGGTCAGGTCCATGTCGCCGATGTGCGCGCCGACAGCGAGGACCACGCCCACGGCTAGAGCTCCTTTCGCAGCACGTCGAAGCGGCGGGTCACCGAGAAACCGCTGGCGCGGTAGAGGTAGCCGGCCGGCGACCACTCGCCGGTCCACAGGAACCAGGCGCTGTGCGCGCCCAGCGCCCGCATCCGTTCCAGCGTGAAGTGCAGCAGTACCTTGCCCAACCCGGTGCCCCGCTGGTCCTCACGGACGCCGAACGGGCCGAACCGCTCCACCGCGCCCCCGTACGCGCCGTACATCGCCCACCCGACGAGGGCGCCGGCCGGCTCACGGGCGATGACGATCCGGTTTAGCGGCAGGCCGGCCACGACGGCCTCGCGGATCGCGCGCGCCCAGTCGGGGTTGAACTCCTCGCCGGCGAGCGCGACGAGGTCGACCAGGTCGTCGTGGCCCGGTGTGCCGATGCGCCAGCCGGCGGCGCGCAGCGTGGCCGCCCGGTCGCGGACCGCGTCGGGCAGCGCGTACCCGACGAGGCTGCGGTCCATCGCCACCGCCTGGTAGCGCGTGACGAACCCGAGCGCCTCGAGCAGTTTGGCCGCGCCCGGGTAGGTCTCGCGATCGAGCCCGGGCAGCAGATAGTTCGGGGTGTACGGCGCGAACAGTACCTCGCGGCGGCCGTGGGATCGCAACCAGTCGAGCGCGGAGGTGAGCAGCGCGCGCCCGATGCCGGCGCGCCGGGCCGAGGGCACCACGAAGAAGAAGACCAGCCACCCACGCTCCGGTTCGAGGTCGCCGCCCACCATCGCGGTGCGCCGGCGCACGGCGTACGCGGCACCGAGCAGTTCCCCGCCGGGCGACCGGGCGAGCCGCAGTCCGCTCGGGTCGAAGTTCGGGTCGAGCAGGACCAGGTCGCGGAAGCGCTCCTCACTGATCGGATCGGCGGGCATCGCCCGCCGCCACGCGGCCACGACGGCCGGGCCGTCGCCGACCCGGAACCCGGTGATCCGTGGCATCGCCACTCCTCTCACCCGCTGACGCGCCGCGACTCGGTGTCGCGCAGTACGCGCAGCGCGTTGTGCCAGGTCAGCTTCGCCAGGTCGGCGTCGGACCAGCCCCGCCCGGCCAACTCGGCGACCAGGGCCGGATAGGCGTGCACGCCCTCCAGCCCGTCGGGCGTGCACAGGATGCCGTCGAAGTCGCCGCCGAGCCCGACGTGGTCCACCCCGGCCACCTCGCGCACGTGCTCGACGTGGTCAGCCACATCGGCCACCCCGCAGGGCGGCCGGGGGTTGGCCTTCACCCACGCCTGGCACGCCGCCCGCGCCGCGGCCTCATCGTCCGGGTGCGCCTCGGCGACCCGCTCCAACTCCGCCAGCCACACCCGGCACTCCTCGTTGAGGAAGCCCGGCACGAACGTCACCATCACGATGCCACCGGAGTCGCGTACCCGGCCGAGGATGCGGTCGGGCACGTTACGCGGGTGGTCGCACAGCGCGCGGGCCGAGGAGTGCGAGAAGAAGGCCGGCGCGCTGGACGTGTCCAGGGCGGCATCCATCGTGGACACCGCCACATGTGAGAGATCGACGAGCATGCCGAGCCGGTTGCACTCGCGTACCACCTCGTGCCCGAAGGGCGACAACCCACCCACGGCGGGCTCGTCGGTGGCGCTGTCCGCCCACGGTGTGTTGCGCACGTGGGTCAGCGTCAGGTAGCGCACGCCGAGCGCGTACATCATCCGCAGCACCCCGAGCGAGCCGGCGATCGAGTGCCCGCCCTCCATGCCGAGCAGCGACGCCACCCGCCCGTGCCGCCGGGCCCGTTCGACGTCGTCGGCGGTCAGCGCGAGCGCCAGGTCGTCGGGGTAGCGGCGGACCAGGGCGCGCACCGCGTCGATCTGTTCCAGCGTGGCGACGACCGCGGCGTCGCCGGACAGGCGGCAGGGGACGTAGACCGACCAGAACTGGGCGCCCACCCCGCCGGCACGCAGCCGGGGGATGTCCGTGTGCAGGCCGACGGCTCGCTGGTCGCGCCCGATGTCGAGCGCGTCGAGGTCGTAGGCCACCCGGTTGCGCAGTTCCCACGCGAGGTCGTTGTGCCCATCGAAGACGGGGGCGGCGGCGAGCAGCGCCCGGATCCGCTCGGTCATTGGCGGATACCCTACCCAGCCTGGGCGAAACCGGGAAGCCGGGCAGCTATCGCCTACTCGGCCGGGCCGTGGCCAGGCCCGAGCCGGGGCCGGACGGTCGATCGGCCCGAGGCGGGGTATCAGAGTCGAGGGACACGCCGCGGGCGTGACGGCCACGCGGGGACGCGGATCCCGGAAGGAGCAACGCCATGGGGAAGGCGAACAAGCGCTCCCAGGAGGAGCTGCGCGCCGAGGCGCGGGAGCGGCTGCAGGAGCTGCCCGCGGAGACGGCCACCGGCCGGCTCGAGGGCGGCAACGAGAGGTGGCCTGAACCCGAACGGCTGCGCCGGTTGGACCGGCCGACCGAGTCGAAGCGCGAATAGCGGAAGCCGGGAGCAGCGGGACCGGTAGCCGCGACCGACGGACGGCCGGCCCGCGACCGGAAGCCGAACGGGCCCGCCGGAGTTCCGGCGGGCCCGTTGCGTGCTGTCCTGGACTGTCAGAAGTCCATGTCACCGCCGCCGGGCGCGCCGGCCGCGGCCTTCTCCTTCTCCGGCTTGTCCGCCACCACGGCCTCCGTGGTGAGGAACAGGCCCGCGATCGACGCCGCGTTCTGCAGCGCCGAACGGGTCACCTTCGCCGGGTCGATGATGCCCGCCGACAGCATGTCGCCGTACTCGCCGGTCGCGGCGTTCAGACCGTGGCCCGGCTCCAGGTTGCGGACGTGCTCGACCACCACGCCGCCCTCGAGGCCGGCGTTGACGGCGATCTGCCGCAGCGGAGCGTCCAGCGCGATCTTGACGATCTGGGCGCCGGTCGCCTCGTCGCCGCTGAGGTCCAGCTTGTCGAAGGCGGTCTTGCCGGCCTGGACCAGGGCGACACCGCCGCCCGGGACCATACCCTCCTCGACACCGGCCTTGGCGGCCCGCACCGCGTCCTCGATGCGGTGCTTGCGCTCCTTCAGCTCGACCTCGGTGGCCGCGCCGATCTTGATGACCGCCACGCCGCCGGCCAGCTTCGCCAGCCGCTCCTGCAGCTTCTCGCGGTCGTAGTCGGAGTCGCTCTTCTCGATCTCGGCCCGGATCTGGTTCACCCGGCCCTGGATCTGCTCCGCGTCGCCGGCGCCCTCGACGATCGTCGTCTCGTCCTTGGTCACCACGACCTTGCGGGCGCGGCCGAGCAGGTCGAGGCCGACGTTCTCCAGCTTGAGGCCGACCTCCTCGCTGATGACCTGGCCGCCGGTCAGCACGGCGATGTCGCCGAGCATGGCCTTGCGGCGGTCGCCGAAGCCCGGGGCCTTGACGGCGACGGACTTGAAGGTGCCGCGGATCTTGTTGACGACCAGGGTCGACAGGGCCTCGCCCTCGACGTCCTCGGCGATGATCAGCAGCGGCTTGCCCGACTGCATGACCTTCTCGAGGACCGGCAGCAGGTCCTTGACCGCGGAGATCTTCTGGTTGGCGACCAGGATGTACGGGTCCTCCAGGACCGCCTCCATCCGGTCGGCGTCGGTGATGAAGTAGGGCGAGATGTAGCCCTTGTCGAAGCGCATACCCTCGGTGAGCTCCAGTTCGAGCCCGAAGGTGTTGCTCTCCTCGACGGTGATGACGCCTTCCTTGCCGACCTTGTCCATCGCCTCGGCGATGATCTCGCCGACAGTGGTGTCGGCGGCGGAGATCGCGGCGACCGAGGCGATCTGCTCCTTGGTCTCGACCTCCTTGGCGAGCTTGGCCAGCTCCTCCGCCACGGCGCCGACGGCGGCCTCGATGCCCCGCTTCAGGGCCATCGGGTTCGCGCCGGCCGCGACGTTGCGCAGGCCCTCGCGCACGAGCGCCTGGGCGAGGACCGTCGCCGTCGTCGTGCCGTCACCGGCCACGTCGTCGGTCTTCTTGGCGACCTCCTTGACGAGCTCGGCACCGATCTTCTCGTACGGGTCCTCGAGCTCGATCTCCTTGGCGATGCTCACACCATCGTTGGTGATGGTGGGGGCACCCCACTTCTTCTCCAGTACGACGTTGCGGCCCTTCGGGCCCAGCGTCACCTTCACGGCATCGGCGAGGACGTTCATACCCCGCTCGAGTCCGCGGCGCGCATCCTCGTCGAACGCGATCATCTTGGCCATACGGCGTTGTCCTCCTGGACGCGCGGCTCGCCGCCTCCCGTCGGGCGCGGCGCCCGCCTACTTACGCACGGTTCAGGCCGGACCGGATGGCCCGCGACGACCGACCCTACGTTAGGGTCCCACCGTCCCGACCTTGGATGAGTTGGGTACTGCTGGCACTCACAGGTCGCGAGTGCCAATGACCTGTTTAGCACTCTCCCTGCCCGAGTGCAAGCGGTCCTGGTGAGACCGGTCGGGAATTCACCTTGACGGCGCGCATCCACCTCGGCGTCCGCGCCGGCCGCACGCCGGCCCGGATCAGGGGCCGACCGCCGCCGTGAGCACGGGCGTGGACACCGGCTCGCGGGCGGCCCGCACCTCGGTGTACGTGATCAACAGGCCCACCAGCAGCACCGCGTCCAATGCCACGGCGATCAGGGCGCGTATGACCTCCCCGCCGAGTTGCAGGCCCGAGACGGCGGTGCCGGGGACGGCGGAGGTGGCCGTCACGGCGATGCCGAACCCGCTGGACACGAGGAAGTTGACGATCAGGTAGGACGCGACCAGCAACGCGACCCGCCCGAGGACCGGGCCGAAGGCGCTGTGGACCAGTGAGAACGAGCGGGCGATCGCGCCGGTGCCCCGCTCGTACATCACCACGAAACTGAACAGGCTGGCGGCCACGATGAAGTAGAGGCCAGGCACGATGCAGAGGATCAGCCCGACCATCACCATCAGGGCGGTCAGCACCGCCCACCCGAACATCGGCAGGACGCGCGCCAGGCCCGCACGCAGCGCCTCGGGCAGGGTCACCCGCCGCCCCGCCGCCTGCTGCGTGACCGCCCAGATGCCGGCCGCCCAGCCCAGAACCTGCGCGAACAGGCTGGCCACAACGAGCGTCAACCCCACCAGCGTGATGCCGATGTAGGTTTCCGGGCCGTACGCGGGCCCACCCAGTTCGGCCGGGACCATAGCGACGCTCAGCATCTGGCCAGCCACGAAACCGAAGACCGCCAGCACGATCTGCGGTACGGCCACGGTCGTCAGCAGAATCAGGCCCAGTGACTGCCAGCTGCGCGCCAGCGTCGCGCGCACCCACTCGAACCACCCGGAGAAGCCGGAGCCGTGAGGCGGGACGAGCGGATCCGGCCCGGCAAACGCCGGCTGAGGGGAGCCGAAGTCGCCGGGCACCTGGTAGCCGTACTGCGGCACGGGCTCGCCCGGCTGCCCGTACGGGTCCGGCCGCCCGTACGGATCCTGCGGAGGGAAAGTCATGTGCGCCACATCCTGTACGTGGTACGGCAAAGGGCGCCGATCCCATCCGGATGCGGCGCCCCGCCACTGTCAGCTTCGCCCACTGCCGGCCCGCTTAGCGACCGCAGGCCCGCTCCTTAGGCCGGATCAGGCGATGACGCGTACCCTCTCCGCCTGCGGACCCTTCTGTCCCTGCGCGATCTCGAACTCGACGCGCTGCCCGTCGTCCAGCGACTTGTAGCCGTCCATCTCGATGGCGGTGAAGTGGACGAACACGTCCTGCCCGCCGTCGACCGCGATGAACCCGTAGCCCTTTTCGCTGTTGAACCACTTGACGGTGCCCTGTGCCACGGTGCACTTCCTTACTTCGATGTTGCTGGGTCGGCGACCCCCGGCTGAAGCACTCGCTGCGCCGGAGCCGGTGCCTGCGAGCGTCCGGGCAGGGACGGTTCGAAGACAACGACCGGTTCGCACGCTACACGAGGCGGCGGGGTTGCGCACTGCCCTAAACCGGACACTCGGGCACTACTCTCCCGGAGGCACAGGTAGCGGCCTTCCCGGAGTCACAGGTGGCGGCGGGACTGCACGATCCGGAACCGGCTCGCGACGTACGCGCCGTCCGTCAGCGCCGCGTTGGCGGCCGGATTGGCGCCGCTGGCGTGGAAATCGCTGAACGCCGCCGACTGGTTGACGAAGACGCCGCCGGTGAGGTTGCACGACAAGTGCACCCCCACGTCGAGGGCCGCCTGCTCGGCCGCGTCGAGCACCTTCTCGTCGGTCGAGTACACGGCGGCGGTGAGCGCCCCCTTCGCCCCGACCGTCCGCCGGAAGATCTCCAGGCTGTGCTCGGTGGAGTCGGTGACGATGACGAAGGAGATCGGCCCGAACCACTCCCGCCCGTACGTGTCCACCGCGTCCGCGGCCAGCTTCAGCACGGTCGGCGTGCGCACCACCGCGTCCGGATACGTCGGGTGGGCCACTTCCCGCGAGGCGAGCACGATCTCGCCCACGCCCGGCGCCTGCGAGAGCCGGTCGCGCACCCCGTCGTTGACGATCGCGCCGGTGAGCTCGACGGCGCGTGCCGGGTCCGCGGTGAGCTTCTCGACCGCCGCCGCGATGCCGGCCGCGACCTCGTCGAACGACTTGTGGCCCTGGTCGGTCTCGATGCCCGCGGCCGGCACCAGGATGTTCTGCGGCGTGGTGCACATCTGTCCGCTGTAGAGGGTCAGCGAGAAGCCGATGTTGCGGCACATGCCGGCGAAGTCGTCGGTCGAGTCCACCACGATCGTGTTGACGCCGGCCTTCTCGGTGTAGACCATGGCCTGCCGCGCATTCGACTCCAGCCAGTCGCCGTACTCCGTGGAGCCGGTGAAGTCGATGATCTTGATCTCGGGGCGTAGGGCCAGGGTGGAGGCGATCTTCTCACCGGGGGCCTCGGCGGCGAGCAGGATCAGGTTGGGGTCGAACCCGGCCTCGGCGAGCACCTCGCGGGCGTAGCGCACGGTGATGGCGAGCGGCAGCACCGCGTTCGGGTGGGGCTTGACGATGACCGGGTTGCCGGTGGCGAGGCTGGCGAACAGGCCCGGGTAGGAGTTCCAGGTCGGGAAGGTGTTGCAGCCGATCACCAGCGCCACGCCGCGCGGCACCACGTGGAACGTCTTGGTCATCCGCAACGGTTCACCCTTGCCGGCCGGCTTCTCCCAGGTCGCCGCGCCCGGGTGGCGGGTCATCTCCGCGTACGCGTAGGCGAGCGCCTCCAGCGCCCGGTCCAGCGCGTGCGCGCCGCCGGCCTGGAACGCCATCACGAACGCCTGTCCGGTGGTGGCGTGCACCGCGTTGGCGAGTTCGAAGACGTGGGCGTTCAGCCGGGCGAGGATCTCCAGGCAGACCCCGACGCGGGTCTGCGGGCCGGCGTCGCGCCAAGCCGGCATGGCGGCGGTCGCGGCGGCGATGAGCGCGTCAGCGCCGGCGTGCGGGTAGCGCACGTCCAGGGGGATGCCGAACGGGCTCGCGTCGGTGGCGACCCGGTCGCCGGCTCCGGGATGGCCGTCGAGCGGGAAGTCGCCACGGTACGCCTCGAAGGCGGCCTTGCCCTCGGCCGCCGCGGTCTCGCCGTACACGCGCGGGCTGGGCGACTCGGGGTAGGCCGACCAGTACGCGCGCTCGGCGATCGCCTGTAGTGCCCGCTCCAGGGTCTGCTGGTGGCGGGCGAACAGCGGGTGGGGAGTGAGCTGGGTCATGCCGCCCATCATGCCCGACCTGGCCGGCGGCCGGGAATCCAGAGCCTGGTCGATAGCTGATCGTCTCCCGACAGTCAGGAGTGATCATCGATGCGTTGCCGTAGGTCCGCAGCTGCCGGCGGACCCGCTGAGCCAGTTACCTGCCAAGCTCTCCCGTTACCTGCTCGTCAAGCTCTAACGTGGCGGCGATCCGCACCTCCTGCAGACTCGATACCGACTGCCTGGGCATGCGACGCGCACCGCCCTCGGAAACGACCCGACCTACCGAGCCCGGATCGAGGCGGTCATACCGGACTGGGACGGCGATCCCAAGTCCGTTGTCCGCACCCGCCGAGGTATGGCGGACACCGTAAACCTCATCGCGGTCCACGTGGCCAGCAAGGTCAGGCAGTCGATCGTGGCAGCGTGCCAGGATCTCCAGAAAAAGCTCCTGCCGATGGCTACCTCTTTCCTTAGCCGCACCAGATTTCCTTAGCCGCATCAGGGCGCCACTGTAGACATGGCGGGAGGTCCGCGGCATGGTCTCAGCCGTGCGTGGCGGGTGCGAGCGTGTCGTCGGGCGATGGCCCGTCGTCGGGTGAGGGCTCGTCGTCGGGGCGGGTGGGCAGTTCACGCATCGTGCGCAGCGGCGAGAGGAACACCGGCAGGAACGCCAGGCAGGCGCCGATGGCCCCGATCCAGAGGGCGGTACGCGCGCCGAACCACTGGCCGAAGACGCCACCGAGCAGCCCGCCGACCGGCATGGTGCCCCACACCAGGAACCGCATGGTGGCGTTCATCCGGCCGAGCAGGCGCTCCGGCGTCAGTCCCTGGCGGAAGCTCACCTGGGTCACGTTGTAGATCACGACCCCGATAGAGATCATGATGCCGCCGGCCGCGGCGAGCCAGGTCCGCCAGCCGGGCTCGGCTGCCGGCAGCAGCAGCGCGAACGGGGCGGTGACGGCGGTGCTGATCCAAATCGTCGGGCCCTGGCCGAGCCAGCGTACGACCGGGTTGACGAGGACCACGCCGAGCAGGCCGCCCACGGCGCCGATCGAGAAGTACAGCCCGATCTGGCCGGACGACAGGCCCAGGTGGCGGACGAAGAACGGCACCTCCATGGCGGTGAAGATGCCGAAGAACAGGTTGAACGAGCCGGTGCAGGCGGCGATCGCGCGCAGCAGCCGGTTGCCGAGCACGAAGCGCAGGCCCTCCAGGATCTCCCGGCCCAGGTGCGCATCCGGCCCGCGCTCGGGCCTCGGCTCGCGCTTGCGGATGAAGCCGACGAACACCGCGGAGACCGCGAAGGTGACCGCGTTCACCGCGATCGCGAACGGCGCGGTGAGCCACTGCACCACCTGGCCGCCGAGCGCTGGCCCGCCCATGTGGCTGGCGGTGCGGACGATCTCCAGCTTGGCGTTGCCCTCGACGAGGTTGTCCCGCCCGACCAGGTGCGGCAGGTAGCTCTGGTACGCCACGTCGAAGAAGACGGTCAGCATGCCGGTCAGCAACGCCACCGCGTAGAGCTGCCAGATGGTGAGCACGCCGGCCCACCAGGCGATGGGGATCGAGGCGAGCAGGAGCGCGCGTCCGATGTCGCCGGCGATGAGCACGTTACGCCGGCGCAGCCGGTCCACCCAGGCGCCGGCGGGCAGTCCGACGAGAACGAACGCCGCGGTCGTGCACGCGGTGAGCACCCCGACCTGGAAGTTCGAGACGTCCAGGTTGACGATCGCCACCAGCGGCAGGGCGATCAGCGTGATCTGGGTGCCGACCTGGCTGAACGAGTCGGCGACGAACAGTTGACGGAAGTCGTGGTCGCGTAGCAGCCCGAGCCTCGACAAGGGTTACCTCCTCGGGGTGCCGGCTGGCGGGTGGGGCGGCGGGCACCACCGCCCCACCCGCGTACCTGACCACAACGCAGCCAACATCGGGTCAGGGGTCCTGGTGGAAACAGCGTGCATGACTGATTGGGAAATGTCAACCACTCGTCCCGTACCCTTGGGGCCCATGACCGCCAAACGGCGTACGGCGACCGAGGCCGAGGCACGCGCCCTCGCCTCCGCGACCCGGCTGCGCATCCTGCGGCTGTGCCTGGACCGGGCGCTGACCAACAAGGAGATCGCCCAGCGGCTGGACGCGAATCCGGCCACCACGCTGCACCACGTGCGCACCCTCGTGGCCACCGGATTCCTCGCCGCCGAGCAGCCGCGCCGAGGCACCCGCGGCGCCCGCGAGGTGCCGTACCGGGCGACCAGGAAGTCGTGGACGCTCAAGCTGCGCGACGACGGGCTGCCCAACCCCAATCAGGCCATCATCGATGCGTACCTGCAGGAGATGCGCCTGATCAACCCTGAGCAGGCGCATACCTTCCGGCTGGGGTTGCGGCTGACCGTCGCGGAGCGCGCCGAGTTGCTCCAGCGCATCGCGGACCTGCTCGACCAGTACGCCACCCGGGCGCCCAGCGCCGACGGCGACCCCTACTCGCTGTTCGTGTCCGTGCACCCCGACGTGGCCCGCGATTAGTCAGATCTCCTGCTGCCACGCGATCGTGGCGTCCACGGCCCGGAACCCCATCGTCTCGTTGATCGAGATCATGTGCTCGTTGACCGCCGCGTTCCAGGTGTCGATCACCCGCAGGTCGGGCTCGTGCGTCCGCGCGTACCGCAGGTTCTCCAGCTTCGCGACGGTGCCGAGCCGGTGACCGCGGTGATCCGGGTCCACAATGGTGAACCACTGGAAGGCGTGCCACGGGTTGCCGCGCTCGATGCCCAACGCGGTGGCGGCCACCAGCCGCCCGCTGCGCTCGTGCACCAGACCGGTCGAGTACACCCGGGTCTGCCGTGCCGCCCGTGCGCCCTCGCTCTCGCGGATCCGGGAGACGTCGATGTTCTCCGGCTCCCACGCAAGGTCGCCCATGGGCGCGTCGGTGACCATGCGGGAGTCCAGGTAGCCGACATCGGCGGCGTAGGCGTCGGGCACCCGGTCCCGCCACTGGACCAGGCGGTAGCCGGTCGCCCTTTCCCAGGCGGCGGCGAGCAGCTTCGGATAGTCGGCGGTATCCGCCGTGGACAGATCGAGCCGGCGGCGCACCTCGCCGAGCGCGCGGTGGGCGCCCATCGCCTCGGCGAACGCGCTTCCTGCCCGGGGACGCTCGGGCCCGTCGGGCAGCGCCTCCGTGGTGTAGCCCGCGGTCCGCTTGCGCCCGAGGTCCCGAAGCAGCGCCACGGCGTGCGTGTACAGGGCCCGGCCGACGCCGCGCCGCCGGTGCTCCGGGTGCACCCCGAGTTCGATCTCGCTGTTCTCGGTGTTGTCGCGCAGCGGCAGCGCGAGTTGGACGTAGCCGACCACCTCGCCGTGCCGGCGCGCCACCCGGGTCTCCAGTCGCTGGAAGGAGACCTCGTGGCGCACCAGACCCACGAAGCTGTCCCGGCACGGCGGCGGGAAGTCGGGGATGTCAACCGCACGCGCTGCCCGCTGCACCCGCAGGATCGCGTCGATGGCGGCGTCGTCGTACGGGTCGAGCGTCTGGATGTCGATGCCCACGCGGCAATCCTGCCCGCGGCGGGTGGGGGGCGCGAGCGAATTCTCGTGACATGACCGCCGCTTTTCCAAACGGCTCCCGAAAATTGGTCGAGAGGACGACCGCACGGCACCTCCGGCACCGGAACACGGCTGCCCATCGAGATTGTTGCCAGGCTCAGGTGGGGCGACCGCGGCGATACGTCCTCCCGCACCGAGCATCCTGCGCGGTCCGCGCCGTCCCGTCAAGTCGTCCGACCGGCGATTGTCGACAGATGGCATCCTGTCTCTTACTTTGCGTGACATAAGCTCATCCGAACAGACGTGCGCGCGCTAGCTGATCAGCCGAGTCACCACGGAGAACGTCGGATATCGCCCGCAGCGCCCGCGGCGCACGAGCGTAGCTCCATCACGCACCGTCATCGCATAACTTTTTGGGATGACACGGGGTCTTCGGGGGCAAACACCACCCGGCTCAACACACCACCCGGCTCAGCCCAGCAGCCCGGCCTCGCGCGCCG
>VSCG01000087.1:0-13517 GCA_047459115.1 Micromonosporaceae bacterium
GTCCTGGTGTACGACGCCGGCACCCTGCTGGCGGCGGGTTCCGATAGCGCAGGCCGGCTCGAGGTGCAGGCCGAGATCGCCCGCGCCCTGTCGGCCGGCCCCGGCATCGTCGTCGTCGAACGCGCCTTCGACCCCGCGGTCGTCGACCGGGTCAGCGCGGCTTTCACCTCGATGATCGAGCGGCAGCGGGCGGCCGGGCTCGCCGTCGGCGACCACTTCGCCAAGCCCGGCGCCAACGACCGGGTGTGGAACGCCCTGGAGAAGCTCGCCGTGACCGACCCCGAGGCGTTCGTCGATTACTACGCCAACGACGTCATCGCACTGATGGCCACCGCCTGGCTGGGCCCGGGCTACCAGGTCACCTCCCAGGTCAACGTCGTCAACCCGGGCGGTGCGGGCCAGACCGTGCATCGCGACTACCACCTCGGGTTCCAGTCGCCAGAGGTGTCCGCGCAGTACCCCGCGCACGTGCACGCACTCTCTCCGCTGCTGACCCTGCAGGCCGCGGTCGCCCACTGCGACATGCCGGTGGAGTCCGGCCCCACGCTCTACCTGCCGCACTCTCAGAAGTACCAGCTCGGCTACCTCGCCTACTGGTTGAAGGAGTTCCAGGACTACTTCAACGCCCACCACGTCCAGCTGCCGCTGCGCACGGGCGACGCCGTCTTCTTCAACCCGGCGCTGTTCCACGCCGCCGGGTCCAACCGCTCGACGGACATCAGGCGCATGGCGAACTTGCTGCAGATCTCGTCCGCGTTCGGCCGGGCGATGGAGTCCGTCGACCGCGAACGCACGGTACTCGCGATCTACCCGGTCCTGCTCGCGCGCAAGGCCGAGGGCTGGAGCGAGCGCGCCCTGGCGAACGTGGTGGCCGCCAGCGCCGAGGGCTACCCCTTCCCCACCAACCTCGACCGCGACCAGCCGATCGACGGCATGGCCCCGCCGACCCAGGCCGCGCTCGTCGCGCAGGCCCTCGCCGCCGGCACACCCGCAGACCAGCTGGCCGAACGGCTCGCGGCGCTGGCAAAGACCAAGCTGAGCCACTGACGCCGCCAGCGCGGCCGGCGCGGGCAGGCCGCGCCGGCCGCGCACTCCGGCGTTCAGGTTGAGCCCCTCCTCGTAGGACCATGCGGTTCTTGGCGCCACCGAGGTCGTCGAGTTCGCCTGCGGGATCGCGCATCTGTTGAAGGATGGGCTCAGCGAGAAACGCTTCGACCAACGTCGATTATGTACTCGATCCGGCAGCCGCTCGAGGTCGTCGCCGTGATAGGAGCCCTCGGCGGCGGTCGCCGTGGCGCGCCTGTTCGACCGAGGTCGGCCCGCCCGACGGCGTCATGAATGTCGTGCACGGTGACAAGGAGGCCGTCGATGCGCTGCTGACCCACCCGGTCGGGTGCGAGCGTCACGTGGCCCCGCCCCCGCACACCTCGGCCCGGTCGACCAGGTCGACGCGGATCGGCTTCCCGGTAGCGAGCGACTGCATGCCGGCCGTGCACACCGCTGTGGCGGCGTAGCCGTCCCACGCGCTGGGGCCTACGACCTCGCCCCGCCGCGACGCGTCGACCCACGCCTGGACCTCGATGTCGTAGGCCCGGCCGAAGCGGTCACGGAAGTCGTCCGGGATGTGGCCGCCGTAGTGGTTGTCGCGGCGCACCAACACGCTCTGCCCCAGCCCGATCGTGACGTTGCCGCGCTCCGCGACCGCCTCGCAGCGGACCTCGTAACCGACCTGACTGTTGACGAAGACCTCGGTCGTGGCCATGCCACCGCCCGCCATCTGGAAGATCGCCACCTGGGGGTCGAGGATCCCGGCGGCCACCAGGCCGGTCGGCCTCGGGGCGAGGACGGTGATCGTCTCGATCTCGTCGTCGAACAGCCACCGGCACACGTCGACCTCGTGCACCAGCGAGTCACGCACGATCATCTCCGACGGGAACGAGTCCCCGACCGCCTTGTTTCGGTGGATGTTGTGCACGAGCAGGAGCCGCCCCAGTTCGCCGCCGTCGAGGAGCCGCTTCAACTGCGCGTACTCGGGGTCGAAGCGCCGCATGAAGCCGACCTGGACCAGCGGCCGCCCGGCTTTGCGCTCGGCCTCGACCACGCGCAGCGACGACTCGCTGTCTATGGTCAGCGGTTTCTCGCACAGGGTGTACTTGCCGTGCGCGATGCAGGCGAGGACCTGCTCCTCGTGGACGGAGCCGGGCGAGGCGATGAGCACGGCGTCGACGCCGTCGTCGGCGATGAGGTCGAACGGGTCGCGGATGTAGCGTACGCCGTCGTACCGGGCGACCAGCTCGGCGGCCCGGCCGGCGTCCGGGTCGGAGACCGCGACCAGCCGTGCGCCGGTGATGCGGTGGGCGAGCCGCTCGGCATGGTCGGCACCCATCACGCCGACTCCGATGACCCCGACGCGCAGCAAGGGTGTGCTCATGCCGACTGCTGTTCCTCCTGTTCGCGTTCGATGGCCGCGCGCTCCTCGGCGGTGAGGGCGGTCGAGCCGACATGGCCGGTCTCGCCGGGCGCGGCGGCCCGGTCCGCGACGACTCCGCGGAGTTCGTGACTGAGTTCGGCGAGCTCCCGGCCGCCGGCCATCTCGGTGGTCAACCGCTCCAGCGTCAGCTCGTCACGGCTGGCGTTGAGCACGACCCGGCCCAGATTGAGGATGACGAACCGGTCGCCGACCAGGTACGCGTGGTGCGGGTTGTGGGTGATGAGGATGACGCCCAGGCCGGCGTCCCGAGCCTTGACGATGTTGCGCAGGACGATGCCGGACTGCTTGACGCCGAGCGCGGCGGTCGGCTCGTCGAGGATGATGACCCTGGCTCCGAAGTAGATGGCGCGGGCGATGGCGATGCACTGGCGCTGGCCGCCGGAAAGCCCACTCACCGGCCGGTCGAGGTCCGGGATCACCACCCCCATCTTGGTCAGTTCCTCGTCGCAGATCCGCTTCATGCGCGCGATGTCCAGGGTGCGTAGCGGCCCCTTGCGCAGCTCGTTGCCGAGGAAGAAGTTCCGCCACACCGACATCAGGGGCGCGAGCGCGAGGTCCTGGTACACGCTGGCGATGCCGCTGGCCTGCGCGGCGCGCGGCGACGCGAACCGGCACGGGACGCCGTCGAGCTTCATCGTGCCTTCGGTGTAGTCATGCAGGCCGGCGATGATTTTGATCAGCGTCGACTTGCCGGCGCCGTTGTCGCCGAGCACGCAGGTGACCTCACCCTGCCGCACGGTGAGGCTGACCCCGCGCAGCGCGTGCACGTTGCCGTAGTTCTTGCCCACATGCTCGAGTTGGAGGATGGGGATGGTCGCGTGCTCGGCGACGTCATTCCGCTCCATGCTCGGGGCGCTCATCGCTGCTCCGCCTTCTTCCTGACGTAAACGTTCACGAGGGTCGCCAGCAGCAGCATCACCCCGAGGAACGCCTTGAACCAGTCGGGATTCCACCCGGCGTAGTTGATGCCCAGTTGGGTCATCCCGAAGATCAGCGCCCCGATCGAGGCGCCGACCACCGAGCCGTAGCCGCCGGTGAGCAGGCAGCCGCCGATCACCGCGGCGATGATGAAGACGAACTCCTTGCCGACGCCCTCACCGGACTGGATGGTGTTGAAGTGGAACAGCAGGTGCATGCCGGACAGCCAGGCGCAGAAGCCCACCGCCATGAACAGGGCCATCTTGGTCGCCCGCACCGGCACGCCGACGGCCCGGGCCGCAGCGGCATCACCGCCGACGGCGAAGATCCAGTTACCCACCCTGGTACGCAGCAGGACGTAGGCCGCGAGAACGGTCAGCACGATCCAGTACAGGACTGTGATCTTCAGGTTGATGGGCCCGACAGTGATTTCGGAGCCGAAGAGCGACCGCGCGCTGCTGAAGCCGTCCATGTCGCTGATGTCGGCCGTGGCGACGTTGCCGGTCAGCAGCCGGGTCACGCCCAGGTTGACGCCTTGCAGGATGAAGAACGTGCCTAGCGTGACGAGGAAGCTCGGCAGTCCGGTCTTGAACAGCAGCCATCCGTTGAACGCGCCGACGGCCAGTGAGATGGCGAGCGCCAGCAGGATGCCGACCCAGACGTTGAGGCCGAAGTTCCAGGCGATGAGGGATGCGGACAGGCCGGAGGTGGTCACCGCGACGCCGGCGGAGAGGTCGAACTCGCCGCCGATCATGAGCAGTGCTACCGGTACGGCCATGATGCCGATCGTCGAGGCGCTGTACAGGATCGTGCCGACGTTGGCGACGTTACGGAAGGGCGCCGCGACCGCCATGAAGAGCACGAAGATCACGATTGCGCCGATGAGCGACCCGATCTCGGGCCGGCTCAGCAGCCGCGCCGCCAGGGAGCGGCTGGCGACCCGGTCGTCCCGGGTCGCCGCCACCCTGCCCGGCTGCGTTGCCGTAGCAGTCATGTCACCTCACCTCGTGCCGTTTGTGGCGAACTCCTCGACAGCGGCCACGTTGGTCGCGTCGATGAAGGCCGGGCCGGTCAGGGTCGCCTGGCCACCGCCGATGGTGTTGCCGTTGGTCTTGTACAGCCACAGGCTGTCGATGGCGAGGTACCCCTGCAGGTAGGGCTGCTGGTCGACGGCCCACTCCACCTGGCCGTCCTTGATGGCGGCCACGAGTTCCTTGTTGGTGTCGAACGTGACGACCTTGGCGGCACTGTTGGCGTCCTTGACCGACTTGATGGCGGTCAGCGCGAACGGCGCGCCGAGAGTCAGCACGCGGTCGATGCTCGGGTCCTGCTGGAGCTTAGCCGTGATGGCCGCCTGGACGCCCGGCATGTCAGTGCCGGTGACGTAGATCTTCTCGGTGTTCGGGAAGGTGGACTTCACGCCGTCGCAGCGTGCCTCGAGGCCGACGTGGCCCTGCTCCTGGATGACGCAGAGCGCCTTCTTGGCGCCCTCCTTGCTGAGCCGCTCGCCGGCCGCCTGGCCAGCGATCTTCTCGTCCTGGCCGAAGTAGCCGAGCACGCCCATGCTCTTCCAGTGGTCGATGCCGCCGTTGAGCGCGACGACCGGGATACCGCTCTGGAGGGCCTTCGTGACGTTGGCCCTCATCGCTTCGGGCTTGGCCAGGGTGACCGCGATGCCGTCGACCTTCTTGTCGATCGCCGACTGGACGAGGTTGGCCTGGTTGGCGCCGTCCGGGTCCGACTGGTACTGCAGATCGATGTTGTTCTTCTTGGCCGCGGCCTCGGCGCCCTTGCGGACCAGGTCCCAGAAGGTGTCGCCGGGGGCGGCGTGGGTGATCAGAACGACCGTCATCTTCGGCGTGTCGGCACTCCCGGCGTTGCCCGCGCCGCCGTCGGTGGACTGCTTGCCTCCGCTAGAGCTGCATGCGGCGAGGGCGAGCGCCGTCACGGCGCCGGCCGCCAATAAGGAGATACGGGAAGTACGGATCACGGGAGCCCTTCCTTTCGTCGTCCGCCGCCTCGGCGGGCGGCTCTGTGGACAGTTTGTTGATGGATTCACCTCATTCGGTTCGTGTCGATGGTCGGCTCACGTGGTTGCCGGCCGTGGCCGGCTGTGCGGCCGGATCCGGCGGATGGTGGTCATCAGCGCAGCGGACCGCAGGAGCGCAGGTAGGCCAGGGTCCGAGTCGCGATGGGCAGTGGCCGGTCCGGCGGGCACGGGTACATGTCCTGCTCCACGATGGCGAATATCTCGATGTCTAGCTGCGCCAGCGCGTCGAGGATGGGTGGCATCTCGGGGATGCCGTGCGGCGGCTCGCACATCACACCCATCCGCACGGCCTCGCCGAAGCCGATGCCGCCAGCCCGTACGGCCGCGACAACAGACGGGTCGACTTGTTTGAGATGCACGTAGCCGATCCGGTCCGGGTAGTCCCGGATCAGTTTCAGGCTGTCGCCGCCGCAGTAGGCGATGTGCCCGGTGTCCAGGCACAGGCTCACCAGGTCGGGGTCCGTCTCGTAGAGGAACCTCTCGATGTTTTCGTGGGTGTCCACATGCGTGTCGGCATGTGGGTGAAACTGGATACGTAACCCGAACTCCTCCCGGATCGCCCGGGCGAGTCGGTTGACCTGCGCGGCGTACCGCGGCCACTGCTCATCGGTGAGCTGCGAGTCCTCGATGACCTCTCCGGTCTGCGGGTCGCGCCAGAAAGCGGGGATGACCACGAGGTGCTCAGCACCCATGGCCATGGTCAGCGCGGCCGCCGCTGCGGCTTCCTTCCAGGTAGTGTCCCATGAGCCCTGGCGATGCAGGTGCTCGAAGATCGTGCCGGCCGTTATGGTAAGCCCGCGCCGGTCGAGTTCATCGCGCAGCCGCGACGGGTCGGTGGGCAGGTAGCCGTACGGGCCCAGCTCGATGCGCGTGTAGCCGGCCTGAGCGACCTCGTCCAGGAAACGCTCCCAGGGAATCTGCTGTGGATCGTCGGCGAACCACACCCCCCAGCTGTCGGGTGCGCTGCCAATCATGGCCGGCTTGCTCATCGGTTGGTCCTCTCGATCGGGGCCAGGAGCGGGCGCTGGGCGGCCTTGTGTGCCGTGTACGCCTCGTAGGCGCGCCGGGTGGTATCCAGGTCGCTGACCTGGCTGACCGGCACGTCCCACCAGGACTCGCTGTCGGGGGCGTTGATGCCGGTGTCGGTCTCGACGTGGATGACGACGGGGCCGCCGTCGGCGGGCGCCGCCTTGGCGTCCCGGATCGCCTGCTCCAGCTCCGCGCGGCTGCGCACCTCGATCACAGTCGCACCGAGGCTGCGGGCGTTGGCCGCGAGATCGACCGGCAGCTTCTCCCCGTCGAGACGCCCGGTAACCGGGTCGCGGAAGCGGTACCTCGTGCCGTAGCGCTGCGAGCCGAGCGACTCCGACAGCGCGCCGATGGAGTGGAAGCCGTGGTTCTGCACCAGCACAACGATGATCTTGATTCGCTCCTGCACGGCGGTGACCAGCTCGGCCGGCATCATCAGGTACGAGCCATCGCCTACCAGCACGAACACGTCGCGGTCCGGGTCGGCTAGGCGTACGCCCATCCCGCCGGGGATCTCGTAACCCATGCAGGAGTAGCCGTACTCGACGTGGTACGCCTTGCGGTCCCGTACCCGCCACAGCTTGTGCAGGTCCCCCGGCATGGAGCCGGCCGCGCACACCACCACGTCCCTCGGGTCGGACAGCTCGTTGACGCAACCGAGCACGGTGCCCTGGGTGAGCACCCCGTCGGCGAGCGCGTCGGTGACCTCCGCGGGCGGGTGGTAGACCGCCTCCACCCGCGCATCCCATTCGCGCCACAGCGCCGCCTGGCGCTCCCGGTAGGCTGGGTCCACTGTGTACCCATCGAGGGCCCGGGTGATCGTGGTGAGGGCCTCCCGGGCGTCGGCCACGACCGCCAGACCCGCGTGCTTTCCGGCGTCGAAGCGAGCGATGTTGATGTTGACGAAGCGCACATCCGGGTGCTGGAAGGCGGTGCGCGACGCGGTGGTGAAGTCGCTGTAGCGGGTACCGACGCCGATGACGAGGTCGGCCTGGCGGGCGAGCGCGTTGGCGGCGGTCGTACCCGTCGCGCCGATGCCGCCCATCGCCTGGGGGTGGCCGTGCGGCAACGAGCCCTTTCCGGCCTGCGTCTCCCCGACGGGGATGCCGGTCGCTTCGCAGAACGCCCGCAGCGCGTCCTCGGCACCGGAGTAGTGCACCCCGCCGCCGGCCACGATGAGCGGCCGCCGCGCGGCGCGGATGAGCGCGACGGCGTCGGCGACGTCGGCGGCGTCGGGCAGCGGCCGGGGCACCCGCCAGACGCGCGGGGCGAACAGCTCGGTCGGCCAGTCGAACGCCTCGGCCTGTACGTCCTGGGGCAGCGCGATGGTCACCGCACCCGTCTCCACCGGATCGGTGAGCACCCGCATAGCGCCGAGCAGCGCCGCGGGCAGCTGCTCCGGCCGGTTGACTCGGTCGAAGAAGCGCGACAGCGGGCGGAAGGCGTCGTTGACGGTGACGTCCGCGGCGTAGGGAACCTCCAGCTCCTGCAGGACCGGCGTGGCCACCCGGGTCGCGAACGTACCCGAGGGCAGCAGCAGCACCGGAAGGCGGTTGACGGTGGCGAGCGCCGCCCCGGTGAGCATGTTGGTCGATCCGGGGCCGATCGACGCGGTGCACGCCCACGTCTGGAGCCGGTCCTTCTGGCGGGCGTACGCGACCGCCGCGTGCACCATGGCCTGCTCGTTGCGGGCCATCACGTAGGGCAGATGCTCCGCGCCGCCGGCGAGCTCGTTCTGCAGCAGCGCCTGGCCGATGCCGGCGACGTTGCCGTGGCCGAAGATCCCGAAGACCCCGGCGAACAGCTTCTGGCGCTTTCCGTCGCGCTCGCTCCACTGGTTGGCCAAGAAGCGCACGACAGCCTGGCCAACGGTCAGGCGTACGGTTGCGGCGCTCGCGCTCACCGGCGTCCTCCGATCGGGAGTCTGGGGTCGACGTCCTGAGTGGCCCACGACTGGCGGACCCACCCGTGGGCGGGGTCATCACAGATCAGCCAGGCCCGAGTCGCGCCGGGGCCGGCCATCACGTTGAGGTAGTAGAGGTCGTAGCCGGGCGGGGCCATCGCCGGGCCGTGCCAGCCGTACGGCACGAGGACGACGTCGCCCGAGCGGACCTCGGCGAGGATGTCGATCGGCCGCTCACGCGTGCCGTAAACGCGTTGGTAAGCAACGGGATCCGCGCCCGGCGGCGCCCCCGCCTCGGCGCGTACCTCGAAGTAGTAGATCTCCTCGAGCGCGGTCTCCACGCCATCGCGCTCCTCGTCATGCTTGTGCGGCGGGTACGAGCTCCAGTTGCCCGCCGGGGTGACGACCTCGCACGCGATGATCGAGTCGGCGTCGAGCACCGGTGGGATGCCGAAGTTGCGCACCTCGCGCGAGGCCATCCCGGCACCGCGCAGCTCGACGGGCACGTCGGCCGCGGCCAGGTGGCGAAACGGCAGCGGCTCCGGCCGCTTCGTCGCCTTCGCCCCGCACAGGGCCACCGTCGCCGGGCCGCCGTCGGCGCCGCGAACCGTGACGCGCGCGCCGCGCGGCACATACGCGATGTCGGTCGGGCCGGCGAAGACGCTCTCCCGGCCGGCGAGGCGGGCGCGCTGGCGGGCTCCGGTGTGGTCGACCGCCGTCACCTCGACGCTGCCCCGCAGGGGCACGACGATCACCTCGTCAGCGCCGGTGGCCAGATTCACCTGCTCGCCCGGCGCCAGCGCCGCCACCCGCAGGCTGGTGTGCTTCCACCCGTCGATCGCGTCGGTGATCGACACCTGGAACTCGCCGTCGGCGGCCGTGCCGAAGGGGTACACCCAGCGTTCGTTGTCGCTCATCGGCCACCTCCGTGCACCAGCTCCGAGGCGATGTCGACGGCCGCGGCCACGTCACCGTCCGGGGGGAACAGCAGCGCCCGCCCGACCACCAGCCCGCGTACGGAGGGCAGGCTGAGTGCTCGCCCCCACGCGGCGTACGTCTCATCGGGCCGGCCGCTCGGGTCGCCGCCAAGCAGGAGGGTCGGCAGGGTGGTGGCGTCCATCACCCGCGCCAGGTCGTCGACGACCGGCAGTTTCAGCCAGGTGTGCTGGCTCGTCGCGCCGAGCCCGGCGGCGATGTGGATCGCTGTGATGGTCGAGGCGGGGTCGAGCAGGTGGCGTACCCGGCCGCCCTCCCACACGGACATGAAGGGCTCCACCATCGCCATCACGCCGCGGGCCGCCAGTTCGGTGATCGCACGGGCGGTCGCCTCGAGCGTGTCCGCGGTGCGCGGATCGCCCAGGCAGATGCGGGTGAGCATCTTTCCACCGTCCAGGCCTCGCGCCGCGACCTCCGCCGCGGTGTAGGCGGTGAACCGGTCGTCGAACTCGAAGACCGCGCCCTGCAGCCCACCGCGGTTCATCGACCCGATCGCCACCTTGTCCTCCAGCGCGCCCATGAGGAGCAGGTCGTCGAGGATGTCGGGGGTACCGAGGACCCCATCGACACCCGGGCGGGACAGCGCGATGGCGAGGCGCTCGAGCAGCCTGCTCCGTGAGGCCATGGCCTGGCTGTCGCCGCGGACGCCGAGCGCGCCGCGGGCTGGGTGGTCGGCGGCCACGATGAGCAGGTTGCCGTCCACGCCGACCAGGTCGCGCCGTTTCCGGGAAGCCCACCCTTGCGCGATCCGGTGTGGCTCGCGCACCCGGATCTCGGTCAGTTCGGCGATGTCGAAACGGCCCCACGCCCGGGTCATCGTTGCTCCTCCTGTCCCCAGCCGGCGCTGGCGGCCACCACCTCGGCCTCGGTCGGCATGGCGCCGGCGCACTCGAGCCGGGATGCGACGATCGCGCCGGCCACGTTGGCGAACCGCAGCACGCGCCGCAGGTCCCAGCCGTTGAGCAGGCCGTGCACGAGCGCGCCGCCGAAGGCGTCGCCGGCCCCGAGGCCGTTGACGACGGCCACGGGGAAGGACGGCACCTCGACGCGCTCATGGGCGGTCGCGGCGAGCACCCCGTTGGGCCCCTGCTTGACGATGGCCAGCTCGACCCCGCGCGCGAGCAGCGCGTCCGCCGCCCGCTGCGGGTCCGTCTCACCGACGGCCACCCGGCACTCCTCGCGGTTGCCGACCGCGATGGTGACGTGCTCGAGCGCCTCGCTCACCAGCGCGCTGGCCTCGGCCGGGTCCGGCCAGAACATGGGCCGGTAGTCGAGGTCGAGGACGGTGTGCTTCCGCCGGCCGCGCGCCTGCCAGGCCGCGAAGTGCGCGCTGCGGGACGGCTCCTGCGACAGCCCGGTGACGGTGGTCCAGAAGACCGCGGCCCCGCGGATCGCGTCCAGCGGAAGCTCGTGCGCCTCGATCATCAGATCCGGGGCGGTCGGGTAGCGGTAGAAGTACAACGGGAAGTTGTCCGGGGGGAAGATCTCGCAGAAGGTCACCGGCGTCGGCGGTCCGTCGACCTCGGCGACGAACGCGTCGTCGACCCCGAAGTCACGCAGCGCCTGGCGGATGTAGCGGCCGAACGGGTCGCGACCGGTGCGCGTGATGAGCGCGGCCCGGCGCCCGTACCGGGCCGCGGCCACGGTCACGTTGGTTGCGCTGCCGCCGAGGAACTTCTCGAAGCGCTTGACGTGCTCAAGGCCAACACCGTGGTCGAGCGGGTAGATGTCCACTCCGCACCGGCCCATGGCGATCAGGTCGTACGTGGCTGCCGTCATCGCCTCACGCCTCCGCCGTGGCAATGTCAGCGGCCACTGCGCGCAGGTGATCGATGCTCGCCCGCATGTCCGCCACCGGGTCCGGCCCGCCGCCGCCTGGCGGACCGGCGAGGATCGTGTCCTGCTCGAGGACGTACCACCCGTCATAGCCGTGTGCCTCGAGGGCGGCCACGATGGCCGGGATGTCGACGTCGCCCGCGCCGAGCGGGACGTACATTCCGCCGGCCACGGCCTCGGCATAGGTGACCTCGCGGGACCGCACGCGCCTGGCCCAGTCGACACGGACGTCCTTGAGGTGGGTGTGGGCGATCCGGTCGGGGTACTGCCGCGCCACGGCGAGCGGGTCACCGCCGCCGATGAGCAGATGTCCGGTGTCCAGGCACAAGCCGATCCGGCTATCGGCGAGCACCCGAGCGGTCTCGTCACCGGTTTCGACCATCGTGCCGACGTGCGGGTGCAGCGTGGCCACGAGCCCGCGGGCGGCGGCGGTCTCGGCGATGCGATCCAGATTGCGCAGCAGGGTCGACCAGCCGGACTCGTCGAGCGCCGGGCGGTCGTCGTAGCCGATCCGGCCGGTGGCGGCGGCGATGACGACGGTCGTGGCACCGGCCGCGACCAGGCCCGCCATCGCACGCTCGACGTCCGGGAGGGGGTCTCGGTTCGGGTCGTGCAGGACGACCGGAACGAACTGTCCCACCGCCGCCAGCCCGTACGCGGCCAGGGTGGCCGCCTTGGTCTGGGGGTCGTCGGGCAGGAAGCCGTCGGGGCCGAACTCGGTGGCGGCCAGGCCGAGCTCGCGCATCTGGCGCAGCACGGTGTCCGGTTCGAGCTGGTAGCCCCAGCCGGGGACTTCGCAGACGCCCCAGGAGATGGGCGCGCCGGCGATGCGGTCGGCCACCGGCCTACCGACGCCCGCCGACGGGGTGGTTGCGGTGCTGACAGTGGTCATGTCCTCAGATCCCCTCGATCTCGAAGAGGGCGACAGGCCTGCGCTCCGCCCGGGAGAGTTCGCACGCCTCCGCCACGCGGAACGCCTCGAGCGCATCGTGGACGGTGCATGGCGAGGGGCGCTCGCCTCGGACGACGTCCGCGAAGGCGGTCAGCTCGGCCTGGTACGCCGGGAGGAAGCGCTCCAGGAACGACGTCTTCTGTGGGCCTCGGGGGAAGTCGACGCCCTCTTCGGCGGAGCGCATCGCCAGCGAGTGGTCCAGCCCGATCGCGATCGTGCCCTTGTCGCCGTGGATCTCCATGCGGACGTCGTGGCCGCCGCCGTTGTAGCGGGTCGAGGAGACCAGGACGATCGTGTCGTCGTCCAGGGTGAGCAGCGCACCGGCCGTGTCGACGTCACCGGCCTCGGCGAAGAACCGGGCGCCCTTGTTGGCGCCCGTCGCGTAGACCGAGGTCACCTCACGCCCGGTGACGAACCGGAGGATGTCGAAGTCGTGCACGTTGCAGTCCCGGAAGATGCCACCGGAGGCCGGGATGTACGACGCGTGCGGCGGGGACTGGTCGTGGGTGTTCGCCCGGATGGTGTGGACGAAGCCCAGTTCGCCGGACTCCACCGCCCGCCGGGCGCGCTGGTAGCCGGCGTCGAAGCGCCGCTGGAAACCGACTTGTACCGGCACGTCGGTAGCCGCGACGAGGTTGGCCAGCGCGATGGTCTCCGCGAGGGTTGCCGCCACCGGTTTCTCGCAGAAGGTCGGTACCCCGGCAGCGATGCCCTGGCGCAGCAGCGATGCGTGGCTGGGGGTGGCCGTAGCGATCACGAAGCCGTCGACGCCTGAGGCGAGCAGCGCCTCGACGTCCACGGCGACCTGCGCGCCGAGTTCGTCGGCGACGGCCCTGGCGGCGTCCATATCGATGTCCGTCAGAACCAGCTCATCGACGAAGTCGAGTCCTACCAGGGTCTTGGCATGGAAGGCGCCGATCCGCCCGACCCCAGCGAGACCAATGCGCATCCGCGTCCCGTCCAATCCACGTCGTCGATCCAGGTCCGTCCGTAGGCGAGGCCATGCTCGGCCGGACGTGGTAGGTGAGCCTGCCCTCCCCCCACGCGTGCTGTCAATAGTTTGTGCTTACATCTTTACCTACTCACCGTCTTACATGCTGGGCGTAGATTTCTCCTCTCGCGATCCGAGCGGCTTGACGATCGACCCCCGGGGGCCGGTCGCCCGTCATCCCTTCGCCACCGGCTTCGGGGGGCCATGGAGTGCTACGGCCGCAGCCAGGCGGGGTCAATCCAAGCAGTTGGTCCGGATTGTCGGTTCCTCAGACCCGCGCGGCGACCCGGAGGATGGTCTCCACGCAGCGGTCCACGTCGGACTCGGTGGTGGTGTGGTTCGCCACGGATA
>VSCG01000088.1:0-13325 GCA_047459115.1 Micromonosporaceae bacterium
CGGCGGACCGGCCGGGTCGGTCGACCACCACGCCGCGGTGTCCGCGGGCAGCAGCCCACCGTCCAGCGGGCCGCTCGCGCACAGCGGTGTGCCGGGCACCGGCGCCGGCACGGCCGTGGCGCCCAGGTTGACCGCGCAGACGAAGCCGGGGTCGCGCGCGAAGACCAGCACGTCCGGCGAGGGGGCGGGCAGCCAACGCAGCTCACCGTCGCCGAGCGCGGGGTGGGCGCGGCGGATCCGCAGCGCGGTCCGATAGAGCTCCAATGTGGATCCGGGATCGCCGGCCTGGGCCGCCGCGGTCAGCGGGCCCCAGGTGTCCGGGCAGGGCAGCCAGGGCGCCGGGGCACCGTCGGGGCTGAAGCCGTAGGGCGGGGTGTCGCCGGACCAGGGCACCGGCACCCGGCAGCCGTCGCGCCCCCGCTGGGTGCGCCCGGACCGTTCCCACACCGGGTCCTGCAGCACGTCGTCCGGCAGGTCGGTCACCTCGGGCAGGCCCAGCTCCTCGCCCTGGTAGACGTAGGCGGAGCCGGGCAGCGCGAGCATGAGCAGCGCGGCGGCGCGGGCCCGCGCCACGCTGCCGTAGCGGGTGGCCGGCCGTACCGTGTCGTGGTTGCCGAGCACCCAGGTCGGCGCGGCGCCGACCGCGGCCATGGCGGCGATCACCTCGTCGATGACCCGCCGCTGGGCCGGGCCGTCCCAGGGCGCGGTCAGGTAGTCGAAGTTGAACGCCTGGTGCAGTTCGTCGGGGCGCACGTACCGCGCGGCCCGGGCGGGGGTGGACACCCACGCCTCCGCGACCGCCATCCGCTCGCCCGGGTAGCCGTCGAGGATCTTCCGCCACCCCCGGTAGATCTCGTGCACGCCGTCCTGGTCGAAGTACGGAGTGGCCGCGGTGTCGAGCAGCCCGTCGCGCCGCCGGCCCACGTCGGGCAGCCCGTCGGCCTTGACCATGCCGTGCGCGACGTCGATCCGGAAGCCGTCCACGCCGCGGTCCAGCCAGAACCGCAGGATCGCCGCGAACTCCTCGCGGACCTCCCGGTTCGACCAGTCCAGGTCCGGCTGCGCGGAGTCGAACAGGTGCAGGTACCACTCGCCGTCGGCCACCCGGGTCCACGCCGGCCCGCCGAACACCGACTCCCAGTCATTGGGCGGCGCGTCGCCGATGCCGGGGCGGAACACGTAGCGGGAGCGCTGCGGGCTGCCCGGCGGCGCGGCGAGCGCCTCGACGAACCACGGGTGCGCGCTGGACGTGTGGTTGGGCACGAGGTCGACGATCACCCGCAGGCCGCACGCATGGGCGTCGCGCAGCAGCGCGTCGAAGTCCGCAAGCGTCCCGAACATCGGGTCCACGTCCCGGTAGTCGGCCACGTCGTAGCCGCCGTCGGCCATCGGCGAGGTGTAGAACGGGGACAGCCAGATCGCGTCGACCCCGAGGTCGCGCAGGTACGGCAGCCGGGACCGCACCCCGGGTAGGTCACCGATGCCGTCGCCGTTGGCGTCGGCGAAGCTGCGCGGATACACCTGGTAGACGACCGCGGACCGCCACCAGGGCGATCGGCGGCGCAAAGCGGTGCCGCCGTGGACGGCTGCGGCAGGGGCGTCCGCGCTACGGGTGGTCGGGGCGGGGGGCAGGGTGTGCTCCACTGTGGATCTCTCTTCCGGTCATCGGTGGATGGCGATGGCATCGAGGCCGGCGACGGTCAGGGTGGCGTGCCCGGTCGCGTCGACGGTGACCGGTACGCCGTGCAGCGCGTCACGGTAGGTGCCGGCCGGCAGTCCGGTGTAGACGGTCTGGGTGACCGGCCGGGGTGCGCGGTTGAGCAGCACGTATCCGCGGTCGCCCCGGGCGAAGCCCAGTTGGTGCTCGGTGGCCCACCAGTGGCGGACCGGTGCCGCGCCGACCGCGTTGCGGAACCCGACCATGCCCGCCACCGCCCGGTGCTCGCACACGAACGCGCCCGGCCCGCACCGCACCGGCCGGGTGCGCCCGCCGGCGTCGGCGGGCGGCCCGTCGTCGAAGCCGGTGAACTCGAAGCCGGACATCAGCATCGGCCGTCCGTACGGCCAGGCGAGCAGGAACACCTGGGCGAGCCGGTACAGCGGGCCGTCGGCGTAGGTCAGCGTGGAGCCGTCGCGCTGGCTGTCGTGGCTGTCCACGTACACCACGGCGCGGTCGGATGGCGCCAGGTCGACGGCCGGCGCGCCGAGCGGCTCGCCGAGGTCCTCGAGCAGCAGCAGCGAGCCGGAGCGCAGCAGGCGGGACAGGCGCGGGCCGTACCGCGCCTCGATGAGCGCGCCCAGCGCGGCGTACTCGTCCGGGTGCACCGGCTCGCCGGCGCGGTAGAGCACCTCCTGGTACAGGTACGCCGGACGGTCCAGCCGGGCGGCGATCGCGGCGAGGTCGTCAGCGGGAATGTGCTTGGCGGCGTCGATCCGCAACCCGTCCACGCCGAGGGCGAGCAGGTCGTTCAGGTAGGCGGCGATGCGCTCGCGCACCGGCTCGGTCCCGGTGGCGAGGTCGGCCAGGCCGAGCAGGTCGCAGTGCTGCACCTCGAACCGGCTACCCCAGTCGACGATGCCGTCGTGGCCGACCGGTCCGCCCGCGCGCAGCCGGTCGCAGCGGTGGAAGTCGTCCGGCCCGTAGCTGCCGGGGTACCTGTAACGGCTGAAGCGGGTGCCCGCCGAGCCCACGCCGGACGGCTGCGCGGTCATGTGGTTGATCACCGCGTCGGCGTAGACGGCGACGCCCGCGTCGTGGCAGGCGCGCACCATGGCGGCGAAGGCGTCCCGGTCACCGCGCCGGCTGGTCAGGCGGTAGCTGACCGGCTGGTAGTCCTGCCACCAGGGATGCCCGGGCAGCACCACGTGCTCCTGGGGCGGCGATACCTGGACCGCGGCCACCCCGGCTGGGCCGAGGTGCGAGGTGCACTCGGCCGCTACCGACTCCCATGGCCACTGGAACAGGTGCACGATCACGTCCCGGGACGACCCGGTCGGGTCGGCATTGGGCCCGCCGGCGGTCACGCCGGGCAGGAGCACCACACAGAGCGCAACGCTCGCAAGGACCTGCAATGCCCGTGCCGGGCCAGCCGGGGCCCTCATGCGCTCAGGGCGACCCGGGTCGCCCAGCCGCCGGGCGGAGCGGCGGCGGTGGAGCCGCGGACCACGAGCTCCGGGCGGAACAGGTACTCGGTGTGCGGCGCACCGTGGCCGCGGATCTCGTCGACCAGCGCACGCACGGCGGCCGCCGCCATCGCCCGCACCGGCTGGCGCACCGTGGTCAGCGGCGGGTCGGTGAACGCGATCAAGGTCGAGTCGTCGTAGCCGACCACGGAGATGTCGCCGGGGACGGACAGCCCCCGCTGACGGGCGGCGCGGATCGCGCCGAGCGCCATCAGATCCGAGCCGCAGACGAGCCCGGTGACCCCGCGGTCGAGCAGCCGGGCCGCGGCCGCCTCGCCGCCCTCCACCCCGAACAGGGAGAGCGCGACGAGGTCGTCGAGGTCGTCGTCGGGTGTGTCCAGCGCCTGGCGCATCGCGGCCCGGAAGCCGGCGAGCTTGCGCCGCACCGGCACGTACCGCTCGGGCCCGGAGATCAGCCCGATCCGCCGGTGCCCGAGGGCGACCAGGTGGGACACCGCCAGTTCGCTGGCGATCCGGTCGTCGCAGGAGATGAACGGCGCGGGCAGGTCCGGCACGTACCCGTTGATCAGGACGATGGGCAGCGGCCGGGCCAGCAGCTTGTGGTAGCGCTCGGGATTGGCGCTGGTGTCCGCGTGCAGCCCGGAGACGAACACGATGCCGGACACCTGCCGGTCGAGCAGCATCTCGACGTACTCGTCCTCGGTCACCCCGCCCAGCGGCCGGCTGCACAGCACCGGGGTGTACCCCTCCTGCGCCAGCGCCGACTCGATGGCCTGGGCGAACGCCGGGAAGATCGGGTTCTCCAGCTCGGGCACGACGAGACCGATCAGTCCCGCGCTGCGTTTGCGCAGCCGGGCCGGGCGCTCGTACCCGAGGACGTCGAGCGCGGTCAGCACCGCCTGCCGGGTCTCCGGCGACACGCCGGGCCGGTCGTTGAGGACCCGGGAGACCGTGGCCTCGCTGACGTCGGCCTGTCTGGCGATGTCCGCAAGTCGCGCGCGCATGCTCGGAACTGTAACGCATCTGCAAGTTCTTGCTACCGATTTCGCAAGGTCTTCCATCGAATGAAAGAAGTTGCTAGCGTGCGCGTAACACCGGGACTACCGACGCCGGACGCAACACCAGTGGTGCGCGCCGAGCGGCGCGACCTTCATCGACAGGAGATCCCAATGCGCATCCGGAATGCGGGTGTGGTCGTCGCGGCCCTGGCGCTCGCCGCCGCGGGTTGCGGTGACGGCGACACGACCGACAACACCGGCGACCAGAAGCTGGGCGGGTCGCTGGTGATCTGGGCCGACGACAAACGGGCGGCGGCCCTGAAGCCCTTCGCCGAGCAGTTCGGCACGGACAACGGGGTGACCGTCGAGGTCAAGGCGGTCTCCGAGGACCTGCAGACGAACTACGTGACGGCCACGCAGGCGGGCAGCGGGCCCGACATCGTGGTCGGCGCGCACGACTGGATCGGCAACCTCGTGCAGAACGGCACGATCGAGCCGGTGCAGCTCTCCGCGGACCAGAAGGCCAAGTTCGAGGAGATCGCGATCAAGGGCGTGACGTACAACGGCCAGCTCTACGGCGTGCCGTACGCGGTCGAGAACCTCGCCCTGATCCGCAACACCGAGCTGGCGCCGACCGCGCCGGCCACCATCGAGGACCTCGTCGCCGCCGCCAAGCAGCTCAAGGCCGCCGGAAAGGTGTCCGAGCTGATGTGCCTGCAGGTGGGCCAGAACGGCGACGCCTACCACATCTACCCGCTCTACACCTCCGGCGGTGGGTACCTGTTCGGCACCAAGCCCAACGGCGACTACGACCCGGCCGACCTCGGCGTGGGCAAGCCCGAGTCGATCGCGGCGTTCGCCAAGATCCGGGCGCTGGGCGAGCAGGGCGAGGGCGCACTCAAGCGTTCCATCGAGGCCGGCAACTCCATCGCCACCTTCACCGACAAGAAGTGCGCGTACCTGGTCTCCGGCCCGTGGGCCATCACCGACATCAAGACCGCGGGCATCGCGTACGACATTTCGCCGGTGCCTGGCTTCGCCGGTGGCAAGCCGGCCCAGCCGTTCGTCGGCGTGCAGGCGTTCTACGTCTCCAGCAAGGGCGCGAACAAGGCCGTGGCGCAGGAGTTCGTGGCCAACTACCTGACCCGGGCCGAGGTCGCCAAGGCGCTCTACGACGCCGAACCCCGCCCGCCGGCGCTGACCGCCGCGCTCGAGCAGGTGAAGTCCACCGACCCGGACGCGCAGAAGTTCCTCCAGGCGGGGGCGAACGGGGCGATCCTGCCGGCCATCCCGGAGATGGCCGCGATCTGGGATCCGTTCGGCAAGGCCGAGGCCGCGATCGTCAGCGGCGAGGATCCGGCGGCGACCCTCGCCGGAGCGGCGAAGATCATCAGCGACCAGATCACCAAGTAGCGGAAGGGGGCTGGCCGTGACCACGCAGCACGCGGCGCCCCCGACTCCCGGTCGGCGCGACGGCCGCCCGGCACCACCGGTGCCCCGGCCGTCGCTTCGGGCCGGGAGCCTGGGCGGGTTGACCGGCAAGATCCTGCTGCTCGGCCTGGTGGCGGCGATCGCCCTGTGGGGGGCGTTCCCGCTCGCCCAGGCCCGGGCGTGGCCGGGGCTCGCGCTCCTGGTCGCGGCCACCGCGCTCATCTTCTATGTGTACCTGTCGCCGCGGCACATACCGGCGAAGTACCTGTTGCCGGGGACGCTGTTCCTCGTCGCCTTCCAGATCTTCCCGGTGCTGCTGACCGTGGCCACCGCGTTCAGCAACTTCGGCGACGGGCACCGGGGCAGCAAGCACGACGCGATCGTGGCCATCCAGAACGCGTCCATCGTGGAGATTCCCGGCGGCGCCGAGTACGGCCTGACCGTCGCCACGACCGGCGACCCGGCCCGCGACCCGCTGGTGTTCCTGCTCGTCGACGCGGCGGGCAACGCGTTCGTCGGCGACGCCGACGGGCTCGAGCCGCTGCCCGCCGGGGACGTCACGATCTCCGCCGGGCGGGTGACCCGCGCGGCCGGGTACACCATCCTCACCCTCGGCCAGGCCGGCGTCCGCAGCCAGGAGATCACCGAGTTCGCCGTGCCCACCGCGGCGGGCGCGATCCGCTCCACCGGCGTCTCGCGCGCCTCGGAGCGCGAGGCGACCCGCAGGTACGACGAGGCGTGCGACTGCATCGTGGACACCACGGCCGGTACCCGCTGGGTCGCCGACGAGCGCATCGGCTCGTTCGTGGATCCGGCGACCGGGGAGCGTCTGGCGCAGGGCTGGCGGGTGGGCGTGGGCCTGGCCAACTTCACCCGGGCGGTCACCGACCCCTCGGTCACCGGCCCGTTCCTGCGCACCCTGGTGTGGAACTTCGGCTTCGCCACCGGGTCGGTGCTGCTGCAGTTCTCGCTCGGCCTGCTGTGCGCGCTCGCGCTGCACTCGACCCGGGTGCGCGGCCGCAGCCTCTACCGCGTCCTGCTGGTGCTGCCGTACGCGATGCCCAACTTCGCGATGCTGCTGGTCTGGCGGGACATGTTCAACACCGACTTCGGGCTGATCAACCGGCTGTTCTCGCTCGACGTGGACTGGTTCGGCGACCCGTGGGGGGCCCGGGCCGCGGTCATCCTCGCCCAACTCTGGGTCGGCTACCCGTACATGTTCCTGGTGTCCACCGGGGCGCTGCAGGCGATCCCGAACGAGGTGGGCGAGGCGGCGGCGGTCGACGGCGCGTCCGCGTGGCAGCGGTTTTGGATGGTCACGCTGCCGCTGCTGCTCGTCGCGCTGAGCCCGCTGCTGATCGCCTCGTTCGCCTTCAACTTCAACAACTTCAACGCCATCTACCTGACGACCGAGGGCGGTCCCTTCCCACCGGGCAACTCGGAGGTGGGCGCCACCGACCTGCTCATCACGTACACGTACCGGCTGGCCTTCGGCGGTGCCGGCGCGCAGTTCGGTTACGCGGCCGCGGTGTCGGTCTACATCTTCCTGATCGTCGCCGTGGTGTCCGCGATCAGCTTCCGGCGGACCCGCAAGCTGGAGGAGGTGTACTCGTGACACGGTGGCTGACCCGGGTGGGCTGGCGGCACCTGGTGGGCCTGGCGGCCGTGGCGTTCTCGCTGTTCCCCATCGTGTTCGTGCTCTCCGCGGCGCTCAACCCGCTCGGCACGCTCAGCTCCACCTCGGCCGTGCCCACCGATGTCACCGCGGGCAACTTCGTCAGGCTGTGGCGCACCCAGCCGTTCGAGAGCTGGTACGTCAACTCGATCCTGATCGCCACGCTGTCCGCGCTCGCCGCGGTGATCCTGTCTCTGCTCGCGGCGTACGCCTTCAGCCGGATGCGCTTCGCCGGGCGGCGGGTGGGCCTGCTCGCCCTGCTGCTGATCCAGATGTTTCCGCAGTTCCTCGCGATCGTCGCCATCTTCCTGATGTTCACCACCGTGGGCGAGCACTGGCCGGCGATCGGGTTCAACACGCCGTGGGGGCTGATCCTGCTCTACCTAGGCGGAGCGCTCGGCGTGAACACGTGGCTGATGAAGGGCTTTCTGGACACCGTGCCCAAGGAGCTGGACGAGTCCGCGACGATGGACGGCGCCAGCCACGCGCAGGTGTTCCTGCGGATCATGGTGCCGCTGGTCTCCCCGGTCCTCGCCGTCGTCGGCCTGCTGGTGTTCATCACGACGATCAACGAGTTCCTGATGGCCAACGTGTTCCTCACCGACCTGGACTCCAAGACGCTGTCCGTCGGCCTCTACGGGCTCATCGCCGGGGAGCGCAACAACAACTTCGGCATGTTCTGCGCCGGCTCGCTGCTCGCCGCGATCCCGACGGTGGTGCTCTTCCAGTTTCTCCAGCGCTACATCGTCAGCGGGCTGACCGCCGGGGCGGTGAAAGGATGAACATGACGGCTTCCGCGTTGCCGCCCCATCACGACGGATCCGCGCTGTACGTGCCCGAGCAGGCCCCGCAGCTCGGCGACACGGTCACGGTGTTCGTCCGTACCCCGGCGTCCGTGCGCACGGTGCACGCACGCTCCACGCCAGACGGTGAGCCACGGTTCACCACGGCGGTAGTGGACCGCCAAAGCGACGGGGAGACCTGGTGGCGGGCGGAGATCGAGGTGCGTAACCGGCTGACGAACTACCGGTTCCTGCTCGACGGCTCGGTGTGGCTGACCGCCGCCGGCGTCGTCGACCACGACGTGCCGGACGCGACCGACTTCCGGCTGGTGGCCGACGGGCCGCCGCCGCCGGACTGGGCGGCGGACGCGGTGGTTTACCAGATCTTCCCGGACCGCTTCGCCCGCTCCGCCGCGGCCGCGCACCGGCCCCTGCCGGACTGGGCCATCCCGTGCGACTGGGCGAGCACCCCGGTCGCGGTGAGCCGACCCGAGACGCCGTACCAGTTCTACGGGGGAGACCTCGACGGGATCATCGAGCGGCTGGACCACATCGCCGGCCTGGGCGCGAACACGGTCTACCTCACGCCGGTCTTCCCGGCCCGCTCCAACCACCGCTACGACGCGGCCGCGTTCGACCGGGTCGACCCGCTGCTCGGCGGCGACGAGGCGCTGCGCCGGCTCGCCGACGCGGTGCGTGCCCGCGGCTGGCGGCTGATCGGCGACCTGACCACGAACCACACCGGTGACGGGCACCCTTGGTTCACCGCGGCCGTCTCCGACGTCAACGCGCCCGAACGCGACTTCTTCTACTTCGATGAGAAGACCGGCGACTACGAGTCGTGGTGGGGGGTCAAGACGCTGCCGAAGCTGAACTGGGCCAGCGCGGAACTGCGCCGGCGGTTCTTCGGCGGCCCGGGATCGGTGGCCGCGCGCTGGCTCGACGTGCTCGACGGCTGGCGGGTGGACGTGGCGAACATGACGGGGCGGCTCGGCGCGGTCGACCACGCGCACGAGGTCGCGCGACTGATGCGCGCCGCGGTGACGGCGGCGCGGCCCGACGCGCTGCTCGTCGCCGAGCACGCGCACGACGGCACCGGCGACCTGGACATCGGGGGCTGGCACGGCACGATGAACTACTCCGGCTTCCTGCGTCCGATATGGAGCTGGCTGCGGGCGAACACTTTGGACCTACCGGACTTCCTCGGCGCCCCGGGACGGGTGCCGCGACGCGGGGGACCGGCGGTGGTCGCCACGATGCGCGCGTTCGCGGCTCGGATGTCCTGGCGGTCGCTGGTCACGTCGTGGAACCTGCTCGGCTCGCACGACACCGGCCGGATCCGTACCGCGGTCGGCGACGCGCCCCGCCAGGCCGTCGCCGCGGGTCTGCTGATGACGATGCCCGGCACACCGATGGTCTTCGCCGGTGACGAGATCGGGCTGACCGGCGTCAACGGGGACGGCTCGCGTACGCCGTTCCCGTGGCACCGCCCAGGCTCCTGGGACGCGGCCACCCTCGCCCGCTACCGGGACCTGATCGCGCTGCGGCACCGGCATGAGGCGCTGCGCCGGGGCGGGCTGCGGTGGGTGCATGTGGACGACGACACGCTCGTGTTCCTGCGCGAGACCGCGGCACAGCGGCTGCTGGTCGCGGCTCGGCGGGCACCGGGGACGCCGGTCCGGCTCGCTGGGCTCGGTGCCGCAGAGCCGGTGTACGGCGACGGCGGGCCGCTGCGGCCGGACGCCGACGGCGTCGTGCAACTGCCCGCGGACGGCCCGGCCTTCGATGTATGGACGATCGTCTGAGCGTAGGACACCGGCCCGATCGTTGACCGCGAGAACGTACTCGCGTTAGTTTGCGCGAGCCAGCAGTCGGCTCGGCCAAGAGGGAGACCGGAGGTTGGCTTGATCTGTGCCCGCACGCAGCGTGCAGCGGATATCCAAGGAGGGCGCGTGCAGTGAAGCGAAAAGTCCAATGTGTCGCAGTAGCGGCGGCAGCCGCACTGCTGACCATGTCCGTCCCGGCGGGTGCGCAGGCCGCCCCCGTCGCGGACGGCCTCGCCATCCCTGACGGACCGATCTCCACCAAGGTCGACCCGTCGCTCAGTGCACTGCGGACAACCGGTGCCCGCGTGACCGTGTCGCTGCGGCTGGCGGATCCCTCGCTCGCCGAAGCGGTGGGCGAGAACGCCAAGCGGGTGGGCGCCAAGCTGTCCCGCAACGAGCAACGCGCCCACGTCAACGCGCTCAAGGCCAAGCAGCGCGGGCTGATGGACAAGGTGTCCCGGCTGGGCGGACGCGAGATCGCCGCCACCCAGAAGGCGGTCAACACCGTTGTGGTTAACGTCGAAGCGTCGCGCATCGATGAGATCGCGGCCATGCCGGAGGTCGTCTCCGTCAAGCCGGTCCTCGACCGCGAGCTGGACCTGTCGGAGACCGTGCCGTACATCGGCGCCACCGCCCTGCACAACCGCACGCCGGGCCTCACCGGCGCGGGCGTGCGAGTGGCCGTGCTCGACTCCGGCATCGACTACACCCACGCGCGGTTGGGCGGCCCCGGCACCGCCGAGGCCTACGAGGCGGCGTACGGCACGTCGGTCGACGACCCCCGCACCACCACGACCGACGGGCTGTTCCCGACGGACAAGGTGATCGGCGGGTACGACTTCATCGGCGAGGCGTGGGTGCCCGGCCTGCCCGAGGTGCCCGACCCCGACCCGATCGACTGTGGGCCGTCCGCGATCGCCGCGCCGTGCGCCGGCGGCCACGGCACCCACGTCGCCGCCATCATCGCGGGCACCAACGGCGTCGCGCCGGACGCGAAGCTGTACGCCTACAAGGTGTGCAGCGCGGTGTCCACCTCGTGCAGCGGGGTGGCCCTGCTGCAGGCCATGGACGCCGCGCTCGACCCCAACGGTGACGGGGACATCTCCGACGCCGTCGATGTCATCAACATGTCGCTCGGCTCGCCGTACGGGCAGCGGGAGGACGATCTGTCCGCCGCGTCGGCCCACGCGGTGCGGATGGGCGTGGTCGTGGTCGCTTCGGCCGGCAACTCCACCGACAAGCCGTACATCACCGGCTCCCCGGCGTCCACGCCGGAGGTGCTCTCCGTGGCGCAGACCAACGTGCCAGGAGCCTCCGCCTTCGCGCTGCGCGTCGACTCGCCGTCCAGCATCGCCGGGGTCTACCGGAACACCAACACCATCGACTGGGCGCCCATCACCTCGGGCTTCAGCGGCGAGGTGGCGTACGGCACCACAGCGGACGACCAGCTCGGCTGTGAGCCGTATCCGGCGGGCTTCTTCGCCGGCAAGGTCGCGCTGATCGACCGTGGCGTGTGCGCGATCAGCATCAAGGTGGACAACGCCGCGGACGCGGGCGCGATCGGCGTGCTGATCGCCAACAACGTCCCGGGCGCGGCGCCGTCGTTCTCGTTCGGTGGCCCGGACACGTTCACCCCGCAGCAGACGCTGGTCATCGGTCAGGAGCACGGCAACACCCTCAAGCAGGGCCTGGCCACCGGGGCGGTCACCGTGACGGTCAGCACGGCCGACGCGACACCGCTGATCCGCAGCATGGTGGCCACCTCGTCGCGTGGCCCGAGCATGTCGTACGTCGCGATCAAGCCGGAGATCGGCGCGCCGGGCGCCTCGGTCTCGGCCGAGGCGGGCACGGGGACCGGTGAGACCGCGTTCGGCGGCACCTCCGGCGCAGCGCCGATGGTGTCCGGCGCGGCGGCCCTGCTGCTGCAGGCCCACCCGGGCCGCAGCCCGCTCGAGGTCAAGTCGGTGCTCATGAACACCGGCGAGACCGACATCCAGATCAACCCGGCCACCCGGCCCGGCCGGCTCGCCGAGATCACCCGAATCGGTGGCGGCGAGGTACGGGTGGACCGCGCGGTCGACAGCCAGACGGCCGCGTGGGAGGTGAACGGCACATCCGCCGGGCTCTCGTTCGGCTACCACGCGGTGGACCGGGACCGCACGCTGACCAAGCAGGTGGAGGTGCGCAACTACAGCAACTCGACGCGCACGTACACGATCACCCCGTCGTTCCGGTACGCCGAGGACCAGGCGAGCGGCGCGGTGCGGATTAGCGCGCCCTCGAAGGTCGTCGTCGGGCCGAACCGGTCGGCCAGAATTCCGGTGACGCTCACCATCGACGCCGACAAGCTCCCCGACTGGGTGCTCGACGGCGGGCCGAACGGCGCGAGCGGCGACCTGCTCGCGGTCAACGAGTTCGACGGCTACCTCACCCTGTCCGGCGGAGGTGACACCGTGCACCTGCCGTGGCACGTGCTGCCGCACCGGGCGGCGGACGTGACCGTCAACAAGAACAAGGTGAAGCTGAATAAGAAGCCGGTCGACGTCAAGCTGCACAACAAGACGCGCAGCGGCCAGGTCGGGACCGCCGACGTGTTCGCGCTGACCGGCACGAGCCCGCGGATCCCGCAGCGCGACCTGCCCGGCCCCGGCGACAACTTCGCCGTGGTCGACCTGCGGGCGGTCGGCGTACGCGCCGACGACCAGGTGCTGCAGTTCGGGGTGACCACGTACGGGCAGCGGTCCCACCCGAACTACCCGGCCGAGTTCAACGTGTTCCTTGACACGAACCGGGACGGCGTCGACGACTGGCGGATCTGGAACGGTGATCTCGACGTCGTCAGCGGCACGGATGGGCGCAACGTCGTGTTCGTCCAGCAGGTCGGCTCGCCGAACGCGTCGGCGTTCTTCTTCACCGACGCGGATCTCAACTCCGCCAACGCCATCCTGACCGTGCCGTTGGCGGCGGTCGGGCTGACGCAGGGTGCCCAGTTCGATTTCCACGTGCTCGCCCGCGACAACTACTTCAGCGGCGCGGTCACGGACGCGATCGAGAACATGACGTTCACCGTCGGCACTCCGAAGTTCGCGGCCTCGGCCGATGTGGTCGAGGTGCCCGCGGGCAAGCATGTGTCGCTTCGCATCTCGGCGGTGGCGGGCGGCGCGGCGGCCTCGCCGTCGCAGAGCGGCCTGCTGCTGCTCTACCGCGATGCGCTGGTGGACCGGGAGGCCGATCTGATCACGGTGTCCTGACCACGGCTCTCTGATCGGGGTGCTCACCGTCGGTGAGCACCCCGATCGCCGTCTGGGCCAGGCCGGGCCGGTCTCGTTCGCCCCGTTCGACTTCGGCTTCGGGCAACCCGACGCGAGAGAATCCGACGCCCAGGGCTGGCAGTGGTACAAGACGCCGCTCGTCATCGAGAAGGGGCGGCCGCTCGCGGTCGCCGTTTCCTGCATATCGCGGTATCGCC
>VSCG01000089.1:0-13291 GCA_047459115.1 Micromonosporaceae bacterium
GGCGGTGGGGGCGGCGGTGGTGCCGGCGGTGCCGGCGGCAGTGGTGGCGATGGCGCGCCGGCCGCGGCCGCATCCGCTGCGTCCGCCTCAGCCGCGGCCGCCGCGGCGGCCGCCTCAGCAGCCGCGGCTTCGGCGGCCGGCGCACCCGGGGTCGACCTCGACCCCGACTGCGCAACGGACCTGACCCCGACCGCCGCGGGCAGCGACAGCGGCATCAGCGGCGAGGCCATGGTGGTCGGTGGGGCCGGGCTCGCGGCGGGTGCCGCAGCCGGCGGGATCGCCGGGGGGATGGCGAAGCGCCGTTCGAACGACGACTTCACACCCGACGAGCGCTGACCGGTTGGACAGGTGGCCCCCATGCCCACCCGGCTGGGGGCCACCCGATCCACCGAACGGCCCTGGTGTCGCGCGCCGGACACCGTCTCGATCATTTGCTTCGTAGCATCGCCAGACCCCTCGACCGCCCTCGGAGACGATCACATGTTGTGTCGAAGCTGTCGCGTCCACCTCCACAAGCAGTTCCCGTACTGCCTGCACTGCGGCACGCTGCGCAAGGGCGCCCGGATCAGCCAGTTCCGCCCACCCCACCTGCGCCGCCTCGACGGGACGGGTGACGTGGTGCCGCTGACCAAGGTGTCCACGATGGTCGGTCGGGACGCCGGCAACGACCTGGTCCTGGATGACCCGAGCGTCTCACGACAGCACGCCCGGATCGTGCGGGGAAAGGGCGGTTTCTACGTCGAGGACCTCCGCTCGCTCAACGGGGTGACCATCGGCGGACGTACCCTGCGTGGTGGCCGGATGATGCTGCGTGACGGCACGATCCTCCACTTCGGAGATATCTCGGTCATCTTCGAGCAACCGCGTGACGCCGCCGTCGGCTCGAAGACGATGGTGCGGGGCGTGGAGCACACCGCGCACGGCGCGCCTGTCGTCGAGGAGGCGCCCACCGCGACAGAACCGCTGTCGGTACGTCCGCGGCAGCGCTCCGGGTGGGCGCTCAAACAGCTCCCCGACGACGGCAAGGGAAACCGCCCCTGGGTGCTGCGCAACACCCGTACCGGCAAGTATCTCCAACTCGACGACAAGGACGCCTTCATCTGGCAGCAGATCGACGGCGAGGCGAGCGTACGGGACATCCTGTTCGCGTTCGCCGAACGCTACGGCGAGCTGGCGCTGCCGCGCATCGAGCAGGCGCTGCGGGCGTTCGCGTCGATCGACCTGGTGTACGGCCTGTACGGGCAGAAGCCGCCCGAGCAGCCGTCACTGCTGCGGCGGATCGGGCGGGCCCTGTTCCGGATGCTGCTGCGCATGGAACTGTCCATCAAGGGCTTCGACCCCCTGGTGGGGCGCCTGTACCGCAGCATCGGCTGGATCTTCTTCACCCGGCTGGGGGTCGCCGTGCTGTGGGCGCTGATCCTCGGTGGCCTGTACGGGTTGTGGCGCGCCTCGGCCGGGCAGCAGCTGTTCGACCTGCAGGGCGCGGGCCCGTACGGTGCCGCCGCCATCGGCGTCGGCTACCTGGTCGCGCTCGGCATGCACGAGACCGCGCACGCGCTCGCGGTCAAGTCGTACGGGCGCAGGGTGACCCGGGGCGGTTTCATGCTGACGATGGGGGTGCCGTTCGCGTTCGTCGACACCAGCGACATGTGGTTCGGCACCCGGTGGTCACGGCTCGTGGTGACCCTGTCCGGTCCACTCTCGACAGCCGGGCTCGCCGGAGCCCTGGCTCTCTACGCGTCCTTCGGCGGGCCGCCCGGTGCCGCCGCCGTCTGCTACCACCTGGCCATCGGGCTGTACCTGAACACGCTCTACAACCTCAACCCGCTGCTGCCGCTCGACGGCTACCAGGCCCTCGCCGACGCGCTGCGGATGCCGCGGCTGCGGGAGGAGGCCACGGCGTACTTCACCAAGGGCATCTGGCAGGATCTGCTCGCCCGTCGGCGGCCCGGCTGGCGGCAGGTCGGTCTCGCCGTCTACGGCCTGCTCGCGGTGGGCAGTCTGATCGGGTTCGCAGCGATCGCGCTGCTGGCCTGGCGGGACCGCCTCGGCGACCTTGTCGCCGACCGGGTGCCCGACGGCCTGCGCACCGTCGTCATCGCACTCGGCATCGGACTGATCTTCTTCCCGATCTGGTATCTGTTGATCAAGAAAGCATCGTCCTTCGTCACCCGCGTCCGGGCTCGGCGAAGCGGCACCGTGGAGGCGACCCTATGACCACCGACGGCTGGCAGGTGTCCGGCTACACGTACGTGCGAGATCTCGGCACCGGCGCCTCCGGGCGGGTCGTGCTGGCCACGCACGAGGCCACGGGCACACCGGTGGCCATCAAGTACCTGAGCCCGGCGCTGGCCGGCGAACCGGAGTTCCAGGCCGCGTTCCGGCGCGAGGCCCGGCTGCTCGCCGACATCGACGACCCGAACGTCGTGCGGCTCTACGAGTACGTCGAGGCACCGGACGGCGCCGCCATCGTGATGGAGCTGGTCGACGGGGTGTCGCTGCGCCGGATACTGGCCGAGCACGGCCCGACCGAGCCGGAGTCGGCGCTGTACGTGCTCAAGGGATCGCTGCTCGGGCTGGCCGCGGCGCACGAGCAAGGAGTGGTGCACCGCGACTACAAGCCGGAGAACGTCCTGGTCACCGCAGACGGCGACAGCAAGCTCGCCGACTTCGGCATCGCCACCCCGGCCGGACACGAGGTACCCGACATCGCCGGAACCCCGCGTTACATGGCCCCCGAGCAGTGGACCGGCCAGGCGCCCACGCCGGCGTGCGACATCTACGCAGCGACCGCCACCTTTTACGAGTGCCTGACCGGACGGCCGCCGTACGACGGGAACGGCGACATCACCGTGCTGCGCCGTCAGCACGAGCAGGCGAACATCCCGACGGACCCGGCGCCCCGTCCGCTGCACGGTCTGCTGCGCGGCGGCCTGGCCAAGCGGCCGGACGAGCGGCCCCAGTCCGCAGCTGCGTTCCTCGACCTGCTCGAAACCGTCGCGGGTGCCGCGTACGGGCCGGACTGGGAGGAGCGGGGGCGGCGCAAGCTCGCCGAGCGGGCCGCGCTGCTGGCGGCGTTGTTCCCGTTCGCCAACGCGGCCGGTGGCGGCACGGCGGTCGCCGCCACCGTGCTCGGCGTGGGCCGTTCACTGCCTCGCAAGGCGTTGATCGCGGCCGGCGTGGTGGGTGCGCTGCTGCTCGGCGGCGTGGGGCTCAACGCCGCCGTGGGCGAGCCGACGACCGTCAACGCGAGTGCCACGCAGAGCCCTTCGCCGTCGGCGTCCCGGCGCCCCTCACCGAGCCCGTCGGCGTCGCCGACCCCGTCGCCCACACCGGACGACTCGCCCACACCGGACGACTCGCCCACACCGAGCGCCTCGCCCACGCCGATCGGGCAACCGACCCCGGGGCGTACGACGGCCGGGCCGCCCCACCGGACCTCGAGTCCACCGCGGACCTCGGCCCCGGCCCCGAACCCGCCGGCCACCAGCCAGCCGCCGACGTCGTCCCCGCCCCCAGCGCCTCCGCCGCCGGACACGACGAGGCCGAGCATCCAGACCAGCGGCGCGTCCCCGATCGAGATTTACGGCCAGGGCGCGCCCAACTGTCAGCCGCCCGCTTTTCCTCTCCAGAGCAGGATTTCAGCTTCCGTCAGTGACGACCGGACCCCCGTTGACAAACTGCAGGTGTGGTTCACCTACACCTACCAAGGGCAGACATATTCGGTTCCGATGTCTTACCAGGGAGGGAGCCAATTCGCCGGCACGCTGGGCCCGCTTAGCCCGCCGGCACAGAATTACACCCTGATCCCTGTCCGTGTGATGGCGAAGGACGCGGCCGGTAACACCGCGTCACGGGGCCCCTTCAACGTCACGATCCATAAGACCTGCCTCATATAAGGGATGGCGCCGAGCCGCGGGGCCGAAAGGCGGGCGGGCAGGATGCCCGGAGCGCGTTACAAGCAGCATGGGACTGGATCACGCCGTGTGGCGTACCACTTGGTGTCGTTCGAGTGAAGGAGAGTCGGCGCATGACACAGCCGAGCCTGCCGGGCGGGTTGCACGTCGTGGGGCAGCCGCGTGCCGGGGCATGCGGGACGTGGTGGCGGGCACGGGCGTCGAACGGCGCCGAGCGGGGAGTGCTGCGGCTGGACGGGGCCGTCGACGCGGCCGCGGCGCGCCGCGTGGCGGACGCGGTGCGGGCGGTCAACGCCCTGGGCTTCAGCGGTTTTCTGCCCACCGGGGAGCCGGTCCGCCACGAGGGCGCGCTGTGGCTGGTCACCACCCAACCGGCCAGCCCCACGCTGATCGAGTTGGCCGAGGCCGGCGTCCCGGGCATCGATATCGGCAGCGTGGCGACGATGGCGAACGAGACCGCCCAGTCCCTCCTCGAGCTGCACGCCGCCGGGCTGGCGCACGGCTTCGTACACGGGCACACCGTCGTGGTGTCCAGCGCGGGCGCGGCGCGGCTGGTCGAGACCGCCGTCGCACCGGCGCTGCACGGTACGCCGATGGACGCTGCCGCTGCCGCGCTGGACCGGCAGGCGTGGGCCGAACTGGTCCGGGGCATGGTCACCCGGTGGGGCGGTGACGGGCCGGGGGCCGAGCTGCTGCTGCGCTGCGCGGCGCTCGGCGAGCAGGACCTGACCGAGGCGCTGCAGGCGCTACGCGCCGGGGTGTCGGCACTGCCGGCCGACTTCAGCACGCGGGCGAAGCTCGTCGCCGCGGTCGCCGCGTTTGACGGGGTACGGGTGCCGGCAGCGGAACCGGCACTGTCCATGCCGGATGATCCACATGAGACATACGCCGGGACGACCGCTGCGCCGGCGGCCGCGGCGCCCGTGGCCGAGGCCACCCGGCTGGCCCGCCGGCCGCCCGGCGCGCAGGTGGCCGGGCCGGAGGCCGCGGCGGGCCCGCCGGCCCAGCGTGGCGGCGGGGAAGTGCGGTTCGGTCGGGGCGTGGAGGCCGCGGCCCCTTCCGGGTGGCGACGCCCGCCGATCGCGCCGGCCCGGCCGCGGCGCTCACCGTGGCGGGTGCTGAGTTCGGTGCTGTCGTCCCTGCTCACCATCGCGCTGCTGGCCGCGGTCGGCTGGTACCTGTGGCAGCGCATCAACCCGCTGGAGGTCACGTCGGTAACCGTGGCCGTGCCGGAACCGCCCGGCGAGGCGTGCGACGTGACCGTGGACGTGGTCGCGACCGTGCAGACCAACGGCAACGCCGGCACGCTGAAGTACCAGTGGCTGCGTTCGGGTGAGCCGAGCGGGTCGCTGTCCGAGCAGGTGGCGCGCGGCCAGCGTACGGTGACGCTGCACCTGAAGTGGTCCTTCAGCGGCGTGGGCACGACGACGGAGACCGCGAAGATCCTCATCAACGAGCCGACACCCGCGCAGGGAGAGACCACGTTCACCTACAGCTGCGCTGGCCAGTAGGCACCGGGCCGGTCAGGCGCGGACCAGGATCAGGTAGCCGAGGTAGCCGGCGTATGCGAGGACGGCCAGGCCTCCCTCGAGCCGGGTGGCCCGACGGCCCGAGAAGAACACGGGCAGACAGGCGAGCGCGGCGGCGGCCATGACCGGCAGGTCGACCCGGACCAGCGGTGCCGGGACGTGCAGGCCGTCGGGGGCCACCGACGCGGCCACCCCGAGGATCAGCGCGATGTTGTAGACGCCGGAGCCGATGAGGTTGCCGATCGCGATGTCGCGGCGATCGCGCAACGTCGCGACGAGCGTCGTGACGAGTTCCGGCGCCGAGGTGCCGATGGCCACAATGGTCAGACCCACGACCGCGCCGGAGACACCGAGTTGCCGGGCGAGGTCCACCGCACCGTCCACCAGCCAGTCGGCACCGAACACGACGACCACGATGCCGGCCACGAGCGCGATGACCTCGAGGGTCGCGAGCAGCACCGGGGAGCGGCCCGGGTCGGGACGCCCATCCCGTTCGTACGTCTCGTGGATCGCCGCCCGCTCCCGGCGGCCCGCCCGCACGACAGCGGCGGTGTAGATGACGGCCAGCGCCAGGAGCAGCACGCTCTCGGCGCGGGTGAGCGTGCCGTCGGCACCCATGACGAGCAGCGCCAACGCGGCGATTCCCATCATCGGCAGGTCCAGGTGCAGGGACCGGGCACCCAGCGCGAGCGGCCGCAGTAGAGCGCTCAGGCCGAGGATCAGCAGCAGATTCACGGTGTTCGTGCCGGCGACGTTGCCGACCGCCAGTTCGCCCACATCGTCGAGCGCGGCCTCGACGCCGATGGCCAGCTCGGGGGCACTGGTGCCGATGGAGACGACGGTCTGGCCGATCACGATCGGCGGGATGCCGACCCGCCGCGCCACCTGCGAGCCGCCCCGCAGCAGAAGTTCGCCGCCGACGACGAGAGCGACGAGCCCGGCCGCGATCAGTGCGGCAGCAGCCATCAGGCGGTCCGGGGTCAGCCGGTGCCGAGCGCGTCGATGCGGGCCATCTCCTGCGGACGGAGTGAGAACCCGAAGACGTCGAAGTTGCGCTCGATCCGCTCGGGCGTCCCCGACTTCGGGATCACCACGATGCCGTGCTCGATGTGCCAGCGCAGCACGACCTGTGCCGGTGTCACGCCGTGCGCGTCGGCTATCTCCCTTAGCACCGGGTCGTCCAGGTCGGTGCTCTTGAAAGGGCTGTAGCCCTCCAGCACCACGCCGCGCTCGCGGTGCCCGGCCAGCACCTGCGGGTCGTGCAGCGCCGGTGCCCAGCGGATCTGGTTGACCGCGGGCGCCTCGCCGGTCGTGCGGATCAACTGGTCGATCTCGGCGAGGTCGAAGTTGCTCACGCCGACCGACCGGGCCAGCCCTTCGTCGCGCACGGCCAGGAACTTCTGCCACGTAGCCTCGACCCGTCGGGCCGGCGGCCAATGGATCAGCCACAGGTCGACGTGGTCGGTGTCCAGCGCGGTCAGGCTCGCGTCGAGCGCTTCGCGCTCGCGCCCGGCCTGCTCGGGCAGCAGTTTGGTGGTGAGGAACACATCCTCACGGCGCAGCCCGCTGTCGCGCAGCGCGCGACCGACCTGGTCCTCGTTGCGGTACATCGTCGCGGTGTCGATGTGCCGGTAGCCGACCGCGAGCGCGTGCCGGATCGCCTCGTACGCCTGGCGGCCGGTCAGTTGCCAGGTGCCGAGCCCCACCAGGGGCATCTCGACCCCACCGGGCAGGGTCACCGTGCGCGCCACCGTCCCGGTCATCGCCACCCCTCCTCGACAGGTACCCGGTCACGCTAGCGCGGGCCGGGTCGCGATCCGTGCGACCCGGCCCGGCTGCGCGTACCCATGTCGACGTCAGCCGCGGCGCGCGGCCTGCATCTGCCGTTGCGCCTGCCGGACCTGGGCCTTCACTGGCCACAGGGCGGCCGTCAGACCCACCAGCGAGGTCACCAGGTGCAGGCCGTTGTCGGGAATGTTGAGCGACAGGAAGTTGACGCCGTCCGTCCTGTTGACCGCGAACAGTCCGTACAGGAACAAGGCACCGAACGCGACGAACAGCAGCCAGCCGAACGTGCGTGCCGTGTTCAAGGTCCGGGACAGGGCGAGGCCGACCGCACCGACCGCGAGGTGCACGAGGTTGTGCAGCGGGTTGATTTCGAAGCCCAGCAGGGTCTGGTCCGTGTGGCCGGCGAAGTTGCCGTCGAAGCCGGTCACCAGGAAGCCGAGAAGACCGATGAGGATGTATACGACACCCACCGTGAGCGCGATGATCTGGGGCATCGAGCGCCCAGCGGGCATCGGGCCGGCGGGACTGGAGTCTGAGCGTGCCATCGTGGTCCCCCCCATACATATCGGCAGTCACGCTCCGACTACCCGGCGTCCGTGGGCACAAACGGGCAGCGGTACAGCCTCAGGCGCGGCCGGCCGCACTGGAGGGGCGGATCCGGGAGGTGGAATGTGCCGCGATGCGGTGGACGTTTCACAATCGGATGAAACAGCCCGCACGAGGAGGCCTGACTGGTGCTCGATCCGCATGAGCTGTACGTGCTGAGCGATGACGCCTCGACCCTGGAGGGTGCCGTCATGATTCACGCCCTCAGCGGGTTCGTCGACGCCGGTGCCGCCGCCCGACTGGCCCGCGAGCACCTGATCTCGCGCCTGGGCAGCCGGGTCGTCGCCACCTTCGACGTCGACCAACTGATCGACTACCGGTCCCGCCGGCCCGCGATGCTGTTCGTGGAGAACCGCTGGGCGGAGTACGACGAGCCCCGACTCGAGCTGCACCTGCTGACCGACACCGTGGGCACTCCGTTCCTGTTGCTCACCGGACCGGAGCCGGATCTGCAGTGGGAGCGGTTCGTCCAGGCGGTGCTGGCGCTGGCCGACCGGCTCGGCGTGCGGCTGGCGGTCGGACTGAACGCGATCCCGATGGCGGTCCCGCACACCCGCCCCACCTGGGTCACCGCCCACGCCACCCGGCCCGAGCTGATCAGCGGCTACGAGCCGTGGCTGCACCGGGTCCAGGTGCCGGGCGCTGCCGGGCACCTGATCGAGTACCGGATGGGCCAGCGTGGACGGGACGCGCTGGGCTTCGCGGTGCACGTGCCGCACTACCTGGCCCAAACCGAGTACCCGGTCGCGGCCGAGACGCTGCTCGACTGCGTGGCGCGGGCCACCGGGCTGGTGCTACCGACCAGCGACCTGCGTGCCGCCGCCGAACAGGTCCGGGCCGACATCGACAAGCAGATCGCGGTGAACGACGAGGCCACCGCGCTCGTGCGGTCACTGGAGCAGCAGTACGACGCATTTCTGCGGGGCCGGCAGAACAGCCTGCTGGTCGAGCCCGATGATCTGCCCACCGCCGACGAGCTGGCCGCCGAACTGGAGCGGTTCCTGGCCGAACAGAGCAAGCCGACCGACCCGCCGGCGTCCTGAGCCACGGCCGCCGGCCGCCATTTCCACTGGCGACCAGCTGCGGGCCCGCTGCACCCACTCGCGGCCGCTACACCCACTGGCGGCCAGACAACACCCGGGCCCGCCGGCCCGCCGCGGTCCAGGGCCGGCCGGCCACCTCGTGATGGTGCTGCGGCTCGGCGTAGCGGGTCAGGCCGATCACCGCGGCGAGCGTGACCAGGAACCCGACCGCGGCCAGCCACTCGCGCCCCGGCCACACCCGGTCGCCGAGGAACAGCAGGCCCACCACGGCCGCGGGGACCGCCCCGGCGGCGTCCATCGCGGCCACCGCCGCGGTCGTGGAGCCGCGCTGCATCGCCAGCCCGAGCAGGAGCTGACCGACCACCGAGTGGGCGATGACCAGGTAGAGCAGGGGACTGGTCACGAACGCCTGCACCGAGTGGGTCGACGCCAGCGGCCGTGCCGCCACGGCCGCCGCCGAGAACGTCATGCCGGCCAACGCCCCGAGCGCGACCGAACCGGGTGGCCCGTGCAGCCGGACCGCGAAGAAGCCGAGCCCGCCGATCAGCACCAGGGCCGCGCCCAGGGCGACCAGCCCGGCCGTCCCGAGCGGACGGGACGGAGCCGGCTGCGCCGCCAGGACGAGCCCGGCGATGCCGGCGAACAGCAGCCCGAGCAGGGCCACCTCGGCCCTCGGCAGGTGCCAGCGCAGCACGAGCACGCCGAGCAGGGCGGTCACCCCGAGCCCGGCCGCCACGCTCGCCTGGACCAGGAACAGCGGCAGGTCACGCCGGGCGGCCAGGGCCAGTACGAAGCCGGCCAGCTGACAGCCGAGCCCGACGAGGTAGGTGCGGTGCCCGGCCAGCCGGAGCAGCAGGGCTGGGTCGAGGGTGCGGTGCACCGTGGTCCGCGCGGCGGCCATGGACTGCAGCAGGTTGGCCAGTCCGTACGCGAGGACCATCGCGGCGAGGAACAACCAACCTGCGGACATCACCGGCCGAGGATAGAACGTAATCGGGGCGGCGTCGGGACGGCTCCGCCCAATCAGCCGGTCCGTCGCGGATTGAGCCGGTCGAGGATGTCCTCGTGCAGCCAGCCGTTCGTGGCCACCGCGCTGCCGCCGACGGGTCCGGGCCGGCCGTCCAGGTCGGTGAACTCCCCACCCGCTTCGGTCACGATCGGGACCAGCGCGGCGACATCCCACAGCGACAGTTCGGGCTCCACCATGATGTCCACTGCGCCCTCGGCGAGGAGCATGTAGCCGTAGAAGTCCCCGTATGCACGGCTGCGCCAGGTCGTGCGCATGATGTCCAGCATCGCGTCGAGCCGGCCGGTCTGCTCCCAGCCGTGCAGCGACGAGTAGCAGAAGCTGGCGTCGGCCAGCCGTTTGACGCCAGAGACCCGGATGGGCGTGGCGGTGGCCGCGTGCCGGCCGGCGTACGCCCCGTGCCCGATGGCCGCCCACCAGCGGCGCCCGAGCGCCGGCGCGGAGACCATGCCGACCACCGGCTGGTCGCCCTCGATCAGCGCGATCAGGGTGGCCCAGATCGGCACTCCGCGCACGAAGTTCTTCGTGCCGTCGATCGGGTCGAGCACCCACTGCCGCGAGCCGGGGCCGGCGGCAGCCTCGCTGTGGCCGAACTCCTCGCCGAGCACTCCGTCCCGGGGCCGGGTGCGCGCCAGGGTGGCGCGGAGCGCCTTCTCGACAGCGGTGTCCGCGTCGGAGACCGGGGTCAGGTCGGGCTTGGCCTCCACGCGCAGGTCGAGCGCCCGGAAGCGGGCCATCGAGACCGCGTCGGCGGTGTCCGCGAGCACGTGGGTAAGGGCGAGGTCATCGGTGTATCGAAGGGTGGCCACGGTGGGAAACTTAGCCCACCCGCCGCCCCCACCCTCGTTGATCATGGAATACGCAGCAGGTTTTCCGGCGTGTCGAGTCGTCAACCTCATGATCAACACGTCAGGACCATGATCAACACGGGACCGTCATGGCCCATGCGGGGTCAGCCTGGGTAGGGCTCGCCGCGTGAGGACAGCAGCCGGCGGAAGGATGCCAGGCGGCGCGGATCGGCGCCGCCGGCGGCCACGAGCGCGTCCAGCCCGCAGTCGCCCGATGCGCCCGTGTGGTCGCAGTTCGGCGGGCAGTCGGTGGAGGCTTCGACGAGATCCGGGAAGCCGTGCAGCAGGCTCTCGGCGGACACGTGGGCGAGCCCGAACGAGCGCACGCCGGGCGTGTCGATGATCCACCCGTGGTCGTCGCGGTCGGCGTCCCCATCGTCGCCGGGCAGCGGCAGCGCCACCACGCTGGTCGAGGTGTGCCGGCCCTTGCCGATGGCGCTGACCTCGCCGACCGCCCGGTCCGCCTGGGGGACGAGCCGGTTCACCAGCGTGGACTTGCCCACCCCTGAGTGTCCGATGAGGACCGAGATGCGCCCGGCGAGCGCCGCCTGCAGCGCGCCGAGCGGCTCGTCTGGCCGGCACAGCACGTACGGCAGGTCCAGTTCGGCGTAGTAGTCCAGGATCTCCCCCGGGCCGGCCAGGTCCGCCTTGGTCAGGCACAGCAGCGGATCGATGTCCGCGTCGTACGCCGCCACCAGGCACCGGTCGATGAACCCGGTCCGGGGCGGTGGGTCGGCCAGCGAGCTGACGATGACGAGCTGGTCGGCGTTGGCGACGACCACCCGCTCGGTCCGGCCCTCGGGCGAGGCCTCGTCGTCGTCGGCGGTGCGGCGCAGCACCGACCGGCGCTCGCCGATGCGCACGATCCGGGCCAGCGTGTCCGGCCTGCCGGAGACGTCACCCACCAGCGAGACGCGATCGCCCACGACCACACCGCGCCGGCCGAGCTCCCGGGCGCGCATCGCCACTACCCGACGCCCGTCCACGTCGCAGGTGTAGCGGCCGCGGTCAACGGCCACGACGAAGCCCTCGGCCGCGTCCTCATGCCGTGGCCGGATCCGCGTCCTCGGGCGCGACGTGCGGCCGGGCCGCACGCGTACGTCGTCCTCGTCGTAGTCCAGCCGCCGACGTGTCAGAGACCACCTCCCTGGCCCGTCCGGTCCGTCCGGCCCGGCGCATTGGTCAGCGACTCCCATAGTGCCGGGAATTCCGGCAACGTCTTGCCGGTACACGCGACATCGTTCAGGTGCACGCCGGGCACGGCGAGCCCGATGACCGCCGCGGCGTGCGCCATGCGGTGGTCGTCGTACGTCTCGAAGACGCCACCGTGCAGCGGTCGGGGGCGGATCTCCAGCCCGTCGTCGGTCTCGGTCACCGCCGCGCCGAGCCTGGAGAGTTCGCGGGCCAGCGCCGCCAGGCGGTCGGTCTCGTGGCCGCGCAGGTGCGCGATGCCGCGCAGCCGGGACGGTGAGTCGGCGAGCGCCGCGAGCGCGGCGAGGACCGGGGTGAGTTCGCCCACCGCGCTGAGATCGGCGTCGAGGCCGTGGATCCGCCCGGTGCCGCGGACCGTGAGCCCGTCGGTGCCCAGCGTCCACGAGCCCCCCATCGCCGCAAGCAGCGAGCGCAACTGGTCGCCCGGCTGGGTCGTGCTGCGCGGCCAGCCGAGCACCGTCACCTCACCACCGGTGACGAGTGCCGCGGCCAGGAAGGGCGCCGCTGCGGACAGGTCCGGCTCGATGTCCCAGCCCCGGCCCACCAGGCGCCCGGGCTCCACGGCCCACACGTTCGGTGTGGACTCGTCGACCCCGGCGCCCGCCGCGCGCAGCATCTCCACGGTCATCCGCAGGTGCGGGGCGCTGGGCACCGGCGGGCCGACGTGGCGCACCACGATGCCCCGATCGAAGTCGGCCGCGGCCAGGAGCAGGCCCGAGACGAGCTGGCTGGAGGCGGACGCGTCGATGGTCACCTCGCCGCCGGTGACCCGCCCCACCCCGTGCACGGTCAGCGGCAGCCCGCCGCCAGGTGCGCTGTCGATGCGCACTCCCACGCTGCGCAGCGCCTCGACGAGGGGGCCCAGCGGGCGGGCCCGGGCGCGCGGGTCGCCGTCGAAGGTGACCGGGCCGTCGGCCAGGCCGGCCACCGGGGGCAGGAAGCGCATCACGGTGCCGGCCAGCCCGACGTCGACCTGCGCCGGCCCGGCCAGCGGCCGCGGCCGCACCACCCACCGTTGATCGTCCACCGTGGATACGTGTGCGCCCATCGCGCGCAGCCCGCCGGCCATCAGCTCGGTGTCGCGCGCCCGTAACGGCGCGCGCAGCGTGGAGGGTCCGACCGATACGGCGGCCAGCACGAGGGCCCGGGCGGTCATCGACTTGGAGCCGGGCAGGCGCACGGTGGTCCGCACCGGCGCGCTGGCCGTCGGGGCAGTCCAGGGAACACGAGGGGGCACAGACACGGGTACCAGTGTGCCGGAACGGTCGGACTCCAGCCGCCTCACCTGCGCGCATGCCGGTCGTGGCGGGCGCCGGCCGTG
>VSCG01000090.1:0-13285 GCA_047459115.1 Micromonosporaceae bacterium
GGACTCGCGGCTACGCCTCGGCGAGCAACAACCCCCCGGCCCGGGTGAGCAGCCCCCCGGCCCCGGTGAGCAGGCCTCCGGCCCCAGCGCATGATCCCCGGACACCCCGAAGGCTCGCCGACGAAGCGTCGGGCTCGGCTGGGAGGCGGCCCGCCGCGAGCCGGGACCCGCGCCCGGTGTGCCGCGGGCGTCACCGTGCCGGCATAGTGGTGGGGTGACTCGGCCACTGCTGCTCGTCGACGCCCCCAGCCTCTACTTCCGCGCCTACTTCGGGATCCCAGAGTCGGCGGCGCGGGCCGACGACGGCTCGCCGGTGAACGCCGTACGCGGGTTCCTCGACATGCTCGCCACTCTGATCCGCACCCGGACGCCGGACCGGGTGGTATGCGCGCTCGACGCCGACTGGCGGCCGGCGTGGCGGGTCGAGCTGCTGCCGTCCTACAAAGCCCATCGCCTCGCGGCCGACGGCGCCTCGCCGAACAGCGAGGTCGTGCCGGACAGCCTCGTGCCGCAGGTGCCGGTGATCCTCGACGTGCTCGACGCGGTCGGCATCGCCACGGTGGGCTGCGCCGGGTACGAGGCCGACGACGTGATCGGCACCCTGGCGGCCACCCAGCCCGGCCCGGTCGAGGTCGCCAGCGGTGACCGGGACCTGTTCCAGTTGGTCGACGACCTGGTGCCCGTGCGGATGCTCTACTGCGGGCGGGGCGTGGCGAAGCTCGAGGTGTGCGACGACACGGCGGTGCGCGCGAAGTATGGAGTGCCCGCCGCGGCGTACGCGGACTTCGCGACGCTGCGCGGGGATCCGAGCGACGGGCTGCCTGGCGTGCCCGGTGTCGGGGAGAAGACCGCAGCGCGGCTGATCGCCCGCTACGGCACGCTCGACGCGATCGTGGCCGCGCTTGACGACAAGGATGCCGGCTTCGCGCCCGGACTGCGCGCCAAGCTCGCCGCCGCGCGCGACTACCTCGCCGTCGCGCCGCGGGTGGTGCGGGTGGCCCGGGACTGCCCGCTGCCACCGCTCGCGACCGCGCTGCCCGCGGTGCCGGCCGACCCGGACCGGCTGCTCGCGCTCGCCGAGCGCTGGAACGTCGCCGGGCCGTGTCAGCGTCTGGTCGACGCGATCCAGTCGGCGGTCCACCTCGGCGACGGGGTCGAGGGCGGCGGAGCCGCGTCGGACGCCGACGAGGTCGGGACGGTCAGCGGCGCGGTGTAACGGCGAAGGCCTCGACGGTGCGGGCCAGGCCCTCGGCCAGTGTGGTGCGCGGGCGCCAGCCGAGCACCCGGGCCGCCTCGCTTGCGTCGACCACCATCGCGCGCAGGTCACCCAGGCGCGGCGGCGCGAACTCCGGCGCAGCGCTGCTACCGACGGCCTCGGCCACCACCCGGTGCAGTTCCAGGTCGGTCACCGGCTGGCCGGTGCCGAGGTTGAGCCGGAGCCCGTCCGCGGCCGGATCGGCGGCGCGCACGAACCCGTCCACCGCGTCGGCGACGTAGAGGTAGTCGCGCACGTTCCCGCCGTCGCCGAAGACCCGGGTCGGCCGCCCGGCGAGCAGCGCGTCCATGAAGATCGCCACCACCCCCGCCTCGCCGTGCGGGTCCTGGCGCGGCCCGTACGTGTTGGTCAGCACCAGCGTGGTGGTGGCGAGCCCGTGCAGGTCGGCGTACTGGCGCAGGTAGAGCTCCGCGGCGAGCTTCGAGACCGCGTACGGGGACAGCGGCCGGGTCGGGGTGTCCTCGCGCACCGGCAGCGTCTCGGGCGGGCCGTAGATCGCCACCGAGGAGGCCAGCACGACCTTGCGCGCCCCGGCCCGGCGCGCGGCCTCGAGCACGGCGACCGTGCCGAGCACGTTGGCGGTGGCGTCGCGCAGCGGATCGGCGACGCTGACCCGTACGTCGATCTGGGCGGCCAGGTGGTAGACGACCTCCGGGCGGGCGGCGGCCACGGCGTCGCCGAGGCGGGGATCGGTGACGTCGAGGGAGATCAGCTCGCAGCGACCGGTCTCCAGCGCGGGGCGCAGGTGGTCGGGCCGGCCGTGGGACAGGTCGTCGACGACGGTGACCGTCGCGCCGTCGGCGAGCAGCCGGTCGACCAGGTGCGAGCCGATGAAGCCGGCCCCGCCCGTGACCATCACGCGCACGTCAACACCTCCCGGTAGACGTCCTCGATCCGGCGGGCCACCTCGACGGAGTCCAGCCAGGCGACCTGCTCGCGCCCGTCGGCCCGCCGCCCGTCGGCGAGCACCTCGGCGGTCGCGTCGGCGAGCCGCCCGACGAGCCGGGCCCGGGCGTCGGGCTCGTCGGGCCCGGGGAACGGCACGACCGCGGACGGGGTGACGTCGCGCAGGATCTCCGCGACGTCCCCGACGTCGACGGTGACCACCGGCAGGCCCATCGCCGTGGCCTCCTTGACCACCGTGGGCGAGCCCTCGCTGCCCTGTCGGGACGTGAACAGCAGCACGTCGGCGGCGGCGAACTTGGCGGCGACCCGCTCGCGGGGCTGGTGCGGTTCGGCGAGCACGAGCTCTCGCACGTCGAGCCCGCGGGCGCGCAGGGCGGCGAGCACGTCGCAGAAGATGTCGTAGCGCTTGACCGCGTTGTCCGGCGCGGCGCCGAACAGCACCAGCGCGCCGTCGGCGGGCAGGCCCAACCAGGCGCGGGCCTCGGCCCGGTCGCGGGGGGCGAAGACGGTGAAGTCCACGCCGTTGGGGATGACGATGCCCGCCGGGTCGCCGGCCGTGTCGGCCAACCGCTGGGAGACGTAGATCCGGGCAGCGGTGCCGGGCCACCCAAGCCGGGTGATCCGCCGCTGCCACCCGGTGTTGATGTCGCTGCCGTACATGGACAGCACCCGGGGCTTCGCGCCGGCCAGCCGGGCAGCGAACCCGGTCAGTCCGTAGTGGACGTGCACGAGATCGTAGCCGCCGCCCGCGATCCGCCGGCGGATACGCGGCGCGGCGAACAGGTAGTCGGCTTTGCCGCGCTCCTGGGCCACCACCTCCACGTCGACGGTGTGGCCTAGGCGGCGCAGCGCCTCGACCTGCTCGCGCACCGCGATACCGCGAAAGCTCCCGCCGGTCGGCCACAGGTTGGTGACGGCGAGCACGCGCAGCGCGTCGCCCAACTCAGGCCGCCCGGTCGAAGTACGCCGTGACCTCGGCGACGACCCGGTCCAGCTGCTCGTCGGTCAGTTCGGGGTAGATCGGCAGCGACAGGCACTCGTCGGCGAAGGCCTCGGTGGCGGGCAGGTCGCCGCGCCGGTACCCGAGCGAGGCGTACGCGGGCTGCAGGTGCAGCGGCAGCGGGTAGTGGATCCCGGCTCCGATCCCGGCGTCGTTGAGGTGCTTGCGCAGCGCGTCGCGGTGCCCGGTGCGCACCACGTAGTGGTGCACCGCGGTGCCGCGGTGCGCCGGCTCGGCGAGGAACTTCAGGTCGCCCACCCCGGCCAGCTTGGCGCTGTACGCGGCGGCGAGTTCGCGCCGGCGGGCGTTGTCGGCGTCGACACTGTCCAGCTTGGCGGCGAGCACCGCGGCCTGCAGGGTGTCCATGCGGTGCGCGTAGCCCACGATGAGGTGCTCGTACTTGGAGATCCGGCCGTGGTCGCGCAGCATCCGCACCTTGGTGGCGAACTCCTCGTCGTTGGTGGTGACCGCGCCGGCGTCGCCGAACGCGCCGAGGTTCTTGCCCGGGTAGAAGGAGAAGCACCCGGCCAGCGCGTACGCGCCGGCGCGCACCACGGTCCCGTCCGCCTTCGTGTACTCGGCCCCGTGCGCCTGCGCCGCGTCCTCGATGACCGGCACGCCCGCGGCGTCGGCGATCGCGCAGATCGCCTCCAGGTCGACCACCCGGCCGTGGATGTGCACCGGGATCACCGCCTTGACCCCGTCGATCTTCGCGCGCAGCGCCTCCGGGTCCATCGCCCCGGTCGCCGGATCGATCTCGATGAACCGCGGCGTGGCGCCGAGCCAGGTGACCGGTTCGGCGGTGGCGATGAACGTGTGCGACGGCACGGCGACCTCGTCGCCGGGGCCGACGCCGAGCGCCGCCAGCGTCAGGTGCAGCGCCGCGGTGCCCGAGCCCACGCCGATCGCGTACCGCGCTTTGCAGAAGCGGGCGAACTGCTCCTCGAACGCCGCCAGCGCGGGGCCCTGGATGAAGCTGGTGCTCTCGATCACCTCCCGCATCGCGACGTCGATCGCGTCGCGGTGCCGGAGGTAGTTGGCCTTGACGTCTACCAGCGGGATCTTCGACATGGGTCACTCCATCGTTTCGCGAAGCGGCGGGTACGGACGGTGGTCCAGGCCCTCAGGGCACAGCAGGTCGTCGATGGTCTTGACCTGTCTGGCGGCGGCGCCGACGACCACGGCGCCCGGCGCCACGTCCCGGGTGACGACCGCACCCGCGCCGATCAGCGCCCGCTCCCCGATGCGGACGCCCGGCAGGATGGTCACGTTCGCCCCGACGCGGGCGCCGCGTCCAACGTGGACGCCCTTCAGGCACCGCGACACGTCGGGGCAGCGCGGGAACGGCGCGTTGGTGAGCGTCACCCGCGGCCCGATCCACGCCTCCTCCTCCAGCACGGAGTACTCGGGGATGAAGCACTGGGAGTGGATACGCACCCCGTGGCCGATCGTCACGTGGTGCTCGACCACGGACAGCGACCCCACGGAGACGTTGTCACCGATCTCGTTGGCCTCGCGCAGCAGCACATGGTGACCGGTGGCGAAGCGCTCGCCGATGCGGTTACCGGCGTAGATGACGGTGTGGCTGCGGATGCGCGCCCCCGGTCCGATCACCGTCTCGCCGCTGCCGTGCCGCCCCACCAGGCACAGCTCCTCCACGACGGAGCCGGGGCCGAGGCGTACCTCGTCGGCGACGACGGACAGCGGGCTGATCTGTACCTCGTCGCGGGTGACGGTCATCGCAGCGCCTCGACCGGTACGTCGATCTTGACCTCGGCGCCGTGCCGGCGCAGCGACTCGTCCACCGCCTCCAGCACGGCCACGACGGCGACGCCGTTCCAGCCGTCCGTACACGGCCGATCGCCGGTGCTCACGCAGTCCAGGAAGTGCCGCAGCTCCTCGGCGAGCGGCTCGACCATGTCCAGGCGCGGCACGTACATGGCCCCGTCGCGCAGCCGGTACTGCCAGGCGCCGTACGCGTCGGAATCGAGCCGGTCGGCGCCCTTGTCGAAGACCCGCAGCCGGCCGTCGGCGTCCAGATCGTCGTACACGATCATCTGCCGGCTGCCGACCACCGTGGTGCGCCGGGTCTTGGTCGGGTCCAGCCAGCTGACGTGCATGTGGGCGAGCACCCCGCCCGGGTAGCCCACCGTGACGAACGTGACGTCCTCCACCGATTCCTGCAGGTAGCGCGCCCCGCGAGCGGCAACCCACTCCGGGGTGCGCCCGATCAGGTAGTTGGCGATCGACACGTCGTGCGGTCCGATCGACCAGAAGGCGTTGATGTCGCTCTGGATCCGCCCGAGGTTGAGCCGTTGCGAGTGCAGGTAGAGCACCTCGCCGATCTCGCCGGCGTCGATGATGCTCTTCATCTTGCGCACGGCCGGCACGAATTCGAAGGTGTGCCCGACCATGAGCACCAGCCCGCGCTCCTCGGCGAGCCGGGTCAGCGCGACCGCGTCGTCGGTGGACAGCGCGAGGGGCTTCTCGACCAGCACATGTTTGCCCGCCTCGAGCAGCCGGCGTGCCAGCGGGGCGTGGGTGGCGGCCGGGGTGGCCAGCACCACCGCGGTCACCGCGTCGTCGTCGAGCACCTGGTCCAGGTCGCCGGTGACGGTCACCTGCGGGTACTGCGCCGCGGCGCGTTCCCGCCGCTCGGCGGAGGCGTCGACCAGGTAGCGCCAGCGCGGGCCGGCCAGGTTCTGCAGGTTCCGCGCCAGGTTCGGGCCCCAGTAGCCGAAACCGACCAGAGCGACTGAATCTGCCACCACACCATCCTCTGTTAGTTCCTGCCCGTCCGCGCGGTACTCCCCGTTGGCACCGTGCCGCCCGAGGCGCACGGCTGGTCCGAGGGTACGCTCACGGCGCCTGCGCGGCGCGCGGGGGTCCGTCCTCGCCCGCCGGCCCACCGGCGTCCTGCGCGGCCGTTCCGGGCGTCGGCGCGGACGGCCCGCCCGCGGCGGCGGGCAGCAGCGGGCGGCGCAGGTCCACCCAGGCGAGCCCGACGATGCTGAACAGCAGCGCCGGCAGGATCGGGTCCTCCAACGACGGGGACAGCGCGGCGACCAGCACCGCGAACAGCAGGGACGCCAGCCCCCAGTACGCGAACGGCGAACCGGGCTCGGTGGGGCCCCGGATCCGGTGCCGGCGGCCCTCGGGCAGCGCCCGCAGCAGCGGCAGGGCGAGGAACAGCAGCCACACCAGGTACGTGAGCACGCCGACCGCGCCGGTCTCGACGAGCAGGTGCAGCCAGAACGAGTCGACCTGCTGGACCTCGAAGCCGTACATGTTGAACCCGTCGGGGCCGAAGCGGGGGTTCATGTTCCAGTTCGGGTCGTGCTTGTGCGCGACGATGCCGCCGAACTGGCCGACGCCGTACCCGATGATCGGGCTGCGCAGCCACAGCCGTACGCCCTGCTGTGCGAAGAGGATGCGGATCTCGCGCTGCGGGATCTGCGGCTGGTCGTCGGTGCAGTCCGGGTTGCCCTTCACGCAGGCGCCCTCCGGCTCCTCACCGCTGCCGATGTGCAGCGCCATCAGCACGCCGGCCAAGCGGCGCTGCAGTTCGACGCGGTTGGCTGGGCGCAGCGCGATCTGCGCGGCGAACAGCGCCCCGACGATCAGCAGGCAGACCGCGATGACGCGGCCGCGACCGCGGCGCAGCACCCAGATCAGTCCGCCGCCGGCGAGGGCGGCGATGGCGGATTCGCGGGACTGGGTCGCCGAGAGGCCGAGCGCCAGCAGCCCGAACAGCAGCCACCAGCGCGGCTCCGGCCGGTCCCGGCGGGTCGCGAACCACGCGATCATACCGAGCACGGCGAAGCCGAGCACGTGCCCGAGGTGGTTGGGGTGGTTGAGCAACGCATGCGCCCGGTGGATTTTGGCCCAGGTCAGGTCGGCCCAGCCCAGCGCCCGGTAGCTCTCCTTGCCGAGCAGGCTCTGGCCGACGGCCAGCACCGCGTTCGCCGCCACGATCCCGCCGACCAGCAACAGGACCGGCCGCACCCGGCGCCACGGCGGGGCGAGCGCCCGCCAGGCGTAGAAGACGATCACGCCCCGCAGGTAGACGAAGACGCCTTCGGCGGTCAGCGTCAGGCCGGAGCCGCCGACCAGCCCGGCGACCGCCAGCACGAGGGCGAGCACGACGAGCGCGGCGTCCGCCTTGGTGGTGAACTCCCGCCAGCGCCGGTCCACAGCGACCTTGGCGACGCTGAGCACGGCCAGGGTGAGGTAGATGCCGTTCTTGAGGGTCTTGGGCCACTGCGGCAGGTCGGCCACGACCTTGCCTCTGTCGTCGACCGAGGTGGTGCCGAGCTGGATCTGGATCCAGGCCTCGAAGAGGACCTCCACGAGCAGGACGGCGAGCAGACCGAGCAGCGCCCACGACAACAGGCGGGAGGCCTGGGCGGCGGTGGTTGGCACAGCCGAGTCCGTCTTCGTTGCAGGCACCATCTCCCCCGACCTTGTCGTACCCGGCAACGGGCTCGCCGGCGACCTGCGTTCGGTCAACGCGGCCAGCGCCCGGTCAGCGATCGATCACGTGGGAGCGATCGATCACGAAGCGAACCCAGGGTCAGATCCTAACCCGGGTATTGCGAACGTCGCTCAGGATCGCACGTAGGTGCCTGGCGAGCAACGCCACCGACGCCGCCACCGCGGCCAGCGCGGAGCCGACGTTCAGGGCGGTCCGCGCGCCCGCGGACACATCCAGCGACCCGAGCAGGGCGCCGGCCGCGAGCGCGCCGGCGACCACCCCGAGCGCCAGCAGCACCGGGCCGTGCCAGGCCATGGCGTGCCGGCGCCAGACGGCGAGCAGCGGCCCGCCCGCGGTCACCGCGGTGCCGGCCAGATAGCCGATGCCCACCCCGAGCGCGCCCAGCGGCCGCCCGAGCAGCGCGACCACGGCCAGCCCGGTCAGCGCGCCGGCGACCGCGGAGGCGACCGGGGTGCGCACCTGCCAGCCGTCGCCGCTGGACAGGGTGTTGACCGCCGCGACCGCGCACACGGCCAGGAACGTGGCGGCGAGCATGAACCGCAGCACGCCCGAGCCGGCGGTCAGGGTGTCGCCCCCGTAGAGCAGCAGCACCTCCGGGGCGAGCAGGATGGCCGCGGCGAACACCGGGGCGAGCACCACGAACAGCGCCCGGGTGGACAGGTCGGCCTGGCGGCGCACCGCCGCGGTATCGCCGGCGCCGTGCGCCCGGGCCATCGTGGGGAACAGCGCCACGCTGAGCGCCCGGGGCAGGAAGTACATGGGGGTCACCAGGGTGACCGCGGCCGCGAAGTAACCCACCTCGGTCGGCGTCGCGAACGCCTCGGCCAGCAGCTGGGTGCCCTGCAGGAACCCCTGGCTGGCCAGCGTCCCGAGGCAGGCGAGCGCGACGTAGCCGAACACCTCGGCGCGCGGCACCGGGCCGAGCCCGATGGCCGGCCGGTCCGCGCCGCCCGGCTGCGGGCCGCGCACCTGGTCGCGCAGCAGCACCCGCGCCCCGACCGCGAACGCCGTGTAGCCGAGCGCCAGCGGTGCCAGGTAGGCCGGCCAGCCGGCCGCGACCACCACCACCGTGGCGAGCACGGCCAGCGCCGAGGTGACCAGCTCCAGCCGTGCGTACGCCGGCACCCGCTGGTAGGCGTAGAGCGCGGCCTTGTCGATGCTGTACAGGGAGAAGGCGATCGCGAGGGCGGCGACCTGGGCGGTGTCGCGCGCCGGCAGGTCAAGCACCGCGGCCGCGACCGCCGCGGCGGCCAACCCGAACGCCACCGCACCGGCGAGGCCCAGCCGGGACAGCAGCCGGTACGCGTTGCGCGCGGCGTGCGGATCGCCGCGTCCGTGCAGGAACGGCACGAACTTGGGCAGGGCGCTGGACACCCCGGCGGGCAGCAGCAGGCTGGCGATGGTGGCGACCGCGATGAGCACGCCGACCCGGCCATAGGTCTGCGCGTCGGTGGCCCGTACGACCAGCGAACCGTGGATCAGCCGGGTCAGGCCGAGGGCCGCCATCCCCACCATCGACAGCGCCCCGGCGCGCACCACGCCCGGACCGCGCACCTCACCCACGCCGGCGGGCCACCGCGTTGTCCACGATGTCGAAGTAGATCTGCCGCTGCACGTCCCAGCTCAGCTCGGCCATCACCGTCTGCGCCCGGGCCGCCTGCGCCCGCGCCTTCTCCGGGTTGCGGGCCAGGTCGAGCATTGCCGCGCGTAGGTTCTCCGGGCTAGCCGGATCCACATAGGACACCGTGTCCTCGGGGAAGTACCGCTCGATGACCGGGTTGCGGAACGTCACGACCGGGATGCCCAGCGCCGCGTACTCCAGCAGCTTCGTGGGCAGCACCCAGTCGGTCCACTCGTCGCGCACGCTCGGCACCAGTCCGATGTGCACCCGGTCGATCTCGGCGACCACCTCCGGCAGGGTCAGCAGCCGGTTCGGCAGGTCCACCGCGTCGCCCACGCCGAGCTGGCCGACGAGGTCGCGCAGCGCCGGCAGGCCGTCGCCGCTGCCACGCACCTGCAGCCGCGCGCCGGGCAGCTCCCGGCGCACCGCGTCCAGCGCGCGCACCGCGTTGTCCAGGCCGTGACGGGGCGCGATCAGACCGTGGTAACTGAAGATCACCTCGCCGGTGGGGTCCCACGGACGCCAGCGCGGGCGGCCGAACAGCCGGCCGTCCGGGCAGTTCATCACCACGTGCACCGGCCGGCGGGTCCAGCGCCGCAGCAGGTCGGCGTACGGCTCGTGCACGGTGATGACCTCGGTGGCGAACCGCAGCGCGGCCTGCTCGCTGGCGCGCACCAGGGACATCAGCGCGGCCCGACCGGCGAACTTGGAGGCGAACAGCTGCGAGGTGAGGTCATGCACGTCGAGCAGCACGGGCAGCCGCGCCAGGCGCGGCGCGGCCGCGGCGAACACCAGCGCCTCCGGCATCGAGTGCGCCTGTACGAGGTCGAAGGCCCGGGGCCGGCGGGCCAGCCACGCCGCCGCCCGGGCGGTGAACCCGCCGTACAGGGACAGGTACGCCTTGGCCGAGTCGCCGCGGTACTTGCGCACCGGCAGGTGGACCACCCGCACGCCCTCGATGATCTCCTCGCGTGGCCGGTCCTCGGCGTGCAGCGCGAGGACCGTCACGTCGTCTCCCCGCGCGGCCAGCGCCTCGGCCTGGCGGCGTACCCTCGGATCCGACTCATACTGGCTTACCACGAGCATGCCGACGCGCAGAGAGGTCACGCCGCCGAGGATAACGGCAGCGGGGCGCCGGCATGGGATCGGTAGGGCGATTGCCCGGCGTCGGTGCGCCCGGCGGGGACGCCGGCCGGGTCCGCTCACACCTCCCGGACCGCGAGGATGCCGCGGGAGACGGCGTCGATGGCCGCCCGCGCCGTCTTGCGCAGGCCGACCCGGGCGGCCTCGTCACCGGGCCCAGCCGGCCGCGCCTCGACGAGCTGGCCCAGCAGGTCGACCACCTGGCGGGCCCACCGCACGAAGTCGCCGGCCGGCATCTCGCCGTCGAGCTGCCGGCCGCTGGCGAGCACCGCGGCCAGCGACTCGCCCCGGGCCCACCGGTACATCGGCCAGACGAAACCCAGGTCCGGCTCGCGGGTCAGGTCCAGGCCGCGGGAGGCCTCCTCGGACTCCAGCTCCTCCCACAGCTTGAGGGTCTCCTCGACCGCCTCGGCCACCGGGCCGCGCGGCACCGAGGCGCGCTCCTCGCCCTCGCGACGCGCCTCGTACACCACGACCGACACCGCGGCGGCCAGCTCGGCCGGGTTGAGCCGGTCCCACACGCCGCGGCGCAGGCACTCCGCGACCAGCAGGTCGGTCTCGGTCCAGATCCGGGCGAGCATCCGGCCGGAGTCGGTGACCTGGCCGTCGCTGGTCAGGTAGCCGCGGTCGGTCAGCAGCCCACACACCCGGTCGAAGGTGCGCACCAGCGAGCCGGTGCGGCTGGCCACCTTGTGCCGCAGCGCCTCGGTGTCCCGGGCGAGCCGGGCGCGCCGCTCGGCCCAGCGGGCGTGCTCCTCCCGCTGCGGGCAGGCGTGCACGGGGTGGCGGCGCAGCGCGGCGCGCAGGTCGGCGAGTTCGGCGTCCTCGCCGTTGCCGCGCGCCCGACCGGCGCGGCGGCGGGGCGCGGGACCGACGTCGGCGGCGCGCAGCGCCGACGCCAGGTCCCGGCGTTCGGCCGGCGACCGGTGGTTGAAGTGCCGGGGCACCCGCAGCCGGGCGAGCGGCTCGACCGGTGCGACGAAGTCGGCGGCGGGCACCCGCCCGGCCCAGCGGTCCTCGGTGAGCAGCAGCGGCCGGGGCTCGCCGAAGCCGTTCACCCCCGGATCCAGGACCACCGCGAGCCCGGCCCGCCGCCCGGACGGCACCCGGATCACGTCACCCACGCGTAGCCGCTCCAGCGACGCGACGGCAGCGGCCCGGCGCTGGGCCGCCCCGCGGCGCGCCAGCGCGCGCTCCCGCTCGGCGATCGCCACCCGGATGTCGAAGTACTCCCCGAAGTCGCCCCGCTCGCAGGCCATCTCCGCGGCGTACGCGCCCATCGTCTCGACGTTGCGCTGCACCTGCCGGGCGATGCCCACGACGGACCGGTCGGCCTGGAACTGCGCGAACGACGACTCCAGCAACTGGCGGGCCCGGGCGGTGCCGACCGACCCGACGAGGTTGACCGCCATGTTGTACGAGGGCCGGAAGCTGGACCGCAGCGGGTAGGTGCGGGTGGAGGCCAGGCCGGCGACGTGGCGGGGCTCGACCTCCGGGCTCCACACCACGACCGCGTGGCCCTCCACGTCGATGCCGCGCCGCCCGGCCCGCCCGGTCAACTGGGTGTACTCGCCCGGCGTCAGGTCGACGTGCGCCTCGCCGTTGAACTTGACCAGCCGCTCCAGCACCACGCACCGCGCCGGCATGTTGATGCCCAGCGCGAGCGTCTCGGTGGCGAACACCGCCTTGACTAGCCCGCGGACGAACAGCTCCTCGACGATCTCCTTGAAGGTGGGCAGCAGCCCGGCGTGGTGTGCGGCCAGCCCTCGCTCCAGGCCCTCGAGCCACTCCCAGTAGCCCAGCACGGACAGGTCCTCACCGGGGATCGTGGCGACCCGCGACTCGACCAGCCGACGGATCTCGGCCCGCTCCTCGGAGGTGGTCAGCCGCAGGCCGGCGGCCATGCACTGGCGCACCGCCGCGTCGCAGCCGGCCCGGCTGAAGATGAACAGGATCGCCGGCAGCAGCCCTTCGCGGTCCAGCCGGTCGACCACCTCGAACCGGGAGGGGACCAGCCAGCGGCGGGCCCGTCCGCTCGCCGCCCGGCCCCGCCCGCCGCCGTCCCACTCGGCCCGGCGCAGCAGCTCGCGGGTGTAGCGCAGCAGCTCCGGGTGCACGTCGTGCTTCTCGGCCGCCTCCGCGTCGTGGAACAGGTCGAACATCCGCCGCCCGACGAGCATGTGCTGCCACAGCGGCACCGGGCGATGCTCGCTGACCACGACCTCGGTCTCCCCACGCACGGTGACCAGCCAGTCGGCGAACTCCTCGGCGTTGGACACGGTCGCCGACAGGCCCACCAGCCGCACCGAGGCGGGCAGGTGGATGATCACCTCTTCCCAGACCGCCCCGCGGAACCGGTCGGCCAGGTAGTGGATCTCGTCCATCACCACGTACGACAGGCCGGTCAGCGCGGTCGACCCGGTGTAGAGCATGTTGCGCAGCACCTCGGTGGTCATCACCACCACCGGCGCGTCACCGTTGATCGCGTTGTCCCCGGTGAGCAGGCCCACCCGGTCCGCGCCGTGCCGCTCGACCAGGTCGTGGTACTTCTGATTGGACAGCGCCTTGATCGGAGCGGTGTAGAAGCACTTGTGGCCCTCGCGCAGCGCGAGGTAGACGGCGAACTCCCCGACCACAGTCTTGCCGGCGCCGGTCGGCGCGCACACCAGCACCCCCCGGCCCCGCTCCAGGGCCTCGCACGCGTCGCGCTGGAAGGCGTCGAGCGTGAAGTCCAGGCCGCGGGCGAACTCGGCCAGCGCCGGGCTACGCGCATCCTCCGCGGCCCGCCGGCGGGCCGCGGCGTACCGCTCGGCGGGGCTCGTCATGCCCCCCAAGCTAATCACT
>VSCG01000091.1:0-13218 GCA_047459115.1 Micromonosporaceae bacterium
AAGGCGATCGTGCCCCGGGCGACAAGGGAGGCTCGAGTCGATTAGTCATCGGCGGTGGCGATCAGAGCGAGCCGGGCCGCGTACGGCGTGTCATCCGCGACCGCGCGGGCTGCCCCTCGTTGGCGCCGCCGGGCTCGGGTTGGTCGGCAGCCCGAGTTGGGGTCAGCGGAAGCAACTCGTCGCGGCCCAGCAGGTTGGGCCCACATGTCCGCGATCAGCCGAGCCAGGTGAGCACCGCCCAGGTGACGAGGACTCCGGCGACGAACCCGATCGCGTACGGCGCGAGCCGGCGCAGCACGGGACCCGTGCTGATTCGCAGCAGGTCTACCGGCGGGGCGGACTCGGTGGCCGGCGCGATGGTGGCGGATCCGACGGCGGCGGGCGCGACCGTGGCGGGGCGGTCGGCGGTGACCGTCGATGCCGGCGCGTCGGCCCCGGCTGCCTGCGCCGACGCGGCCCCTCCGGCCGCCGGTGCCGCCTGCCCATCGGCCGCCGCGGACGGCGCCTTTGCGGCCGCCGGCTCCGGGCTCGCCGGCGGGCTCTCGGCGAGCCGCCCGGCCAGGCAGTCGGCGAACTGCCCGACGAGCTTGCCGCCCACCTCGGCGATCATGCCCCGGCCGAACTGGGCCGGGCGACCGGTCACCGACAGGTCAGCCACCACATCGACCACTGTGGAGGCCTGATCCTCGGTGGGCCGCAGGGTCATGGTGGCGGTCGTGGCGGCCGTGCCCGCACCCCGGGCGTCCCGGCCGCTCGCCTCGATGACCACCCGGCCGGCCTGCTCGTCGCGCGACACGAACCGGCCCTTGCCCTGATAGGTCAGGCTCACCGGCCCGAGCTTCACCCGCACGGTCCCGGTGAACGCCTCCCCGTCGAAGGAGGTCAGGGTCGCGCCGGGCACGCACGGCGCGACGCGCTCCAGGTCGAGCAGCACCGCCCAGGCCCGCGAAACGGGGACCGGCACGGTGAAGGAGTACTCCAACTGCATGCGTCTCTCCTGTGGCTCGAAGACGGTGGGCCGGCCGCCGTCGCGGCCGGCCCACCGGGACACTCCGGCTACAGACCGGCCGCCGTGGCGACCGCTCGCCGGGTGAGCACCCGGGCCAGGTGCGCCCGGTACTCCGCCGACGCGGCCAGGTCGCTGGCCGGGCTGGTGCCCTCGGCCGCGTGCGCGGCCGCGCCCGCCGCCGCCTCGGCGGTGGCGGGCGCCCCGGCCAGCGCCGCCTCGACGGCGCTCGCCCGCACCGGGGTCGGGCCCATGTTCGTCAGCGCCACCCGGGCCTCGGCGATCGAGCCGTTCTCCCGGCGTACCGCCGCGGCCACGCCCACCGTCGCCCACGCCTGCGCGGTGCGGTGGAACTTCTCGTAGTGCACGCCCCAGCCGGCGAGCCGCGGCATGCGCACCTCGACGAGGACGTCCGCCGGCCCGAGCGCGGTGGTGAAGTAGTCCACGAAGAACTCCGCCGCGGGCACCGTTCGCTGCCCGTCCGGGCCGGCGACGACGCACACCCCGTCGAGCGCGACCAGCACCGCCGGCAGGTCGCCGGCCGGGTCGGCGTGCGCGAGCGCTCCACCCACGGTGCCGCGGTGGCGGACCTGCCGGTCGCCGATGGTCGCCGCAGCCATCGCCAGCAGCGGCGCCTCGGCCCGCACCACCGGCGACGCGGCGACCTCGGCGTGGGTCGTGCCCGCCCCCACGACGAGTTCGTCGCCGTCGACGCGCACCCCGCGCAGCTCGTCCAGCCCGCCGAGGTCCACGAGCAGACTCGGGGCGGCCAGACGCAGCCGCAGCACCGGCAGCAGGCTCTGGCCGCCGGCGAGCGCCTTGGCCTCGTCGCCGCCGGCGGCGAGCGCCGCCACCGCGTCGGACACCGTGGTTGGGCGTACGTAGTCGAAGGCCACCGGGATCACGAGGTCACCTCCTGAAGGGCGCGCCACACCCGCTCGGGCGTGCACGGCATGCGGACATCGGTGACGCCGTACGGGCGCAGCGCATCGACGATCGCGTTGACCACCGCGGGGGTCGCGGCGATCGTGCCCGCCTCGCCGACGCCTTTGACGCCGAGCGGGTTGGAGGTCGCCGGCGTCTCGGTGCGGTCGGTCTCGATCGCGGGCAGGTCGGCCGCGCTGGGCAGCGTGTAGTCGGCGAACGAGCCGGTCAGCAGGTTGCCGTCGGCGTCGTACACCGCCTCCTCGAACAGCGCCTGCGCCACGCCCTGGGCGACCCCGCCGTGCACCTGGCCCTCGACGATCAGCGGGTTGACCACCCGCCCGACGTCGTCCACGGCCACGTACCGGCGCAGCCGCACCTGTCCCGTCTCAGTGTCCACTTCGGCCGCGCACAGGTGCGTGCCGTGCGGGTAGGAGAAGTTCGGCGGGTCGTAGACGGCGTCCGCGTCGAGCGTCGGCTCCACCCCGTCGGGCAGGTTGTGCGCGGCGAAGACCCCGAGCGCGCACTCGGCGAGGGTCTTGGCCGCGTCGGGCGTACCGCGCACGCGGAACGCGCCGCCGGTGAACTCCAGGTCCTCCGGCGCGCACTCCAGCAGGTGCGCGGCGATCGGCCGGGCCTTGGCGATCACCTTCTGGCACGCCTGCACGAGCGCGATGCCGCCGACCGCGAGCGACCGGGAACCGTACGTGTCCAGGCCCTTGTGCGACACGCGGGTGTCGCCGTGCAGCACGGTCACGTCCTCGAAGGCCACGCCCAACTGGTCGGCGACGATCTGGCTCCACGCGGTCAGGTGGCCCTGGCCGTGCGGGCTGGAGCCGGTGACCACCTCGACCTTGCCGGTGGGCAGGACCCGCACGCTCGCCGCCTCCCAGCCGCCCGCGCCGTAGCGCAGCGCGCCGAGGATGCGCGAGGGCGCCAGTCCACACATCTCGGTGTACGTGGAGACGCCGATGCCGAGCTGCACCCGGTGCCCGGCGGCCCGCCGGGCGGCCTGCTCGGCGCGCAGCTCCTCGTACCCGAGGATCTGCATCGCCTTCTCGGTCGCCGCCTCGTAGTTGCCCGAGTCGTACTCCAGCCCCGCCACCGTGGTGTACGGGAACTCCTCGTGGCGGATCCAGTTCCGGCGGCGTACCTCGATCGGGTCCAGGCCCAGCTCGGCGGCGAGCTCGTCCATGATCCGCTCGATGGCGTACGTCGCCTCGGGGCGTCCCGCGCCCCGGTAGGCGTCGGTGAACGTGGTGTTGGTGAACACCCCGGTGCACTCGAACCGGTACGCCGGGATCTTGTAGATCGCGTTGTACATGAAGGCACCGAGCAGCGGCACGCCGGGCGTGACCAGGCCCAGGTAGGCGCCCATGTTGGCGTGCAGCTTCACCGACAACCCGGTGATCGTGCCGTCCCGCCGCGCGGTGAGCGTCAGGTCCTGGATCATGTCCCGGCCGTGGTGCGCGGAGAGCATGTTCTCCGAACGGGTCTCGGTGTACTTGACCGGCCGACCGACCCGCCGCGCAGCCATCAGGGTGATCAGCTCCTCGGCCGTGACCTGCAGCTTGCCGCCGAAGCCCCCGCCGACGTCCGGGGCGACGACCCGGATCTCGTGCTCCGGGGTGCCGGTGATCAGCGACAGCATGAGCCGCAGGATGTGCGGAATCTGGGTGGCCGACCACACGGTGAGTCCGCCACCGGTCGGGTCGACGACCACGCTGCGCGGCTCCATCGAGGCGGGGATCAGCCGCTGCTGCACGTACCGGCGGGTGATGGTGACCTCGGCCTCGGCCGCCGCGGCGGCCACGTCACCGCCGGTGCCGGCCTCGGCGGAGTCGAACACCCAGGTGTAGCAGCGGTTGGTGCCGGTCTCGGCGTGCACCAACGGCGCGCCCTCCGCGAGCGCCTCCTCCAGGTCGAGCACGACCGGCAGCGGCTCGTACTCGACCTCGATGGCCTCCAGCGCGTCGACCGCGCTCGCCCGGTCGCGGGCGATCACCACCGCGACCGGCTCGCCCACGTGGCGCACCTCGGTGACGGCGAGCGGCGGGTGGCCGGGGTGGACCATGTCCTCGGTGACCGGCCACGCGCACGGGAGGCTGCCCTGCGTCTCGGCCACGTCGGCACCGGCGAACGCGGCCACGACGTTCGGGCGCGCCAGCGCCGGGGCGACGTCCAGGCGGGTGATCCGGGCGTGCGCCATCGGGCTGCGCAGGATCGCCATGTGCAGCATGCCGGGCAGCGTGATGTTGTCCGTCCACTGCGTCCGACCGGTGATCAGGCGAGCGTCCTCTTTGCGGAGTCGGGCGCGGCCGACCTCCGGCTCCAGCACCGCGGTCACGGGCTCACCACCTCCTCGACCGCCGTCCGAGCCTCGGGCGAGGCGGCGGGTTCGGGGATGGCGGCCGCCTCGCCGCGCATCTGCGCGGCCGCGGCGAGCACCGCCCGCACGATGTTCTGGTAGCCGGTGCAGCGGCACAGGTTGCCCGAGAGGCCCTCGCGCACCTCCTCCTCGGTGGGGTCGGGGTTCTCCGCGAGCAGATCGGCCGCGGCCACCATCATGCCGGGGGTGCAGAAGCCGCACTGCAGCGCGTGGTGCTCGTGGAACGCCTGCTGCACGGGGTGCAGGGTGCCGTCGGGAGCGGCGAGGCCCTCCACCGTGGTGACCGCGCAGCCGTCGGCCTGCACGGCGAGCACACTGCAGCTCTTGACCGCGCGTGCCGGGCCGTCGCGGTCGGTCATCAGGACGGTGCAGGCACCGCAGTTACTGGTGTCGCAGCCCACCACCGTGCCGACCTTGCCCAACTGGTCGCGCAGGTAGTGGACGAGCAGGGTACGTGGTGAGACGTCGTCGGCGTACCGGATGCCGTCGACGGTGACGTTGATCCGAGCCATGGGTCCTCCGCGCCATGACGGGGTTGCCTTCCGAACAGCCAACCCCGTCGAATCGATCACCGCAAGGGTTCACCTGGCTGGATTTGCGCCGGACGGACAGACGCGGTTGCCCAGATATTCGAATAGGTCGTTGAACCTGGGCGGGGTGACGACGCGTCTCACCTTGTGCCGGTATCGGCGTAGGCAGCGTTCCTTGACCGACAGGGGCCGGACAGGACAGGAGGACCTGCACAGATGAGACGACGCCAGATACTGACGGGCCTTTCCGCGGCGGCGGTGGCCGCCGCGGTGGTGACCCCGCAGCGGGCGAGCGCGGCGGGCGGGGTCTTTCCGACGACGATCCAGCTGCCTGACGGTTGGCTGCCGGAGGGCATCACGATCGGCGCCGCGCCGTTCGCGTACTTCGGCTCCCGCGCGGACGGCTCGATCTACCGGGCCAGCCTGGTCACCGGAGCCGGCCGGGTCATCGCCCGAGGACCCGGCGAGGGGTTCCCGTCGATCGGGCTGAAGATCGACCAACACAACCGGCTGTTCGTCGCCGGAGGCAGCGCGGGCACCGCCCGGGTGGTCGACGCCGGCAGCGGGAGGCTGCTTGCGAACTACACGTTCACCACCATCGAGCCGACGTTCATCAACGACGTCGTGCTCACGCCGTGGGGTCACTACTTCACCGACTCCATGGAGGCCGCGCTGTACCACCTGCCGCTCGGGCCGGGTGGCCGGCTGCCCACGCAGAGCCAGGTCCGGCGGATCCCGCTTCGCGGGGACTGGGCGCAGGTCCCGGGCTTCAACGCCAACGGCATCGTGCGTACGCCCGACGGTGCAGGGCTGCTCGTCGTGCAGTCGGCCACCGGGCTGCTGTACCGGGTCGACCCGTCCAGCGGCGTGGCCGAGCAGGTGGACCTCGGCGGCTACCTGCTGACCAACGGCGACGGCCTGCTGCTGGAGCGCGACACGCTGTCCGCGGTGCTCAATCAGCTCAACACGGTGGCGGTGCTGCGGATGTCGGCCGACGGGCGCTCGGGCCGGCTCGTCGCCGAGCTGACCGACCCGCGCTTCGACGTGCCGACCACGGTGGCCGCGTACCGCGGCCGGCTCTACCTGCCCAACGCGCGTTTCACCACCCCGCCCACGCCCGAGACCCCCTACACGGCGGTGGCCATCCCCAAGCCGTGACGCTCCCCTCCCCGCGCATCCGGAGAGTGCCGCCAGCGGATCTTGTCTGGCGGCACTCTCGCTGACGCCGCCGTAGGACGGGCCCGACGTGGGGCCGGCTCACCGGGCGTCGCGGAGGATCTGCTCCCGCAGCACGTGCTTGGTGATCTTGCCGGAGGGCGTGCGGGGCAGCGACTCGACAACCTCGAGGGCGCGGGGCAGCTTGTACCGGGCGAGCCGGGGCGCCAGCCATTCGCGCAGTTCGTCGAGGCTCAGCGTGGCACCCTCGGCGAGGACCACCACGGCGACCACGGTCTCACCCCACTCCGCGTGCGGGCGGCCGATGACGGCCACGTCGACGACGGCCGGGTGGGCGCCGATGGCGTCCTCGACCTCCTTGGAGTAGACGTTCTCCCCGCCGGTGATGATGAGGTCCTTGAGCCGGTCGACGACGGTCATGAAGCCGTCGTCGTCGAGGCGCACCAGGTCACCGCTGCGGTACCACTCGCCGTCGAAGGCCGCGGCGGTGGCCTCGTCGTCGTCGAGGTAGCCGACCATGCGGGTGTCGCTGCGCAGCCAGACCTCGCCGACGTCGCCTGGGCCGGCGGGCTTCCCGTCCACGGTGACGACCCGTACGTCGACGCCCGGCATGCCCGCGCTGCCGATCGCTCCGGCCTTGGCGATCTGCTCCTCGGGGTAGAGCACCGTACCGACCGGCCCCATCTCGCTCATGCCGTAGACCTGGTAGAACCGGTCGCTGCGGTAGGCGGCAGCCAGCGCGCGGGCGGTGTCGGCGCCGATCGGGCCGCCGCCGTAGATCCAGGCGCGCACGGACGACAGGTCGTACGCGCTGAGATCCCCTACCACTTGCAGCGGCGCCAGGTACGCGATGGGCGCGCCGAAGAACGCCGTGATCTTCTCGTCCCGGACCGTCTCCAGGAACCGCACGGGGTGATACTCGCGCAGCAGCACCGTCGTGCCGCCGAGGAAGACCATCGACAGGAACCAGTTGTTCAGCGGCGAGGAGTGCCAGATCGGCATCGCGATCAGGAACCGGTCGGAGCGTTCGAGCGGGATGGCGGCGCTGGTGTACGCGGCGACCGTGGTGATGCCCCGATGGGTGTGTACGCAACCCTTCGGCCGGCTCGTGGTGCCGGAAGTGTAGAGGATCTCGGCGATGTCGTGCTCGCTGACGGGCACGCCCTCCCACTCCTCGCTGTGCGCGACGAGCTCGTCGAAGGACGTCACGTCCGCCGCGTTCCCGTCGGTGCACAGCCAGCGCACCTCGGGCGCGCCTCGCCGGGCGATGTCGACCAGGCTCGCGTCGACGATGCCGACCTTCACCCCGGCATGCCTGGTGGTGTAGGCGACCTCGGGCGCCTGCAGCTTGTGGTTGACCGGCACCAGCGTCGCTCCGGCACGCCAGGCCCCGAAGGCCGCGAACACGAACCCAGGCGTGTTGTACGTCATGACCGCTACCCGGTCGCCCGGGCCGACTCCCGCGTCGCGCAGCACGTTCGCCGCCCGGCGCGATGCGGCGAGCACCTCAGTGTAGGTGAACCGCTGCTCCCCGTAGACCAGGGCCTCCTTCGAGGGGTACTTGCGCGCGGTGCTCTCGAGCATCCCCGTGAGGTTCATCGAAGTCTCCCTTGCTGGCCCGCCCCGGCGGGCGGCTGCGCGCCATGATGCCAGCCCACCGCCCTTGCGTAAAGACTTGAACTGTGGTTCATTTCTTTGGTAGGCAGCAGATGAAATGCCTTGCTCATTAAGGCCTCCTCGAGGGATTGGCGGATTCAGCCATGCCGTACCGCGCGACGGATCGCACCCGACGCCGGGCGATGCAGCGCCGGGAGCGTCTGCTGGCCGCCGCGGAGTCGATCGTCGCGGCCGACGGCTTCTCCACCGCCACGGTCGCGGCGGTCGCGAAGGCCGCCGGGGTGAGCACCGGCGCGGTCTACACCCACTTCTCCAGCAAGGCGGAGTTGCTGGCCGCGACGTTCCGCCGCGCAGCCAGCCGCGAGCTGACCGCCGTCGAGGACGCCATCACCGCGGTCAGCCGCTACGCCCCGGATCGGCCCGATACGGCGCGACGCCTCTCCGTCCTGGTGGAGGTCTTCACCCGGCGTGCGCTGCGCGGCCGCCAACTGGCGTGGTCGCTTCTGGTCGAACCGGTCGACCCGCTGGTCGAGGCCGAGCGCCTCGCCTTCCGGACGCGTTATCGTGATCTTGTCGAAGGCATTCTCCGCGCCGGGATCAGCGGCGGCGAGGTGCCCGACCAGGACGCGGCACTCTCCGCCGCCGCCGTCGTCGGCGCCATCAGCGAGGCCCTCGTGGGCCCGTTGTCTCCGATCGCCGCCTACCCGACAGCCGAGGACATCACCGAGTCGTTGCGCGCCATCTGCCTGCGGGCGGTCGGGGCTGGGCCGCCGGCGGACACGGCGAGCGCGGCGCGCCGGCCGAGCGGCCCGGAGCCACGGATCGCAGCCGAGGAAGGATCGAGATGAACAGCCAGGCCACCCACGAGGTCATCAACCAGCCACCGGTCCGGACCGGCATCGACGAGTACGAGACCAACCCGCCCCTGCGCGAGGCGGTGCACCGGTACGGCGCTGCCTCCGCCGAAGAGGAGCTGCACGAGATCGGTCGGCTGGTCGGCTCCGAGCGCTATCAGCGCTGGGCCGAGGTCGCCAACACCAACAAGCCGGTCCTGCACACCCATGACCGGTACGGCCACCGCATCGACGAAGTCTCCTACGACCCCGCCTATCACGAGATCATCTCCCGCTCGGTCGCCTACGGCGCGCACAGCAGCCCGTGGGCAAACCCACGGCCGGGCGCGCACGTCGCCCGCGCCGCGGCATTCTTCCTGTTCAATCAGGTGGAGCCGGGCCACTGCTGCCCGATCTCGATGACCTACTCGGCCCTGCCCACCCTGCGCCACCAGCCGGAGATCGCCGCCCAGTGGGAACCCCTGCTCGTCAAGCGCGGCTACGACCCCCGGCTGGCACCGCCCGCGGACAAGCCCGGGGTCCTGTTCGGCATGGCGATGACCGAGAAGCAGGGCGGGTCGGACGTGCGGGCGAACACCACGCGCGCCGAGCCCGTGGCGGGTGGCGGCGCTGGCGGGGAGTATCTGCTCACCGGGCACAAGTGGTTCTGCTCGGCCCCGATGTCCGACGCCTTCCTGGTGCTCGCGCAGAGCGGCCGCAACGGCGCGGACAGCGAGCTGTCCTGCTTCCTGGTGCCCCGGGTCCTGCCCGACGGCACCCGCAACGGGTTCTACATCCAACGGCTGAAGAACAAGCTCGGCAACCAGTCCAACGCATCCTCCGAGATCGAACTGAACCGCGCGTGGGCGCTGATGGTGGGTGAGCCGGGCCGGGGTGTGCGCACCATCATCGAGATGGTCAGCCACACCCGCCTGGACTGCGTGATCGGTACGGCCGGCGGGATGCGCCAGTCGGTCGCCGAGGCGATCTGGCACGCTCGGCACCGCAGCGCCTTCGGCGCCCGGCTCATCGACCAGCCGGTGATGACCTCGGTGCTCGCCGACCTGGCGCTCGAGTCCGAGGCCGCGACCGCGACGGCGATGCGTCTGGCGCGGGCCCACGAGGCGGACGCCGACGAGCAGGAGCAGGCGTTCCGCCGGTTGGCGACTCCGGTGAGCAAGTACTGGGTCTGCAAACGCGGCCCGCACCACGCTTACGAGGCCATGGAGTGCCTGGGCGGCAACGGGTACACCGAGGACTTCCCCCTCGCCCGCCGCTACCGTGAGGCGCCCGTGCTCGCGATCTGGGAGGGCTCCGGCAACGTCATCGCGCTCGACGTGCTGCGCGCGATCGCCCGCGACCCCGGGGTGATCGACGCGTTTCTCGCCGAGGTCAGGCTGGCCGCGGGCGTCTCGCCGTTGTTCGACGCCCACGTCAAGGACCTGGAGGCGATGCTCGCCTCGGTCCGCGGCGGGCCCGACCCCGCGCAGGCCCGCCGGCTCACCGAGCAGCTCGCGCTCGCGCTGCAGGCGTCACTGCTCATCCGGCACGCCCCGGCAGAGGTCTCCGATGCCTTCACCGCAACGCGGCTCGGGCCCGAGCGGTCCAGCGGATACGGGGCGCTGCCCGCGGGCGTGGATGTCCGCAGGATCGTCGAGCGGCACGCCGGCTAGCTGCGGGCTCGCGGCACGGTCGGCGTGCCGGCCGCCCTCTCGGCGGACCCTGGGGCCGCTGCGGGGACGGCCTCGCGGTGGATACGCCCGTCCATATCGGACAGACGCCGTCCGCTGCCGCCCCAGCGGACCGCGATGATCTCCGCCGCGATGCTGACCGCGGTCTCCTCGGGCGTACGGGCGCCGAGGTCCAGCCCGATCGGAGAGGCCAGGCGTGCGAGGTGCTTTTCGGGCACCCCCGCCTCGCGCAGCCGGGCGAGCCGGTCATCGTGGGTGCGCCGCGACCCCATCGCCCCGACGTACGCCACCGGCTGCGCCAACGCCACCTCGAGCACGGGCACGTCGAACTTCGGGTCGTGGGTGAGCACGCAGATCACCGTCCGCTCGTCCACCCGGCCCGCGGCCACCTCGGCCGCCAGGTACCGGTGCGGCCAGTCCACCACGACCTCGGTGTCCGGGAACCGTCGCTGGGTGGCGAACACCGGCCGGGCATCGCAGACCGTCACCCGGTAGCCGAGGAACCCGCCGAGGCGCGCCACGGCCGCGGCGAAGTCGATGGCGCCGAAGACCAGCATCCGCGGCGGCGGGGCGAACGACGCCACGAACATGGCGAGGCCCTCGCCGCGACGCTCGCCGTCGCGGCCGTACCGCAGCGTACCGGTGCGGCCGCTGGCCAGCATGCCGCGCACGTCGTCGGTGGCGGCGTCGTCGAGCCGGGCCGAGCCGAGCGTGCCGGCACGCCGGTCCGGCCACACGACGAGCCGCCGCCCGACCTGGTCCGCCGCGCCCTCGACGATCGTGGCCACCGCCACCGGCTCGTCGGCGGCGATCGAGGCCGCGACGTCGCCGAGTTCCGGGAACGAGTGCCGGTCGATCCGCTCCACGAAGAGATCGATGATGCCGCCGCAGGTGAGCCCGACCGCGAACGCGTCGTCGTCGGAGACCCCGTAGCGGGTCAGCGCCGGCTGCCCGGTCGCCAGCACCTCCTGGCCCAACTCGTACACCGCCGACTCGACACAGCCGCCGGAGACGCTGCCGACGGCGGTGCCGTCCGGCCCGACGAGCATGGTCGCGCCCGCCGGTCGGGGGGCGCTGCGCCAGGTGGCGATCACCGTCGCCATCGCGACCGACCGCCCGTCGCGCCACCAGCCGAGCAGGTCGTCGAGCACGTCGCGCATCCCAGCCTCACCTCCGCAGGGTGTCGATCAGATCGGTCAGCGCCGCCAGGCTGTGCCCGGCGACGAGGTGGTCCAGGTGCGGCAGCACGGCCGCGAGCCCGGTCACCGTGGGCGCGAAGCCCGGTCGCCCGCGGTGCGGGCTCACCCAGATCACGCGGTGCGCGAGCCGGCGCAGCCGCGCGACGGCCTCCGCCAGGGGCGCGGGATCCCCGCGCTCCCAGCCGTCGCTGAAGACCACCACCACCGCGCGGCGGGCGAGCCCCGGATGCCCGTACCGGCGCACGAACGCGCCCAGCGACTCCCCCAGCCGGGTGCCGCCGCTCCAGTCCGGGATCGCCGCCCCCGCCGCCGCCAGCGCCACATCGGGGTCGCGGTGGCGAAGCGCCCGGGTCACCCGGGTCAGCCGGGTGCCGAAGGTGAACGCCTCGGTCGCGGACGGACGGCAGCGCACCGCGGCGTGCGCGAAGCGCAGCAGGGCGTCGGCGTACGCGGCCATCGATCCGGAGACGTCCACGAGCAGCACCAGACGGCGGGGCCGCAGCCGGCGGCGACGGTACGCGAGCCGGGCCGGCTCGCCGATGAAGCGCCGCAGGGCGGTCAGGCTGCGCCCGGGGTCGACCCGGCCGTCGACCGCCGGGCGGTACCGCCGCGTCCGCCGGGGTGACGCGGCCGGGGCGAGCAGGGCGATCAGCCTCCGCACCTCGTCACGCTCTGTTGTGGACAGTTCGGTGAAGTCGCGGTGGCGCAGCAGGTCGTGGCCGGACGCGCGGGCCGCCACCGGCGTTTGCGCGGGACGCTCGGCGGCGTTGCCGGGCTCGCCGTCGCGCCCGAAGGGCACCGCGTACCGGCGGGGTGGGCCGGCCGGCAGCCGCCGGGCCGGCGGCGCGACCGGGCGGCCGCCGGTCCAGGCGCGGTACGCCGCGTCGTAGCGGGGAAGGTCGTCGAGCGTGCCGCACAGGGTCAGCCGCCCGGCCCAGTAGAGCCCGGCCGGGCCGAGCGCGTCGACGGCCGCGGCGAGCGCGGGCACCCGGTCGGGGCTCGCCGGCACGCCGGCGCGGCGTACCGCGCAGACGAAGTCGACGAGCGCGCCGGCCGCATCCCGCGGCGCGTCCCACGCATCACGCGGCGCGCCGGCCGATTGCGCCGACGCCGCGTAACGACCCAGCTCAGCCATCGCCCACCAGCGCCGCGAGTCGGGGGCGTACCCGGTCCAGGTCCTCGCGGATCTTGACCGCCGCGCCGAGCGTGGCCTCGGCCAGCGGCGCGGTGAGCACGTCCGCGCCCAGTGCGTGCAGCGCCTGCGCCCAGTCGATCGCCTCGGCCACCCCCGGCGGTTTGACCAGGTCCAGTCCGCGCAACCGGGCCACCGTCTCGGCCACCTGCACGGTGAGCCGCCGCGACACGTCGGGCAGCCGGGTCCGCAGGATCTCCGCCTCCCGCGCCGGATCCGGGTGGTCGACCCAGTGGTAGAGGCAGCGCCGCTTGAGCGCGTCGTGCACCTCCCGGGTGCGGTTGGAGGTGAGCACGGTGACCGGCGGCGTCGCCGCGGCCACCCGGCCCAGCTCCGGAATGGTCACCGCCCAGTCGGCGAGCAGCTCCAACAGGTACGCCTCGAACTCGTCGTCGGCGCGGTCTATCTCGTCGATGAGCAGCACACACGGCGCCGTCTCCAGCGCCCGTAGCAACGGCCGGGCGAGCAGGAAGCGCCGGTCGTACAGGCTCGTCTCCAGCGCCCGTCGGTCGGTGACGCCCGCTGCCTCGGCGGTGCGCAGGTGCAGGATCTGGCGCGGGAAGTCCCAGTCGTACAGCGCCTGGGCCGCGTCGAGCCCTTCGTAGCACTGCAGCCGGATCAGCTCGACCCCGGTCGCCTCGGCGAGGGCCGCGGCGAAGGC
>VSCG01000092.1:0-13018 GCA_047459115.1 Micromonosporaceae bacterium
GAGATCTACACCGACGTGGACGGGGTGTTCACCGCCGATCCCCGCATCGTGCCCAACGCCAGGCACATCAAGCAGATCACGTACGAGGAGATGCTGGAGCTGGCGGCGTGCGGCGCGAAGGTGCTCATGCCACGCTGCGTGGAGTACGCGCGCCGCTATGAGCTGCCGATCCACGTGCGCTCGTCGTACTCGAACAACTCGGGCACCCTGGTCACCGGATCGATGGAGGACCTTCCCGTGGAGCAGGCACTGATCACCGGCGTGGCTCACGACCGCAGCGAGGCGAAGATCACCATTGTCGGCGTGCCGGACAAGCCGGGTGTCGCCGCGCGGATCTTCGAGGCGGTGGCCGGCACGGAGAGCAACATCGACATGATCGTCCAGAACGTGTCGACGAGCCGGACCGAGGGGCGCGCCGGTGGGCGTACCGACATTTCGTTCACCCTGCCGGCGGCCGACGGCCCCACGGCGATGGCGGCGCTCAGCAAGATCCAGGAGACCGTCGGCTTCACCGGGCTGCTCTTCGACGACCACATCGGCAAGGTGTCGCTGATCGGCGCGGGCATGCGGTCACACCCGGGCGTCGCCGCCAAGTTCTTCGCCGCGTTGGCGGAGGCGGGTGTGAACATTGAGATGATCTCCACGTCGGAGATCCGCGTGTCGGTGGTCTGCCGCGACACCGACCTCGACGTCGCCGTCCGCGCCATCCATGACGCGTTCGAGCTCGGCGGCGCGGAAGAGGCCGTCGTCTACGCCGGGACCGGGAGGTAACAGAGAAGATGTCCCAACTGCCCAACCTCGCTGTGGTCGGTGCGACCGGTGCCGTCGGCACCGTCATGTGCGAGCTGCTCTCCTCCCGCAAGAACGTCTGGGGCGAGATCCGCCTGGTCTCCTCGCCGCGCTCGGCCGGCAAGAAGATCGTCGTACGCGGGGAGGAACTCACCGTCCAGCCGTTGACGCCCGAGGTGTTCGACGGCGTCCACGTCGCGATGTTCGTCGTGTCCGACAAGATCTCGGCCGAGTGGGCGCCGATCGCGGTGTCCCGCGGCGCGGTGGCGGTGGACAACTCCAGCGCGTTCCGCATGGACCCGGACGTCCCGCTGGTCGTGCCCGAGATCAACCCGGAGCAGGTGCGCAACCGGCCGAAGGGCATCATCGCGAACGCGAACTGCACAACCCTGGCCATGATCGTCGCGGTCGCGCCGTTGCACCGCGAGTACGGGCTGCGCGAGCTGGTCCTCGCCTCGTATCAGGCGGTGTCGGGCGCCGGGCAGGCGGGCATGGACACGCTCTACAGCCAGCTCGTGAAGGTGGCCGCCGAGCCGGTCCTCGGCGCGCGTACCGGCGACGTCCGCCAGGCGGTCGGCGACGACCTGGGTCCGTTCCCGGCCCCCATGGTGCTCAACGTCGTCCCGTGGGCGGGCTCGCTGTCCGAGGCCGGCTGGTCGTCGGAGGAGATGAAGATGCGCAACGAGACGCGCAAGATCCTCGGCCTGCCGGACCTCAAGGTCTCCGCCACGTGCGTACGGGTCCCGGTGGTGACCGGCCACTCCATCGCGGTGCACGCGGTCTTCGGCACCGAGGTCGAAGCCGAGAGCGCCCGGGAGGTGCTGCGCCACGCCCCAGGCGTGATCCTGGTCGACGACCCGGCCACGGGCGAGTTCCCGATGCCCATCGACGCGGTGGGCACCGACCCGTCCTGGGTCGGCCGGATCCGCCGCTCGCTCGACGACCCGCGCGCGCTGGACTTCTTCGTCACCGGCGACAACCTGCGCAAGGGCGCGGCGCTCAACACCGCCCAGATCGCCGAGCTGCTCGCGGCGGAGCTCAGCTGAGCGTCGCCACCGCCTGGGCGGCAACGCGTCGCCACCGCTCGAGCGGCACGGTCGATGAGCCTGGCGGCCGGCGCCAGGGCGAGGGCTAGGCGGCGAGGCGGACCTGGTCGCGACCGGCCCGCTTCGCCTCGTACAACGCTGAGTCCGCGCGGCGCAGAGCCTCCTCGGCCGGTTCGGTGTCCGTCTGCACGGCCACCCCGACGCTGATCGTCCAGCCGGTGGCCCGCGCCGCCGCGCACAACCGCTCCGCGACCGCGGCGGCCTCATCGACGCCGCGGACCTCGAGCACCGCGACGAACTCGTCGCCGCCGATCCGGAACAGGTCGTCGGTGTCGCGCAGCGCGGACTGCAGCGCGCGGGCGAGGTCGATCAGCACCTGGTCGCCCACCTGGTGGCCGTACGTGTCGTTGATGCTCTTGAACGCATCTACGTCGATGGCGAGCAGCGCGGTCTTGCCGGGCGCGGCCGCGGCCAGCCGCTCGCCGAACGGCCCGTGATGGCGTAGCCCGGTCAGCGGGTCCGAGGTCGCCCGTTCGCGGAGCCGGCGCAGCGTGCGCAGACGCTCTACCGCGGTCCAGGCGTGCGCGCCGAGCAGTTCGAGGTGGGTGACGGTCTCCGGGTTGACCGGCAGCACCGCCTCGTCGATGACCAGGAGCACGCCGCCGATGTCCGGCGGGCCGACCGGTATGGCGATCATCGTGCGGACGCCCGCATCGGTGAGCGTCTCGAAGCCGTGCGCGTCCTGGTGAACCGGTTCCCCGAGGGTGTACGACGCGCCCCGGCCGCGGGCGCGGGCCAGCAGCCGCGCCAGCGCGGCGGGGTCTGCGGCGGACAGGCGCTGCCCGAGCCGCTCGGCGAACGAACCCGGCGCGGCCGGGGTCCGGTACAGGCGGGCGCCGCCGTCGGTCGGCAGCAGCACGACCGCCTCGGCGAGGCCGGACACGTCGCGGGCCGCCTCGACCGACCGTTCCAGGAGGTGCGTCTCGTCCGAGGCGGCGGCGAACGCGAGCGCGTGGCGCAGCAGTTTCTCGCTGCGCCGCTCGGCCGGCGGGCCGCCGAGTTCGCCTATCCGCGCCGACAGCCGTCTCGCCGCGCGCTCCACGACCACGGCCCAGACGCCGGCGTCGGCCGGCACGGCCCACTCCAGGTTGAGCACCCCGAAGGGCCGGCCCGCCGAATCGGTCAACGGGGCACAGATCTCCAGCTGCACACCGGGGCCGAGTGGGATGTAGTCGGGGTCCGCGCCGACATCGGTGACGATCGCGATCCGGCCGGAGGTGAAGACGCGGCCCACGACACCGTGCGTGAGCGGCGTGGACGAGTACACGTGCCACGCCCCGGTGGCCGCCACACAGCGTAGCTGGTCGCGCGCCCGCAGCAGCGCGGCGACCAGGGCGGGCGTGTGCCGGCCCAGCGCGGCGACCGCCGCCCGGCAGGCCGCGACCGCGCTGTCCGCGTCGCGCAGCGCCGACTCGACGTCGGCCATGACCCGCTCGGTCGGCACGGCTCCCCTCTCCTCGTACGGCCAGCGGCCGGCCGGGGGACGTGCCGGGGGCCGCACGATCCGGCGATGTTACTCGCTGTAGCGCAGTGGCAACCTCCCCCGGCGGCCGGGTGTGACCTGAGCGGCTGCGGGTCGGCGCCGCCCGCGCCGTGATCCAATGCACCCGTGAAACGCGGATTGGCCCGCCGTCTCGGCACCGCCGACGCGGTGATCATCGGCCTCGGATCGATGATCGGCGCGGGCGTGTTCGCGGCGTTCGGTCCGGCTGCCCGGTCCGCCGGCACGGGTCTGCTCGTCGGGCTCGCGCTCGCCGCGGTCGTCGCCTACTGCAACGCCACGTCGTCCGCGCAGCTCGCGGCCGTCTACCCGACGTCCGGCGGGACGTACGTGTACGGGCGCGAGCGGCTCGGCGACTGGTGGGGCTTTCTCGCCGGCTGGGGCTTCGTCATCGGCAAGACCGCCAGTTGTGCCGCGATCGCGCTGACGTTCGCCGCCTACGCCGCGCCGGGCTTCGAACGTCCGGTCGCGGTCGCGGCCGTGGTGGCGTTGGCCGCGGTGAACTACCGGGGCATCACCCGCACCGCCCGGCTCACCCGGATCCTGGTGGCCGTGTCGCTCGCGGCGCTCGCCGTGGTCGTCGCGGCGAACCTCGCCGGCGGCGCCGCCTCGGTCGCTCACCTGGCCGGCCCGGCGATCGACCCCGCCGGGGTGTTGCAGTCCGCCGGCCTGCTGTTCTTCGCCTTCGCCGGGTACGCGCGCATCGCCACCCTCGGCGAGGAGGTGCGCGACCCGCAACGGGTGATCCCGCGGGCGATCCCGTTGGCGCTCGGCATCACGGTCGCGGTGTACGCGGTGGTCGCCGCCTCGGCGCTGCTCGTGCTCGGGCCGCAAAGGCTCGCCGCGGCGAGCGCGCCGCTCGCCGCGGCGGTGCACGCCGGCGGCTGGGACTGGGCCGGGCCGGTCGTGCGGGTGGGTGCCGCGGCGGCGAGCCTCGGCTCGCTGCTGGCCCTGATCGCCGGCGTCGGGCGGACCTCGCTGGCCATGGCCCGCAACGCGGACCTGCCCCGGTGGCTCGCCGCGGTGCACCCCCGGTTCCGGGTGCCGCACCGCGCCGAGGTCGTCGTCGCGGTCGCGGTCTGCGCGCTGGTGCTCACCGTCGACCTGCGCGGGGCCATCGGGTTCTCGTCGTTCGGGGTGCTGATCTACTACCTGATCGCGAACGTGTCGGCGTACACCCAGCCGCGCGAGCAGCGCCGCTGGCCGCGCGCCGTCCAGGTGCTCGGCGCCGTGGGCTGCCTGGTGCTGGTGGTGACGCTGCCCCGCTCCGCCGTCCTCATCGGACTGTCCGTGTTCGCCGCCGGCGCCCTGTACCGTCTGTTCGCCAGACGCTAGGGTCGCCGCATGCGGGTGCTGGTGACCGGAGCGCGCGGGAAGGTCGGTCGGGCGGCGGTGGCGGCGCTGGCGGCCGGCGGGCACGAGGTGACCGCGACCGACCTGCACGACCCGGACTGGGACCCCCCGCGCCCCGACAGGACGCCGTACGTCAAGGCCGATCTGACCGACGCCGGCCAGGTGTACGCCCTGATCGGCGGCGCATCGGTGGGTGAGGGGCCGCGGCCGGGGCCGTTCGAGGCCGTGGTGCACGCCGGCGCGCTGCCCGCGCCCGGCCGGCACGCCCCGCACGTGGTGTTCGGCAACAACCTGATGGCCACGTTCAACGTGGTGGAGGCGTGTGTGCGCCTCGGGGTGCGTCGGCTGGTCAACATCTCCAGCGAGTCCGTCCCGGGCTTCCTCTTCGCCGAGCGGCCCTTCCTGCCCGAGTACCTGCCGGTCGACGAGGACCATCCGGTGCGCCCGCAGGACCCGTACGCCCTGGCGAAGCTGTTCGGCGAGCAGTTGTGCGACGCGGCGGTGGCAAGGTCCGATCTGCGCTGCGTCAGCCTGCGGCCGACCTGGGTGCAGGACTCCGGTTCGTACGCGCGCCACCTCGGCCCGCTGCTGCGTGACCGGTCCGCGCCGAGCATCACGGGATGGGCGTACGTGGACGCCGACGACCTGGCCGAGGCGATCCGGCTTGCGGTCGAGTGCGACCTACCCGGTCACGAGGTCTTCTACGTGGCGAACCCGGACACGGTCGGCGGCCGGCCGCTGCACGAGTCCTGGCGTGCGGCGTACCCGGACGCGGCCACCGAACTGCGGCCGGTGGACCGGCCCGACGCGAGCGGGGTGTCTACGCGGAAGATCGAGCGGGTGCTCGGTTGGCGGGCACGTCGGTCGTGGCGGGACTACCTCACCGTGGACGGCGAGCCACTGACCGGGGACGGCGAGCCGCGCTGAGGCTCGCGGCGACCGACGGAGCCGCCGGTGATCGAAGCCCGCGGGCGAGCGACGGAGCCGGCCGGTGATCGACGCGACAATGGTTGAAATTTGAAAAATACGGTAGCGTTCGATCCATGACCGAGCGCCTCCCCGAGCAACGGGAACGCGGCTGGCGTGCCTACATCGAGGGCAGCCTGCGCCTGATCACCCGGCTCGAGGAGGACCTGCGCCCGACCGGGCTGAGCCTGGCCGACTACCACGTGCTGGTGGTGCTGTCCGAAGCGCCGGACCGGCGGCTGCGCATGGGTGAGCTGGCCGACCGGCTGGTGTTCTCGCCGAGCCGGCTGACCTACCAGATCACTTCGATGGAGAAGCGTGGCCTGGTCCGGCGGGAGAGCTGCCCGCAGGACCGGCGCGGCAGTCACGCGGTGCTGACCGGGCACGGGCTGGAGGTGCTGCGTTTCGCCGCACCGCACCACCTGGAGTCGGTCCGCCGGCACTTCCTCGACGACCTCGACGACGCCGAGGTGGCGTACCTCGACCGTGTCTTCACCCGACTGGGGCAGCGGCTGCGCGACAGCGACCGTGCCCTGGCGCGATAGCGAGTGAGGAGAGTCCCATGCCCGCCGTAACCGTGGACGACGTACTCGTCCTGCCCCGTCTGCCCAAGCTCGACCCGGCCACCACCGCGTACCGGCCGGTCCACCGCCTGGTCACCGCCCCGCACGGGTACGAAGGGGAGGGGTTCCCGGTGCGGCGTGCCTTCGCGGGCGTGCCGCTGACCGAGTTGGACCCGTTCGTGCACCTGGACCAGATGGGCGAGGTCGAGTACGCGCCGGGTGAGCCCAAGGGCACCCCGTGGCACCCCCACCGCGGCTTCGAGACCGTCACGTACATGATCGACGGCACCTTCGTGCACCAGGACTCCAACGGTGGCGGTGGCGTGATCACCAACGGCGACACCCAGTGGATGACCGCCGGCGCAGGCATCCTGCACATCGAGACGCCGCCGGAGAGCCTGGTGATGAGCGGTGGCCTGTTCCACGGCCTGCAGCTGTGGGTGAACCTGCCGCGGGCGAAGAAGATGAGCCCGCCGCGCTACCAGGACATCCGGGGCAAGGCGGCCGCGCTGCTCACCACGCCCGACGGCGGCGCGCTGATCCGGCTGATCGCCGGTGAGCTCGCCGGGCACCAGGGGCCGGGCGTCACCCACACGTCGATCACGATCCTGCACGTGACGCTGGAGCCGGGCGCCCAGCTCGACCTGCCGTGGCGGCCGGAGTTCAACGCGCTGGTGTACGTGCTGAACGGCAAGGGCACGGTCGGCGTGAAGAAGCACCCGATCCACACCGGACAGTTGGCGGTGCACGGGGACGGTGACGCCATCCGGGTCACCGCCGACCCGCGCCAGGAGTCGCGCCACCCGGCGCTCGACCTGTACATCATGGGCGGGCAGCCGATCCGCGAGCCGGTGGCCCACTACGGCCCGTTCGTGATGAACACCCGCGAGGAGCTGATCCAGGCCTTCGAGGACTACCAGGCCGGGCGGCTCGGCGTCATCCCCGCCACGCGCATGCCCCACGCGTAGCCAGCCGGAGCCGGCGCTGGATGCCGTGCCGCCGGCAGCCGGCCCGGTCGCAGACGGAAACCCTGTTGTTCTCCTGCGCACCGCCGCCTGACGGGCGAGGCTGGCAGTAGTCAGAGGCTGCGGGGGCCTTGCCGGCACGTGGAGGGGCGATGGCGGCGACCGGTGCGCGGGCCGGCCGACCCGGCGAGGGCGCGCGGAGCATCCGGTTGCCCGCGACGATCCTCGGCGTCGGGCTCGGCGGCTTCGTCGACGGGATCCTGCTGCATCAGGTGCTGCAGTGGCACCACATGCTGACCAGCACGGACACCGACAACATCGGCCTGCGGACCTACCCGGCCGACACCGTGCCCGGGCTGCGGATGAACACGCTGTGGGACGGGCTGTTCCACACCTTCACCTGGCTGGCCGTGCTCGTCGGACTCGGTCTGCTCTACTCCCGGGTGACCTCGTCCCGCGGCCGGCTGTGGGGCAGCCGGATGCTCTGGGGCTGGATGCTGGTCGGCTGGGGCCTGTTCAACCTCGTCGAAGGCGTGGTCGACCACCACATCCTCGGCATCCACCACGTGCGTACCGGCCCGGGGCAACTGTGGTGGGACCTCGGGTTCCTGGCCCTCGGCGTGGTGCTGGTCGTCGCGGGTCTCGCGCTCGCGCGCAGCGGCCGCCAGGTCGCCGTCGGCGGCGAGGGGCCGGGCCGACAGGCGGGGCGATGACCACCGCGTCGTTGGCCCACGGGGATGTCTCGGTATCGGCGCCGGCGGCACCGCTGCTCGCCGTCGCCGTGCTCGCCGCCGGCTACCTCGCCCTCGCCGTGCGACAACACAGCCGCGGTACGTGGAACCCCTGGCGTACCGCGAGTTTCCTCGCCGGCTGTGCGCTGCTCGCCATCGCGCTGGCGCCCCGGCTGCTGCCTTATCCGGCCGGTGACTTCCGCGGCCACATGCTCCAGCACCTGCTGATCGGCATGTTCGCCCCGCTCGGGCTCGTGCTCGGCGCTCCGGTCACGCTGGTCCTGCGCTCGCTACCGCGGCGCCACGGCCGGCTGATCGGTCGGGTCCTGCGCAGCCGCCCGGCGCACCTCGTCGCCAACCCGGTCACCGCGCTGGTGCTCAACCTCGGCGGGCTCGCCGCGCTGTACGGTACCGGGCTGTACGCCACGACCACCGACAGCAAGCCGCTGCACCACCTCGTACACCTGCATTTCCTCGCCGCCGGCTACCTGTTCGCCTGGGTGATCGCCGGCCCGGACCCCGCCCCGCGCCGGCCTTCGGTGCCCGCGCGCCTGGTGGTGCTCGGCGTGGCCATCGCCGTCCACGCCGGCCTGTCCCAACTCCTGTACGCCGGAGCCCTTGTGCACATCCCGGCCCCGTTGGATCAGATCCGTACCGGCGCGGAGCTGATGTACTACGGCGGCGACTTCGCCGAACTGCTGCTCGCCCTCGCCCTGATCACAACCTGGCGGCCCAGCCGGGCAGGCCGGCGACCCGTTGCGAGCAGCTCTGAATTAGTTCAGAATTGACTTGTGAAGACGATGCAATGGAGTGATGCGGCACGTACCCCACGTGAGGTTGCGGCTGCTGTCGAGTCCTCCGGCGGGGTCCGCCTCGAACGACGCGGTGAGGGCGTACCCTTTGTGCTTCTACGGGCAGACCGAGTCGATCACGCCCACAGGGGGATGAAAACGACGGCACGACTGCTTCGGAACATGCTCGCTCACGCGGGGATCGAACTCGTCACCGAGGCACTCGTCGATGCCTTTCCCTGGGTCAACTTCCTTCCTGAGAAGGATCGCGACGAGTTCGCCCGGGAGTTCATCTGGACGCTTGAAGCGTGTAGCGATCTCGATCTCTGGGCGCCGCTCGGCAGGATGATGCACGAGTGGCAGCAGACGGCGGCTATCCATGCAGACCCCGTCCTCGCCAAGGAACTCTCACATGCCGTAGACGCCGACCTCGGTCCGGTGCCTGCGCTGATGGTGGCGGAGGGACCGGGTGCCGAAGAAGAATGATCGAGTAGCACCTCCGCGGCCGGCCGTATCTGGTACTGCCCTGATCATGACAGCCGGATCGTGTGGCTGACGTACGCCTCACCGGCACACCCACAGCAAACCGCCTGACTTCGCATAGCGGGGGCCGCCAGTACGGCGGCCGCCCCCGCGCCCCCGAACCTCAGTCCAGCGGCCACGGCCGGGCGGTGGCGCCCAGCCGGTTCCAGGCGTTGATCACCGTGATCGCCCAGATCAGCTCGGCGAGTTCCACGTCGGTGAACTCCGCTTGAGCCCGGGCGAACACCTCGTCGGTGGCCGGCCGGTCGGCCAGCCGGGTCATCGCCTCGGTCAACTCCAGCGCCGCACGTTCCCGTTCGCTGAAGAACGGCGTCTCGCGCCACACCGGCAGCGCGTGCAGCCGCCGCGAGCCAGGGTGTCGACGGCCAGCCGGACGGCGCTGGCCGGGGTGGTGTCGATGAGCTGACCAGTCATGGCCATGACGCTACGGAAAACTGGCTCTACGTTAAGGTCCAACTTTGTGCCAGGTCCTTGGACCAGTTCGGGGATTGATCTGCACCTGGAGGTCGACTCCGCTGTCGGCCGACGAATCGCCATCGAGAACGCGCTGCGGCAGGCCATCCGTGACGGTCGGCTCCCGCCCGGGTCGCGGCTCCCCTCCAGCCGGGCCCTCGCCGCCGAACTCGGCGTCGCCCGGGGCACCGTCACCGCCGCGTACGACCAACTGGTCGCCGAGGGGTACCTGCGCACGCGGATCGGTTCGGGCACCCTGGTCGCCGGGCTGCCGCAATCCCGCCCGCCCGCCGTGCCGCCCCAACGCCGAGCGCCCACGTTCCGCTACGACCTGCGGCCGGGCAGTCCCGACGTGACGGCCTTCCCGACCGCGGCGTGGCTGCGGGCTACCCGCCGGGCGCTCGCCAGCGCACCGGGGAGCGCGTACGACTACGCCGAGCCGCAGGGGCGTGTGGAGCTGCGCCGGGCGCTCGCCGAGTACCTGGGCCGGGTGCGCGGGGTGCGGGCGGCGCCCGAGCAGATCGTGGTCACCTCCGGGTACGTGCAGGCGCTGGCACTGCTCACCCGGGTCCTAGCCGGTGCGCACGGCCCCGCCGTGATCGCGATGGAGGACCCCGGGCTCGCCTACCACCGGAACGTGGTACGCCACAACGGCGGGCGGGTCGTGGCGCTGCCGGTCGATGCGCAGGGCGCCCGCACCGACCTTCTGTCCACACCCGAGTACGCGGACGTGCGTGCGGCGGTGTTGACGGCGGCGCACCAGTACCCGATGGGGGTGACCCTGCACCCGGACCGACGCCGTGCCGCGGTCGCCTGGGCGCTGGACCGCGACGGGCTCGTCATCGAGGACGACTACGACGGGGAGTTCCGCTACGACCGCCAGCCGGTCGGCGCCCTGCAGGGCACCGCGCCCGACCACGTCGCGTACGTCGGCACCGCCTCGAAGACGCTCGGGCCGGCGCTGCGGCTGGCCTGGCTGGTGCTGCCCGACCGGTGGATCGAGCCGGTGGTGCACGCCAAACGGCACACTGACGCGCACACCGAGGTCATCGGGCAGCTCACCCTGGCCGAAATGATCAACAGTCATGCGTACGACCGGCACGTGCGCTCCTGCCGGCTGCGCTACCGGCGTCGGCGCGACCTGCTGGTGCGGCGCCTCGGTTCGCTGTCCGCGCGGTTCGCCGTGGACGGGATCGCCGCCGGGCTGCACGTCACGATCATGCTGCCCGACAGCGGCCCGAGCGAACCGGACGTGCTCCGGGCCGCGCACATGCGTGGCCTGGCGCTGGACGGCCTGGGTGACTACTGGCACGTGCCCGGCCGTCACCCGCAGGGGGTCATCGTCGGGTACAGCACACCCAGCGAGAGCGCCTACCCGGCCGCGCTCGACGCGTTGGTTGGGGTGCTCACCGGCGGTGCCGGCAAATCCGGTGCGACCGGTGCGGTGCGTGGGTAGAGTCGCCGCCGTGCCGGCACCATCCGACCCGTCCGTGCCGCTGCGGCAACGGCTGCAGGACGCGCTCCCCGCCGCCCTCAAGGCCCGGGACCGCGCCGCGGTGACGGCGCTGCGTTCGGCCCTGGCCGCGATCGCGAACGCCGAGGCGGTGGACCGGCCGGCCTCCGCCGACCGCGGACTGGCGATCGAGGAGACATCGGTGGGCGTCGGCGTCGCCGAGGTCGAGCGCAGGATGTTGACGGCGGATCAGGTGGAGCAGATCGTCCGTGCCGAGGTGGCCGAGCGCCAGGCCGCCGCGCGTGACTATGAGCGCGCCGGCCGGACGGACCGCGCCGACCAGGTGCGCCGCGAGGCGGCGGTGCTCTCGGCGCATCTGGGAGACCCCTGATCTTTCGCGTGCAGACGTTCCCGGCGTGGTCGCTTACGATTCCGGCCATGTCAAAGATCGAGGACGGCGCGCTGCTCCGCATCCGCCAGAGCCCTGGGTACCGAACGGCAGTCTGGTTGATGCGCGCCGGCATTCTTGTGCTGCTTCCGATGGTCGGCTGGATGCCCCTCTCCTTGCTAGGGCTTGCCCCTCTCCCGTCGGACACCGTCTTCTTGGCGGCGTGGGCAGTCGCGAGCCTGGCGATTGTGCCGGCATGGGTTCTGTTCCACCGCTCTGGCTTTCCCATTTGGGAGATGAAGTTGTCGTTCGACGACCCGATCCTGCGGGATGTCTTCTGGCGTCGTCCGCGGTGACCGGCCCTTGTCGGCGGGGCCGCGCCTTCGCCGGACGGTAGTGCGCCTCGCGCCTCGGTGGACCGATGAGTTTGCGGTCTGGCGTCCGTCTATGACAGGAACCGAGAAAGGGGCGACCATGACCGAAGCGAAGACCTACACCCTCGACGTGCCGGGCGCCGTCCTGCACTACTACGTGCGGGAGGTCGAGGCGAGCACCGACCCGATCCTGCTGATGATCGGATCACCGATGGACGCCAGCGGGTTCACCAGCCTGGCCCAGCGCTTCCAGGACCGCACAGTGGTGACCTACGACCCGCGGGAGCCGGCCGCAGCGAGCGCACGGACACCGCCATCGAGTCCACGCCGGAGCGCCACGCCGACGACCTGCACCGGCTGATCTCCGCGCTCGGCGGCGGGCCGGTGGACATCTTCGCCAGCAGCGGAGGCGCGGTCAACGGTCTCGCGCTGGTGGCCCGGCATCCCGAGCAGGTGCGCGTTCTGGTGGCGCATGAGCCGCCGGCGGCCCAGGTCCTGCCCGACCGCGAGCAGGCCCTGGCGGCGGTGATGGACCTGCACCGGACGTACCAGCGAAACGGCTTCGGCGCGGCGATGGCGAAGTTCATCGCGCTCACGAGTTGGCTGGGAGAGATTCCGGCCGACTTCGCCGATCGGCCCGCGCCGAACCCGGCTGATTTCGGGCTGCCAGCTGACGACGACGGGTCCCGCGACGACGTCATGTTCGCGCAGAACCTCATCACGTGCACCCACTACCAGCCGGACTTTGACGCGCTGCGTGCGGCATCGACCCGGGTCCTAATCGGCGTGGGAGTCGAATCGGAGGGCCAGATGGCCTATCGGGCCGGGGTCGCCGTCGCGGAGCGGCTGGGCATGAAGCCGGTCAGCTTCCCCAGCGGCCACGGGGGTTTCCTCGGCGGGGAGTTCGGCATGCAGGGCGAGCCCGAGGCCTTCGCGGTGACCCTGCGCCAGGTCCTCTCGGCCGAGGACTAAGCAGGTTGCCAGAAGTCTTGTCCGTAACTCTTGTCCGTAACTCGCCCGAGTTGATCTAGATGTCAATGTG
>VSCG01000093.1:0-12921 GCA_047459115.1 Micromonosporaceae bacterium
CCCGGCTCCTCGGACTTGTCACCGCACACGAACCAGTGGCTGATCTCTGGGATCTTGCCGCCCTTGTTCTTCGGCGAAACCATGCCCTCGATGGTCGTCGGGCCCTCGAACGGGCCCTGGTACACGTGATAGCCGTTGCCGCCCTTGACCACGATGCCGCTGGCGGTGTAACCGTCGTTGATCGTCACATCCAGCGTCTTCTTGTCGCGGCTTACGGTCCCGCTACCGGCCTTGTTTGACGCGCCCTTCGCCTTGTCAGCGCCGAAGAGCTTATCGCCGCTGAGTCCAGCCTTGACGCAGGTCGTGACATTGCCGCCCTTCTCGGTCGGCTCGGGTGCTTTCGTCGCCCAGGCTGCGGTGGCGGTCGAAAGCGTCAGCGCCCCGGCAGCCGCAATTGCGACCCCAAGCCGGGAAAGCCAACGTTTACCCATAAGGGTTCCTCCAGGATGAGGGGTGGGAAAACAAACGACGCCACATTCTGCCAAGGGCGTGGTGACCAAAGGATCGGCCTAACGGCCAGGACCGGAGTCACCTCGGCGACAGCCCCTCGTCCGTCAGGGCATGGCCGTGTGGGCGTGCCGCTGCCGGTTATCTGGTCGGGGCATGCCAAGATGCCACGTGTCCCAGTCACGCGCCGGCCGCTTCGTCGCCGATCTGCACATCCACTCGAAGTACTCGCGTGCCTGTGCCCGCGACCTGGATCTGCCGAATCTGACCTGGTGGGCGCGGCGCAAGGGGGTCACCCTGCTCGGCACCGGCGACTTCACGCACCCAGCCTGGCTCGACCACCTCCGTGACGCCCTCGAGCCGGCGGAGCCCGGGCTCTATCAGCTCAGAGCCGACCTGCAGCGGGAGGTGCTGCGCCAGTTGCCGCCCCGGCTCGCCAGCGCCGAGGACCGGGTCCGCTTCATGCTGTCGGTGGAGATCTCGACCATCTACAAGCGCGACGAGCGCACCCGCAAGGTGCACCACCTCGTCTACCTGCCGGATCTCGACGCCGTGCAGCAGTTCAACGCCAGACTCGCCCGGATCGGCAACCTCGGCTCGGACGGCCGGCCGATTCTCGGCCTGGACTCCCGCGACCTGCTGGAAATCACATTGGAGGCGAGCGCGGAGGGCTTCCTCGTGCCCGCGCACATCTGGACGCCGTGGTTCTCCGCGCTGGGCTCCAAGTCGGGTTTCGACGCGATCGCCGACTGCTACGCCGACCTGGCACACCACATCTTCGCCGTGGAGACCGGCCTGTCCTCCGACCCGGAGATGAACTGGCGGGTCTCGTCCCTCGACGCGTACCGCCTGGTGTCCAATTCGGATGCCCACTCGGCCCCGGCGCTGGCCCGCGAGGCGACCGTGTTCGACACCGCGCTCGACTACTTCAGCGTGCGTGACGCGCTGCGCACCGGTGACGGTCTACACGGGACGATCGAGTTCTTCCCGGAGGAGGGCAAGTACCACGCCGACGGGCACCGGGCCTGCGGGGTGAACTGGCTGCCAGAGCAGACCCGGGCGAACGGCGGCCGCTGCCCCGAGTGCGGCAAGCCGCTCACCGTCGGGGTGCTCAGCCGCGTCGAGGACCTGGCCGACCGGCCCGCCGGCACCCGGCCGCCCGGCGCCAAGCACGTCACGCACCTGGTTCAACTGCCCGAGATACTCGGCGAGATCCACCAGGTCGGCCCGCGTACGAAGACCGTCGAGGCCAGGCTCGCCACGCTGGTCGCCGCCCTCGGCCCCGAGCTGGAGATCCTGCTGCGCGCCCCGCTCGAGGAGATCGGCCGGGTCGGCGGCGAGCTGCTGGCCGAGGCCGTGGGACGGCTGCGCCGCGGCCAGGTGCGCCGCACCCCAGGCTTCGACGGCGAGTACGGAGTGATCCGGCTCTTCGAACCGGGCGAGCTGACCAGCGCCGCCGCCGGCGGCGATACGCTGTTCGACGTACCCGTGCCGAAGCAGCGGACGGCGGCAACCGGGCCGGCGCGATCGGAGTCCGCCCGACGGCGGCCGGCGAGACCCGCCGCCACGCGTGAACCCACGGCTACGCGGCGGCCCGCGGCCACCCGCCAGCCGCCGCCACCGCTACCGCCACCGCCGTCGCCGCACGAGCCGTTCGAACCGATGCTCGCCGGCATGGAGGAGGTGGGCACAGGGCTGCTCGACCGGCTCGACGCGCTGCAGCGGGTGGCCGCCGCCGCGCCCGGCGGGCCGCTGCTCATCGTCGCCGGGCCCGGCACCGGCAAGACCCGTACGCTCACCCACCGGATCGCGTACCTGTGCGCAGAGCTGAACGTCTACCCGGAGCAGTGCCTGGCCATCACGTTCACCCGACGCGCCGCCGAGGAGATGCGCGAACGGTTGGCGGCGTTGCTGGGGCCAGTCGCCGAGGACATCACGGTGGCGACGTTCCACGCGCTGGGCCTGGCGATCCTGCGGGAGAACGCCGCGGCCGCGGGACTGACGGCCGACTTCCGCGTCGCCGACGAGCACGAACGGACCGCCGCGCGTGCCGAGGCCGGCGACGACCCGCTGCGGTACCGCAAGCTGCTGCGCGCCCAGGACCTGGTCGACCTCGACGAGCTGGTCACGCTCCCGGTGAGCCTGCTGCGTGAGTCCCCCGACCTGGTCGAGCGGTACCGGCGGCGGTGGCCCTGGGTGTTCGTCGACGAGTACCAGGACGTGGACGCGACGCAGTACGAACTGCTGCGCCTGCTGTGCCCGCCGGACGGCAACCTGTGCGCGATCGGCGACCCGGACCAGGCCATCTACTCGTTCCGCGGCGCGGACGTGTCGTTCTTCCTGCGGTTCGCGCGGGAGTTCACCGACGCCCGGGTGGTGCGGCTCACCCGCAACTACCGGTCCGCCGCGCCGATCCTCGCCGCCGCGGTGCAGGCCATCGCGCCGTCCACACTGGTACGCGGACGCCGGCTGGATCCGGCCCGGCTCGACCCGGACGCCCCGCTCGTCGGGGTGTACGCGGCCCGGTCGGCGGCCGACGAGGCGGACTTCGTGCTGCGGACCATCGACGAGCTGGTGGGCGGGCTGTCGCACCGGTCGCTGGACTCCGGGCGGGTCGACTCGCGCAGCGTGACCGGCGGCTCGGTCTCGTTCTCCGACATCGCGGTGCTATACCGCACCGACGCGCAGGCTGGCGCCATCATGGACGCCCTGACCCGGGGCAGCGTCCCGGTGCAGAAGCGCTCGCACGACCGGCTGCGGGACCGGCCCGGGGTCGCCGCGATCGCCCGCGAGCTGCGCTACGCCGACGGGCTCGGCGGCCCGCTTCCCGCGCGGGTCCGGCTGGCCGCCTCGGTGCTCGTCGACCGGCTCGGCGCGCCCCGGCTGGACGAGCCGGTGGACGCCGGGCTGACCCCCGAGGACCTGTGGTCGGCGGTGGACCTGCTGACGCCGCTCGCCGCACGGTGCGGCGACGACCTGTCCCGCTTCCTGGCCGAGATCGCCACCGGCGCCGAGGTCGACGCGCTGGATCCGCGGGCGCAGGCCGTCACCCTGCTCACCCTGCACGCGTCGAAGGGCCTGGAGTTCCCGGTGGTGTTCCTGGTCGGCTGTGAGGACGGGCTGCTGCCGCTGCGGCTACCCGGCGCCACCCCATCCGAGGAGGAGATCGCCGAGGAGCGCCGGCTGTTCTTCGTCGGTATCACCCGGGCCCGCAACCGGCTCTACCTGAGCCACGCCGCCCGGCGGTCCCGCTACGGCACGGAGCACCGGACCGGACCCTCGCCGTTCCTCGACGCGATCGACGCCGGGCTGCTGGAACGCCTCGGCGACACCGCCCCGCGCCGGCCACGCGACCGCCAGCTCCGGCTGCTCTGACCGCTGAGGCGACGGCTACCCGTAAGGGTGACCGGACGGCCGAGAGTCGGCCATCCGACAGGGCCCGTTTTGTGCACTGTAGACGCTGGCACGGGCTACACGTGATGGGCAATCACCCTGATAAGTCCTGTTTTTTCCTCGGGTGATTGGTGGATCTGTTGTCATCTGCCGATGTCAACCGGTCGACACGGGCATCCGGCTCCCCGGGGGCGACACCTGCCAGTCGCCTGCTGGCGCCCGGCAACTTTGTCGCACACGCTCAGTTCCGGTCTGTTCACCGCTTCAGGGGGTGTCCATCTCATGCGCCAACTCTCCCGCAGGCTCCGGGCGCTCGTCGCCCACCGCGACCGCGGCGCCACCGCCGCCGAGTACGCCCTGCTCATCACGTTCATCGCGGTCGCACTCATCGCCGCGGTCACGTTCTTCGCCAGCGGACTCGGCGACGTCTTCCGAGACGCCGTCAACAGCATCAGCTCGACGCCCGCGGCGGGCAGCTGAACCGGGCTGGTGTCCGAGCTACATCGTGGGAGGAAGGCCGGCCATGCCGTCGCGCGGGGGACGCCGGGCGCCTGACCGGGGAGCGGCCGCCGTCGAGGCCGCGCTCGTGCTGCCGCTGCTGTTGATGCTCGTCTTCGGCATCATCGACATCGGGCGAATGATCAACGCGCAGATCAAGGTGACCGAGGCGGCACGGGAGGGGGCCCGGGCCCTCGCGCTCGGCGCCGACCCGCAATCCCGCGTGCGCACGGTGATGGGCAGCCTGACCGGCGTCTCACTCGGCTCTAAGGACTGCGACTCCAACCCCGACGCATCGGTCACCGTTACCTACGAGTTCAGCTTCGTCACGCCGCTCGGCGTGCTCGCCGGTGGCGGCCTCGGCGGAGACGTGGACCTCTCCGCGACCGGGGTGATGCCGTGCTACGGCTGACCAGGAGGCGACGGCGACGGCGTGGTGAACGCGGAGCGGTCACCACGCTCGTCGCCGTCCTTCTGGCCGGAAACGTGCTGCTGGGCATGGCGGCGCTCGCCCTCGACGTCGGCCTGTACTACGTGGAGCGCGAGGAACTGCAGAGCGGGGCGGACGCCGCGGCGCTCGCCGTGGCGAGGGTGTGCGCCACCGACCCCACGGCGTGCGACCCGGCCCAGATGCAAGAGATGGCAGCGGAGTACGCGTCCCTCAACGCCAAGGACAAGGCATCGAACGCCGCCGTCTGCGGCCGGGTCCTCGACGCCGGTGGCCGGAATCTGCTCCCCGAGTGCGACGCGGGCCGGGCGAACCTCACCGGCTGCATCGGCAGCCCACCACCGCGCCCCGCGCCCTACGTGGAGGTGCGCACCAGCACCAGACTGCCGGACGGTTCGACGGCCCTGCCGCCGGCCTTCGCGGGCGCGGTCACCGGCGCCGACGGCCTGACCGTGGCCGCCTGCGCCCGGGCCGGCTGGGACGAGGCTATCGCGCTGACGGTGCCGATCTGCACCTTCCATAAGGGGATGGCGCATGGAGGGCTGCACCCGCCGCCGGTCAAGGACTCCTCCGGCCGGGTCCGCTTCCCCGCCATCCCGACGGCGGCCGAGGTCGCGCTGGCGTGGGAGGCGCCGGACGGCGAGGGGTGCGTCCACAAGGGGCGTCAGATGCCGGACGGCGCGGGCTGGCTCGCCGACTCGGGTACCGACTGCTCGGTCACCGTCTCCCTCGGCCGTTGGTACCACAGCACCGGGTCCCAAGCCACCCCGGACGGCTGCGCGGACCGCATCCGCGACTCGTACTACACCGGGACGCCGCTGACGGTAGCGATCTTCGACCAGCCCGACGAACCGGGGGACCGCGACGAGTACTGGATCGCCGACATCCGCGGGTTCATGGTCACCGGCTGGGAGATCAGGGGTGCGAACTGGCCGCCACCCCGGCGCGACGAAGGCCCGGTGTACCACCGCACCGGCTTCTGTGTCTCCCCCGGGCCGGCATCCTACGACTTCTGCGTATACGGCTATTTCACTCATAGGCCGTTGCACATCATCGGATAACGACAGGGAAACGGACGCTCCACTATGGCTCGTCGCATCCTCGCCATCCTCCTCGCCGGGTTGCTCGCCCTGCTGGGCACGGCCGCCGTGCTGATCTACGTCCAGGCCGCCGACGACCGCGCCGTGGCGAACGCCAGCCCGGTCGAGGTACTGGTCGCGCGCGACCGGGTGCCCGCCGGCACGACGGGTGAAAGCATCCGCCACAGGGAACTGCTCGAGCTGATCAAGCTGCCCGCCGGCAGCGTGCCGCTGGACGAGGTGATGGACGAGATCCCGGCCGAGCTGGACAAGCTGGTCATCACGTCCGACCTGCAGCCGGGTCAGCTCGTGCTGCGCCGCATGTTCGCCCAGTCCACGCGGACCGCGGGCGGGCTGGCGATTCCCGAGGGCATGCTCGCGGTCAGCTTCGAGGCGACGATGGCCGAGCAGGTGGCCGGCTACGTGCGGCCGGGCTCGCAGGTGGCCGTCTTCGCCAGCTACGAGGTCTCGGCCGACGGGAGGCGGGTGGTCGGCGGCGGGAGCGGCGGCGTACGCGCCACGGGCGTCCTGCTGCCGCGGGTCGAGGTCATCGCGGTGGGCGCGTACGGCCGGGGTGCGACGACCACGACACCGATCGATGGCGAGGCGGACGGTCCGGCCGGCCAAGGCCAGTCCCCGGTGCTGGTGACGGTCGCGGTGAGCGCCGTGGACGCCGCGAAGATCATCCAGGCGGCGGAGGCGGACGCGCTCTACCTCGCCCTGCTCAACGACTCCTCGCAGGTGAAGGCCGGCGACGGCGTCGACAGCCGTTCGCTGTTCGGCTGACTCCGTCCCGAGGTACCGGCTGGGGGAGGCCAACGATGACGATCCTCTACGAACCGTCCCGTCAGGTGGCACACCACTTCGCCATGCTGGTCGAAGGCGGCACCCGCACCGCGGCCCGGCTGGACGAGGTGTACGCGCTGCTGGAGGAGGATCCGGACGAGCAACTGGTGCTGTTCGGACCGAACACCCCGATGCCCGAGGCGGTGAGTTTCGCCGCCCGGCAACGGCTGGAGCGTCCGACCCTCGGCGTGGTCGTGCTGCGCTACCAACTCGAAGTCAGCGTACTGGCCGAGGCGATCCGGTCCGGGATACGTGAGGTCGCGGACGTCAACGATCCGCCCAGCATCCTCGCCGCGTGCGCCCGGTCGCGCGATTTGTCGCGTCGGATGCTGGGCGGCCTGCACGGCCGCGCAGAGTCGGCCACCGTCAAGGACGGCAAGGTGGTGACGGTCTACGCCGCGAAGGGCGGCTGCGGCAAGACGACCCTCGCCGTCAACCTGGCGCTCGCGCTCGCCGGCGGCGGCGACCGCAAGGTCTGCCTGGTCGACCTCGACCTCACCCTCGGCGACATCGCGCTCAGCCTGCAACTCACCCCCGAACGGACCATCGCCGACGCCGTCCCCGTCGCGGACCGGATCGACGAGACCGGCCTGCGCACGATGGTCACTCCGTTCTGCCCGGGTGTCGACGTGCTGCTCGCGCCGGTGCTGCCCACCGTCGCGGAGAAGATCAGCCGCGATCTCGTCACCGAGATCCTCTACCTCGCCCGCAGCATCTACGACTACGTGGTGGTGGACACCCCGCCGCTGTTCAACGACCACGTGGTGGCCGCACTGGACTCATCACACCAGTACGTACTGGTCACCGCTCCGACGGTGACGTCGATGAAGAACACCCGTGTCCTGCTCGACACGTTCGACTACCTGGACTACCGCAAGGAGAACCGGCTCATCGTGCTCAACCGCGCCGACCCCCGGATCGGGCTGTCCCACGCGGACATCGAGCGGGTGCTGCGCATGCCGCTCACCACGACCATCCCGGCCAGCCGGGAGGTGTCCATGAGCATCAACCAGGGCGTGCCGATCCTGATGGCGAACCCCACCCACCCGGTCAGCGCGGCCATCCGCGAGCTGGCCGGCACCCGGATCGGGGCCGAGGTGGCCACGCCTCGTGGTCTGAAGGCGATGCTGGCCCGCCGGGGCAAGAGGTGATCAGCGATGGTTGAACGGTTCCCGCACCGCCCCGAGGAGGTGCCCCGCACCGGCAGCGGTTTCACGCACGCCGAACTGCTGGCCGAGAAGGAGGATTCCCCCTACCCGGTCACCGCCATCCCGGTTACCGCCGTCCCGACGACGTCGTTCCCGACGACCGGGGCGTCGGTGTCACCGGGTCCGACGTTCAGCCGGCGCAACGGCCGCCAGACCTACGATCCGCTGGCGGACGTGCGGCGGCGCGCACACCAGGCGCTGCTGGAGCAGATCGGCCCGCAGATGTACGAGGCCGGCGCCGACGACGCCGAGCTCGAGCGTCTGGTGCGTGAGGCCCTGCCCGGGCTGCTGGCGCAGGAGACGCAACTGACCGCCAGCGACCGGGGGATAGCGTTCCGGCAGATCCTCGACGAGATCGTCGGGCACGGGCCCATCGAGTCGCTGCTGCGCGACAACGACGTCACCGAAATCATGGTGAACGCCTGGGACCGCATCTACGTGGAGCGGTTCGGCCGCATCCAGCAGGTGGAGACCGCGTTCCTGGACGAGGCACACCTGCGCCGGGTCATCGACAAGATCGTGTCGCGGGTCGGCCGGCGCGTCGACGAGGGCAGCCCGATGGTCGACGCCCGCCTGCCGGACGGCAGCCGGGTCAACGCGGTGATCCCGCCGGTGTCGCTGGACGGCGCTGCGCTGACCATCCGCAAGTTCGCCGCCAACCCGTACACCATCGAGGACCTGATCGCGTTCGGCACGCTGACCCAGCCGCTCGCCACGGTGCTGGCGGCCTGCATCCAGGGTCGCCTCGACATCGTGATCACGGGCGGCACGGGCACCGGCAAGACGACGCTGCTCAACGTGCTGTCCCAGATGCTGCCGGCCGACGAACGCATCATCACGATCGAGGACGCGGCCGAGTTGCGACTCGGCCAGGAGCACGTGGTGCGGCTGGAATCGCGGCCGCCGAACATCGAGGGCCGGGGCGAGGTCACCATCCGGGACCTGGTACGCAACGCGCTGCGCATGCGCCCGGACCGCATCGTCGTCGGCGAGGTCCGCGACGGCGCCGCCCTGGACATGCTGCAGGCGATGAACACCGGCCACGACGGGTCACTGACCACTGTGCACGCCAACTCGCCGCGCGACTCGCTGTCCCGTCTGGAGACGATGGTGCTGATGGCCGGCATGGACCTGCCGGTACGGGCGATCCGCGACCAGATCGCCTCCGCGCTCGACCTGATCGTCCATCTGACCCGACTGCGGGACGGCAGCCGCCGGGTCACCCAGGTGACCGAGGTGCTCGGCCTCGACGGGGACACCGTGGCGCTGCAGGACCTGTTCACCTTCGACTACCGCTCCGGCATCGACAGCTACGGCCGCAGCCAGGGCACGATCCGGCCGACCGGGCGGCGTCCGCAGTTCCTGGACCGCCTCGCCGACCAGGGCGTCTCCCTGTCGGCCGAACTCTTCGACGTGGACTCCGGGAGGACGAGTGACCCCAGCTGAAGCGGACGCGCTGCGGTACGGGGCGCTGGCGGGCACGGTCTTCGTGGCGCTGCTGGTGATCGGGCTCGTGGTGCTGACTCCCGCGCTCGTCGGCCACAAGAAGCGCCGCCGCCTGGCCCAGGTCGACCGGTACCGCCTCGGTGACGCGGCGTCCGAGCAGGACACGCCGCCGGGCGGGGCGATCGGGCGTACCGCGCTGTCCGTGACCGAGCAGGTGGTACGCACGACCGGCTGGGACGGCCGGTTCGCGGCCCAGCTCGACCGGGCCGGCATGAAGCTGCGCCCGGCGGAGTGGGTGCTGCTGCGGGTCCTCGTCGCCGTCGGCGTGACGGTGCTGCTCACCCTGGCCTTCGGTTTGGTCGCGCTGCCGTTCGGCCTGCTGTTCGGGGTACTCGCCACCGCTGCCTACCACCGCTGGCGGGCCCGGCGACGCGCCGACCGGTTCGCCGCCGCGCTGCCGGCGGCGCTGCAGCTCGTCATCGGTTCACTGCGGTCCGGGTTCTCGTTGGTCCAGGCGCTCGAGTCGATGGTCCGTGAGGTCGGCGACCCGATCGCTGCCGAGTTCGGCCGCACCCTCGCCGAGGTCCGGCTCGGGATGGATCTGGACGAGGCGCTGGCGAGGCTGGCCCGCCGTACCCACAACCGGGACCTCGCCTGGGCGGTCATGGCGATCCGGGTGCAGCGCGAGGTCGGCGGCAACCTCGCCGAGGTGCTGGAGACGACGGTGGCCACCATCCGGGAGCGCGAGATGCTGCGCAGCCATATCAGCTCGCTCTCCGCCGAGGGACGGCTGTCCGCCTGGATCCTGCTGGCGTTGCCGGTGGTCGTGGGCGCGTTCATGTTCGTCGCCCGCCGCGACTACATCTCCCTGCTCTTCACCGACCCGCGGGGGGTGGTCCTGCTGCTGCTCGGGGCGGCGCTGCTGGCGCTGGGCGGGTTGTGGCTGTCGCGCGTGGTCCGGGTGGAGGTGTGACGATGGAGCCCTTGCTTCTGATCGGGGTCGCCGCGCTCGCTCTTGGGTTCGCGATCGCCGGGGCCACCCTGGTCTACGCGACCGCTCGGCAGACCGGGGTGGCTCGGGCGCTCGCCGACATCGACCGGGTGTACGCCCCGGCGGCCGCGGCGCGGCACCGGACGACCCTCGCCGACCGGCTGAGCCGGCCGGTGCTGCACCTGCTGACCGCGCTCGGCCGGGCGCTGACCCCGCCGGCGGCCGCGGGCTGGCTGCGACGATGGCTGGACTACGCGGGCAACCCGGCCGGGTGGCCGCCGGAGCGGATCCACGAGACCCAGGGCCTGGGCCTGGTGACCGTGGGCTTCGTCGGCGGGGTCGTCGGGCTCGGGCTGGCCTACGGCGGCGACCGAGGGCTCGTCGCGCCGACGGTCGCCGGGGTGCTGGCCGGCGCGCTCGCCGGGCTGTGGCTGCCCTTCCTCGTCGTGTCGCACTTCGGCCAGAAGCGGCAGCAGCAGATCCAGGCGACGCTGCCGGACGCCCTCGACATGCTGACCCTCTGCGTCGAGGCCGGCCTGCCGTTCGACGCCGCGTTGGCGCAGGTGGCGCACGGCACACGCGGGCCCCTCGCCGGTGAGATCGCCCGGGTGCTGCACGAGACGCAGATGGGCAAGCGGCGGTCGGAGGCCATGCGGGACCTGGCGGACCGGACCAACGTGCTGGAGCTGCGGGTGCTGGCCACGGCGATCGTGCAGGCGACCGACCTGGGCATCCCGATCGCGCAGATCCTGCGCGAACAGTCCCGCGAGATGCGCGTACGCCGTCGTCAGCGGGCCGAGGAGGCCGCGCGCAAGGTGCCGGTGAAGGTGCTGTTCCCGCTCATCCTGTGCCTGTTCCCGGCGCTGTTCATCGTGATCCTCGGGCCGGGCGTGCTACGAATCATGGACACTCTGCTGCGGTAGGCCCGGTGGCACCAGCCCGAGCTGCGCGGCCACCCGCAGCGCGTCCGCCCGCGTGCGCGCCCCCAGCTTGTCGTACGCCCGCGCCAGGTAGGTCTTCACGGTCGACTCGCCGACCGCCAGAGCGGAGGAGACGCGGCGGGCGGAGAGTCCGCGCGCGACGAGCGCCAGCACCTCCGCCTCCCGCGCGCTGAGCGGGGCGCTCGCCTGCCGGCCCCGGGCCAGCGCCGCGGCGAGGTCCGGGGCGCTGAACGACGCGGGCGCGACCGCCGCGTGGCGCAGCGCCGCGAGCACCTCCTCGACCGCCGCCGACCGGGGCACGTACGCCGAGAGGCCGGCCTGCAGCGCGCGCAGCAGCAGGTGGTCGTCGCGCGGGCCGAGCAGCACCACCCCGAGGTCCGGGTGGGCGCGGCGCAGCCGCCCGGCGTACGCCAGCCCGTCGGAGTCGGTCAGGTCGTGGTCGACGAGCACCACGTCCGGGCGCAGCCGCTCGATCAGGTCCTCGGCCTCGGCGGCGGAGGCGGCCACGGCGACGAGGTGCAGGTCGGGGTGGGCGGCGACGACCGCCGCGATGCCCGTGCGCACGAGCACCACGCCGGAGGCCGCGAGGACCGTATGGGTCATGGGCCGGAGTGTGCTTGGTTTTCCCGCCCGGCACCTCGTCGAGACCCGGTCGGATTGCCGACAGTCGACGCCGGATGGCCGCCACCGGCGGCGGGTCACAGCCGTGTGGCCGCCGCGGGCGGCGGTCACAGGCGGGTGGTGGCCACCAGGACGGTCGCGGCGAGGGCGCCGGCGAGCAGGGCCGGGCCGAGCGGAAGCTCGGTGCGGCGGCCGGCCCGGCCGGCCAGCAGCAGCCCCAGCGCGACCGGCCCGTTGATGAGGTGGGGCAGGACCCCGCCGAGCAGAACCGCGCTCCAGCCGAGCCAGCCGAGCGGCAACCCGAGCACGGCCGCGAGCTTGACGTCGCCGAACCCCAGATGGGCGCCCGGCAGCAGGGCGAGGACAAGGTGGATGCCGCCGAGCACGGTGGCGCCGGCCAGGCCGCGCAGCAGCGGGCCCGCGTCACCGGCGGCGAGGGCGGCCCCGGCCAGCGCCACCAGCGCGACCGAGCCCGCGGCGGCGACGAGCGGGTCCGGGAGCCGCAGGCAGGCGATGTCGATCGCGGCGAGCGGCACACCGAGCACGGCGACGGCGAGGAACGCGGTCACGACGAGGGCGCCGGCGCCGGCCAGGGCCCACGCGAGCACGCCGCACGCGACGGCGCCGGCGAGCGCGGTCAGCCACCCCGGCGGCCCCAGCCGCAGCCGACAGCCGGGGCACCGGGCGGAGAGCCGTAGCCAGCCGGCCGGGCCGGCGGGGAACGGATGGGCGCACCTTGCGCAGCCCGCGCGCAGCGGCGATCCATAATGGACCGACAGTCGGTAGACAGGCCGTGGCGCAAGCGCGCCAGCCAGGCCGCCGAGCAGGGCGGACACCAGTACGGCCGTCATGGGGCCGGATCGTATGCGGTGCCGGCCGGCGCGTGGGGTCGGGTAGCCGACACCGCGCCCGACGCTCGCCGCATCTCGCCCCGTCTACGGCTGTCTAGCGCGACCGCTAGAGATCGCTAGAAACCCCTCGACACGCCGATCCGTATATCTAG
>VSCG01000094.1:0-12699 GCA_047459115.1 Micromonosporaceae bacterium
GGGGTGCCCGCTAGAGCAGCGCGCCGTCGTCGTGCAGCCAGTCGACGAACGTGGTGGCCACCGCGGCCGCGCAGTCGATCAGTTCGGCGAGCAGCGCGTCGTGTGACCCGGATCGCAGGGGGATCTGCATCTCGGCGTACAGGGGAAGCTGTCCTCGCTCGGTCGGGTCGCCGACGTACGCCTTGCAGAACCGGCGGGTGTGGTTCCACTCGTTGACGCTGCGGTACGCGCGGTCGGCCCAGTCGGGGGGCACGGTGCCGTGCGGGCGGGCGCGGATCACCAGGATCTCGTCCTCCGGGCCCTCGAGCGTGAACAGCACGGCGTGCCGCTCCCACATCGCCAGCAGACTGCCGTCGCCATCGGACAGGTAGCGGATGTCGAGCCGGTCGAGCGTCTGGCTCACGCGCTCCAGCGTCACCTGCCGGACCTCGGTCATCGGCGGCGAACCCGGCGAGAAAGGGTCGAGTGCGGACAAATCAGATGGCACGCCGCTCTCGGCGGACCGCTGCTGCGGCACGCCCGTCCGGTCCGTCACGTCCCGCCGGCGATTCCGGGTCGCGGCATCGCCGTCGGCCTGCCCGCCGCGCCATGGCCACCACGGCATAGTTCGCACTCCTCGACTCGCCCTGCCCTACACAACGGATCCATTCGCTAACGGTGCGTGGGATCCGAGCCCAGACGCTACCCGGATAGCCGATCCAAGGCATCCCCCCACCGACCTCAGGTGGATGATCGGCTATTTCCGTTCATACGTTCAGCTGATTGGGTGCGCTCCGAGTACCTGGCCGAGCCGGTGCCACGCAACGCCATATTCTGCCGCAAGCCCGACATACCTTCCAGCGACCACCACCCTCACGGGCGGCTCCTCGGCGCTGGCGGCCGGTCGCAGAAAGCCCATCCGCACCACCGCTTGCACCAGTCGCTGGGGTATCTCCAGCCGCTCGACTGTGGAGGTCATCACAGTGGGGTGCACCACAACCGCCACGTGGCCAAGCAGCGCGTCGCGTACCGCCCGCTCGCCCCGCCCGCCGACGCCCGCGGACCGGACCGTCCGTTCGGCGGCCGCGGCCAGCTGTCGCACCGTCCCGGCGGGCAGCCCCTCCACGACCTCGCCGCCGTGCGGCGGCAGCGACCACCGCCATCGCTCGTCGAGCCGCGGCGGCAGGGTGGTACGGCCCAGCCGCAGGGTGGTCATCAGCGCCCGCGCCGCGACCGTCACGTCATCGACGGAGACCGAACCGGCGACCACCCGCGTGACCAGCGCGTCGAAGGGCAGCTGCGCCCACAGCGCCACCCGGGCCTCGCCGGCCGCGCGCAGCCGTACCACGCCCGACGGATCGAGCCGCACCAGCCGCGCCACGAAGGCACCGGCGTCCGCGACGCCGGCCGGGGTCAGGCTCAGCTCAGCCATGGCTCGAGAAAAGCCCGCTCGGCCGCCGACAGCCGCCGGGGGCGCCCGGCGGCGACGTCGAACGGCACGCATACCGAGCGGGCCCGGCTCGCGATCACGTCGTCGGCGAAGAACTCGTACGCGACGGTGAACCGCGACGGCCGGACCTCGGCGACCCACAGCTCGATGCGGCAGCGCTGGTGGTACGCCACCGGACGCAGGTAGTCCACCTCGTGCCGGGCGATCACCACGCCCTCCTCGAAGGAGGTCACGCCCTGGGCGCGCGCGTTCGCGAACATCAACGCGACCCGCGCCTCCTCGTACAGCGTGAGGAAGCGCGCGTTGTTGACGTGGCCGAACACGTCCATGTCCGACCAGCGCAGCGCGCAGTGGTGGACGAACCTGCCGCCTGCCCGGTCAGTCACGGGTGAGCTTGCGGTAGGTCACCCGGCGCGGACGGGCCGCCTCGGGACCCAGCCGTTCGATCTTGTTCTTCTCGTACGCCTCGAAGTTGCCCTCGAACCAGAACCACTTCGCCGGGTTGGTCTCGTCGCCTTCCCAAGCCAGGATGTGGGTCGCCACCCGGTCCAGGAACATCCGGTCGTGCGAGATGACCACCGCGCAGCCCGGGAAGTTCAGCAGGGCGTTCTCCAGCGACGACAGCGTCTCCACGTCGAGGTCGTTGGTCGGCTCGTCGAGCAGGATCACGTTGCCGCCGATCTTGAGCGTCAGCGCGAGGTTGAGCCGGTTGCGCTCGCCGCCGGACAGCACGCCGGTCGGCTTCTGCTGGTCCGGGCCCTTGAAGCCGAACGCCGCGACGTACGCCCGCGACGGCATCTCGACCTTGCCCACCAGCAGGTGGTCGAGCCCGTCGGAGACCACCTCCCAGACCGACTTGTTCGGGTCCAGCCCGGCGCGCTGCTGGTCCACGTACGCCAGCCGCACGGTCTCGCCGATGCGCACCGTGCCGGAGTCCGGCTGCTCCAACCCGACGATGGTCTTGAACAGGGTCGTCTTGCCGACACCGTTCGGGCCGATGATGCCCACGATGCCGTTGCGCGGCAGCGAGAAGCTCAGGTCGTCGATGAGCAGCCGGTCACCGAAGCCCTTGCGCAGGTTGCTGACCTCGATCACGGTGCTGCCCAGGCGCGGGCCCGGCGGGATCTGGATCTCCTCGAAGTCCAGCTTGCGCGTCTGCTCCGCCTCGGCGGCCATCTCCTCGTAGCGCGCCAGGCGCGCCCGCGACTTGGTCTGACGCGCCCGGGCGTTGGAGCGGACCCACTCCAGCTCGTCCTGCAGGCGCTTCTTGAGCTTGGCGTCCTTGCGGCCCTGCACCGCCAACCGCTCGGCCTTCTTCTCCAGATAGGTCGAGTAGTTGCCCTGGTAGCCGTGCACCTTGCCGCGGTCGACCTCGGCGATCCACTCGGCGACGTGGTCGAGGAAGTACCGGTCGTGGGTGATCGCCACCACCGTGCCGGGGTACTTGGCGAGGTGCTGCTCGAGCCACTGCACGCTCTCCGCGTCCAGGTGGTTGGTGGGCTCGTCGAGCAGCAGCAGGTCGGGCTGCTCCAGCAGCAGCTTGCACAGCGCGACCCGCCGGCGCTCGCCACCGGAGAGCGTGGCCACGTTCGCGTCCGGCGGCGGGCAGCGCAGCGCGTCCATCGCCAGCTCCAGCTTGGAGTCGATGTCCCACGCGTCGGCGTGGTCCAGCTCCTCCTGCAGCTGCCCCATCTCGGTCATCAACTCGTCGGAGTAGTCCGCGGCCATCTGCTCGGCGATCTCGTTGAACCGCTTGAGCTTCGCCTTGGTCTCCGCGACGGCCAGCTCGATGTTCTCCAGGACGGTCTTGCTCTCGTCGAGCGGGGGCTCCTGGGCGAGCAGGCCGACGGTGTAGCCGGGCATCAGCCGCGCCTCGCCGTTGGTCGGTCGGTCCAGGCCGGCCATGATCCGCAGCAGGCTGGACTTGCCCGCGCCGTTCGGGCCGACCACGCCGATCTTCGCGCCAGGCAGGAAGTACAGGGTCACGTCGTCCAGCACGACCTTGTCGCCGTGCGCCCGACGCGCCTTCTCCAGCGTGTAGATGTACTGAGCCACGTCCTAACTCTTCCCCGATAGTCCCCGAAGTGGCGGCGAACCTCGCCGTTACGTCCTGATCCGCGCCGCTGGCGCTGGGCCAACGCCACGCCCACTGGCGGCACTCGTTCAAGTCTCCCAGGCGTGGCCTCCGTCGCCCAATCCGACCCCAGCTCGGGCGGTAAGACTGGTGCGTGGTAGAGCGGTGCCAGTAGACCTGGAATGTCCAAATCTCGCGGCTATTAGTACCCTTGACGAAATGCGATGTAGGGCGGTCGCTGGGGGTGGGGAGTGACGCAACGCAGCACGTTTGTCGTGGTCGCCAACCGTCTGCCCGTTGACGAGGTGATCACCGGCGACGTGCGCGAGTGGCGCCGCAGCCCCGGTGGACTCGTCACCGCGCTGCACCCGGTGCTCGCCGAACACCGTGGCGCCTGGGTGGGCTGGGCCGGCGGAGCCGGGCCCGCGCCCGAGCCGTTCGAGGTGGACGGCATCCACCTGCACCCGGTGCCGCTGTCGGCCGACGAGATCGAGCGGTACTACGAGGGCATGTCCAACGCCACCATCTGGCCGCTCTACCACGACGCGGTGGTGCCGCCGATCTTCCACCGGGTGTGGCGCGACGTCTACCGGGCGATCAACGCCCGGTTCGCCGATGTGGCGGCCGAGGTGGCGGCGCCCGGGGCGACGGTGTGGGTGCAGGACTACCAGCTCCAGCTCGTGCCGGCGATGCTGCGCGAGCGCCGCCCGGACCTGCGGATCGGGTTCTTCCTGCACATCCCGTTTCCGCCCATCGAGCTGTTCATGCAGTTGCCCATGCGGGCGGAGGTCATGCGGGGTCTGCTCGGCGCGGACCTCGTCGGCTTCCAGCAGCGGTTGGCGGTGCAGAACTTCCTGCGGCTCGCCCGGCACCTGCTCGGCCTGCGCTACGAGGGCAACACGATCGAGGTCGACGGCCGGCGGGTACGGGCCGGGGCCTTCCCCATCTCGATCGATGTGGCCGAGATGGAGCAGATGGCGTCCAGCCCCGAGGTGCGCCAGCGGGCGGCGCAGATCCGCGCTGAACTCGGTGATCCGAAAACCGTCATCCTCGGTGTCGACCGGCTGGACTACACCAAGGGGATCGAACAGCGCCTGAAGGCCTTCCGCGAGCTGCTCAGCGAGGGCCGGCTGAAGGTCCCCGACGCGGTGATGGTGCAGGTCGCCACGCCCAGCCGGGAGCGCGTCGAGCACTACCACGCGCTGCGGGTCAAGGTCGAGCGGGAGGTCGGCCGGATCAACGGCGACTTCGGCCGGGTCGGCGTCCCGGCTGTGCACTACCTACACCAGTCGTACTCTCGCAGAGAGCTCGCCGCGTTGTACTGTGCGGCCGACGTAATGATGGTGACCCCTCTGCGAGACGGCATGAATCTGGTGGCCAAGGAGTACGTGGCGGCGCGCACCGAGCTGGGCGGCGCTCTCGTGCTCAGCGAATTCGCCGGCGCGGCCGGAGAGCTGCGTCAGGCGTTCCTGTGTAATCCGCACGACATCGACGACGTCAAGGAGTCGTTGCTGCGGGCGATCAACGTCGACGAACTGGAGGCGACCCGGCGGATCCAGACGATGCAGCGCTACCTGCGGGCGCACGACGTGAAGGAGTGGGCGCGCGCCTACCTGGCGGCTCTGGACGGGACAGGAGGATCCGCGTGACCACCCCGGAGAGCCTCGCCTTGGCCGACGGCGAGCTGCGCACCGCCGTGGCCCGGCTGGCTCGCGTGCCCCAACTGCTGGTGGCCTGCGACTACGACGGCACCCTGGCGCCGATCGTGGAGGACCCCGACCAGGCGCGTCCGCTGCCCGAGGCGGTGGCTGCCCTGCGGGCGCTGGCCGCCCTGCCGCAGACGACGGTCGCGGTCGTCTCCGGCCGGGCGCTGCGTGACCTGGCGATCCTGTCCCGGCTGCCCAGCGAGATCCATCTGGTCGGCAGCCACGGGTCGGAGTTCGACGTGGGCTTCGTCCACGGGCTCGCCCCGGAGCTGCAGGACCTGCGCATCCAGTTGTTCGAGACGCTGACCGAGATGACCCGCGGCAAGCGGGGCGTGCGGCTGGAGGCCAAGCCGGCGAGCGTCGCCGTGCACACCCGCAGCGCGGAGCGGGAGGTCGCCGCCGAGGTGACCCAGGCCGTGCGCAGCGGGCCGGGCAGTTGGCCCGGGGTGCACCTGACCGCCGGCAAGGAGGTCCTCGAGCTGTCGGTGGTGTCGACGAACAAGGGGTACGCCATCGACCAGCTGCGGGTGCAGGCGTCCGCCAACGCGGTCCTCTTCCTCGGCGACGACGTCACCGACGAGCACGCGTTCGCGCACCTGCACGGGCACGACGTGGGCATCAAGATCGGCGAAGGCGACACCAAGGCCGCCTTCCGGGTGCCCGACCCGCAGACCGGCGTCCGCGTGCTCGGCCTGCTGCTCGAGGCCCGGCAACGGTGGCTGTTCGGCGAGCGGGCCGTGCCGATCGAGCGGCACTCGATGCTCGCCAACGGGCGGCAGGTGGCGCTGCTGACCCCGGACGCCAACGTCACCTGGCTGTGCCACCCCCGCCCGGACTCCTCGGCGATCTTCGCTGACCTGCTCGGCGGGGCCAGCGCCGGCCACTTCCGCGTCGGTCCCGCCCGGCGCGGGCTACCCAAGGGGCAGCGCTACCGCAACGGCACGATGACCGTCGAGACGAGCTGGCCAGGCCTGACCGTCACCGACTTCCTCGACGCACCCCCGCCGCACGACCACGGGGTGGAGTCCACCACGCTGGTCCGCGTCCTCGAGGGCACCGCCAAGGCCCGGGTGGAGTTCGCGCCCCGCCCGGAGTTCGGCCAGGTTCAGATCCGCCTGCAGCCCGTCGGCGACCGGCTGCTCGTCCTCGGCTCGAACGAGCCGATCGAGCTGCGCTCCCCCGGCGTGGAGTGGGACATCTACGACGACGGTGGGCAGGACTCGGCGCGCGCGACCGTGGACCTGGCGGCGCTCGGCGGCCGGCTGGAGCTGGAGCTGCGCTGCGGGATCCAGGACGAGGCGCCGAGCGGCCCGGGCAGCGTGCCCGAGCGGCTCACCGCGGCGGAGGCCCACTGGCAGACCTGGGTCGCCGGGCTCAAGCTGCCCGGCACCGCCCGGTCCCTGGCGCTGCGCAGCGCGCTGACGCTGCGGGCGCTGTGCTACGAGCCGACCGGCGCGATCCTGGCGGCCGCCACCACGTCCCTGCCCGAGGAGATCGGCGGGGTGCGTAACTGGGACTACCGGTACTGCTGGCTGCGTGACGCGGCGATGACCGCCGAGGCACTGGTCTGGGTCGGCTCGTTGGCCGAGGCCGAGGCGCTGCTGGGCTGGCTGCACCGGGTGGTCGAGCACACCGGCGGCCACCCCGAGCTGCTGCACCCGCTGTACACCGTGGACGGTCTGGAGCTCGGGCCCGAGGCGGTCATCGACACCCTGCCCGGCTACGCCGGTTCCCGGCCGGTGCGCGTCGGCAACGCCGCGAACCGCCAGGTGCAGCTCGACGTGTTCGGGCCGATCGCCTCGCTCATCGCCACCGTGGCCGAGGAGCGCGGGCTCACCGAGCCGGACCTCGCGCTGATGAGCGCGATGGTGGCCGCCGTGGAGCGCCGCTGGCACGAGCCGGACCACGGCATCTGGGAGGCCCGCATCAAGCCGCGCCACCACGTGTACTCGAAGGTGATGTGCTGGCTCACCGTCGACCGTGCGGTGAAGCTGCACGAGGCGCACCGGCTGCCGGTCCCCGATTCGTGGCTGCGCCTGCGCGAGCAGATCGCCACGAACGTCCTGGAGCTCGGCTGGCATGACAGCGTGGGCGCCTACACGGTGGCGTACGGCGACCCGGAGCTGGACGCCTCCTCGCTGTGGATCGGCCTGTCGGGGCTGCTGCCCGCCGACGACCCCCGGTTTCTCGGCACCGTGCTGAAGGTCGAGGAGGACCTGCGCAGCGGGCCGACCGTGTACCGGTACCTGTGGAACGACGGTCAGCCGGGCCGCGAGGGCGGATTCCACATCTGCGCCTCGTGGCTCATCGAGGCGTACCTGCTCACCGGTCGCCACGCCGACGCGCAGGAACTGTTCGAGCAGATGATCGCCTGCGCCGGCCCGACCGGCCTGCTGCCCGAGCAGTACGACCCGGACGCGGAGCGAGGGCTGGGCAACCACCCCCAGGCGTACAGCCATCTCGGGCTGATCCGCTGCGCGGTGCTGTTCGACAACGCCGGCAAGAGCTGAGCGGGCGCGCGGTCGCGGGCGGGGCCGGCCCCGCCCGCGGCCGCGGGTGCTCAGTGCTCCGCCGGCCAGATCCGCGTGGCCACCCACGGCGTCGCCGGCTCATCGACCACCGCGGGCACCTCCCGGTCCGTCGTGCGCACGGCGTACACGAGCGCGAACGGCGCGGTGCCGAACTCGGCCTCGATCGACCGCCAGTTCGACAGCTTCGCCAGGGCGGCGGCGGTGGCCGCGGTACACGTGCCCGCGCAGACGAAGATCGTGGTACCGGTGCGGTTCCAGTTCGTGATCTTCTGCAGGACGAAGTACTCCTCGTGGAACACGGTGCCGTCGGCACCCTCGATCAGGCGCCGCTCGAAGACGTGGCTGGCTCCGCTCGGGTGGAACCCGAGGATCTCCACCCCCGAGGCGAGGTGACCGGGCTCGGCGCTGGAGGCCACGAACCGTACCCGGGTCTGCTCGCCGCAGTTGGTCAACGCGTAGTGGGTCAGCACGTTGTAGACCGGTGACCCGACGAGCACGATGCTGTCGTGCGCGGCGAGGGCCTGGCGGATCCCGGCGACCATCGCCTGGTCGGTGTCGAAGTCCACCGGCTCATGCTCGTCGATCCGCTGGTGCGGCACCCGCACGTAGTCCAGGCTGGGGCCGATCCGGCAACGGACCGGCACGTCCAGCGCCTTCACCCCGAACTGCTCGAGCAGGGCGTACGCGGCGCCGACGAACGGGCGGGTCTGGATCGCCGAGGCCAGCTTTAGGGCGTACTGGTACTCGGAGGCGATGATGGCCGGACCGACGAAACCGCGCCCGATGCGCAGCGGGCTGAGCGTGCCGGCGGGCTTGACGTAGATGTTGGACAGCCAGATCCGCACCGGGCCGCCGCGCCGTTCATTAAGCCCGAAGAAGCGCCGCAGCCGCCGCCGCGACCGGTGGTGGTAGGCGATGAAGACGATCAGCAGCGGTACGCCGACGCACAGCGCGTTGGACACGATGTCGGACAGCAGATTCGCGCCGAGATCGGCCCCGCTGATCACCGCCGCATCCCTCCCCAGGGCAGCCGACACCGGTCACCGCATGATCTCGATCGACCCTACCCGATGGGCCGGGCGGGTTGGCTTGCGCGCATCGGGGTACTCGATCAGGTTGCCGCGGCGGATCGGCCACCCGCGCTCTGTACGGGAGCCGTTGAGATGAATGCATTTCAGGTCTGGACTTATCCGAAAGGTCATATCTTGAGGTGATGAGGAAGCGCGCACAGACCCTCGCCGGCCGAGTCGCCATCATCGTGCGTGCCGGCGTCATCACCGGCGTGATCATCGCCGCGGTGGCATTCCCGGTGGTCGCCCTCAGCGGACTCGGGGCAAAGAAGGGCGCCGACCTCCTCAACGCACTGCCCGACGACCTGACGCTGACCCCGCCGGCGCAGACGACCTACGTCTACGCGTCCGACGGTAAGACCCTGCTCACCGCGTTCTATGAGGAGCACCGCAAGTACACGCCGATCCAGGACCTGTCGCCGTACATCCTGCAGGCGATCGTGGCGAGCGAGGACGCACGGTTCTTCCAGCACCGGGGCGTGGACCCCCGGGGCGTGGTGCGGGCGTTCGTGGTCAACCAGCAGACCGGCGGGGTGTCCCAGGGCGCATCGACGCTGACCATGCAGTACGTGCGGGCGACGCTTCGCGACGGGGCGGAGAGCCCGGAGGAGGTGCGCGCCGCCACCGCCCAGACCCCGGCCCGCAAGATCCGCGAAATGCGGCTCGCGACGGAGCTGGAGAAGCGCATGTCGAAGGAGGAGATCCTCGAGCGCTACCTCAACGCGGCATACTACGGCCACCAGGCGTACGGGATCTTCGCCGCGGCCGAGGTGTTCTTCTCCAAGCCGCCCAAGGACCTCAACCTGGCGGAGGCGGCGATGCTCGCCGGCGTGGTCAAAGCCCCCTCGGCGTACGACCCCGCGTCGAGCGACCGGGCCGCCGCGACCGAGCGCCGCAACTACGTCATCGACCGGATGACCGAGCTCGGCTATGTCTCGGCGGAGCTGGCCGAGTCGGCCAAGCGCGAGCCGATCACGCTCAAGCTGTCGAGGCCGCCCAACGGCTGCCTGTCCATGCCCGAGAAGTTCAACAGCTGGGGCTACCTGTGCGACTACCTGCGCAGCTGGTGGCGCGCGCAGCCGGCGTTCGGCGACAATCCGGCGCAGCGCGAGACCCAGCTGCGCCGCGGCGGGTACAAGATCGTGCTGTCCCTGGATCCGAAGATCCAGGACGCCGCGCGCGCGGCGGTGGTCGGCAAGGTGTCGCCGTCGAGCCCGTACGCGCTCGGGGTGGTGGCGGTCGAGCCGGGCACCGGCGTGATCAAGGCGATGGCGGTGAACCGCAACTACTCGCTCGACCAGTCGCGCAACGGCCCACACAGCAACCCCAATCTTCGCAAGGAGATGAAGGGCAACTACCCCAACACCGTCAACGCGCTGCTCGGCGGCAGCGGCCTGCCCGGCTACCAGGCGGGGTCGACGTTCAAGTTCTTCACGCTGCTCGCCGCGCTGGAGAACGGCTACAAGCTGAGCCACTCGTACTACTCGCCGTTTCGACTGAAATCGAGGTACTGGATCGGCGGCGGCTGCGACGGGTACTGGTGCCCGGTCAACGCCAGCGGCGCCATGACCGGCCGCCAGGACATGCGCACCGGCTTCGGCAAGTCCGTCAACACCTACTTCGTGCAGCTGATCCAGGACGTCGGTGCCGAGAAGGTGGTGCGGATGGCCGAACGGCTCGGCCTGAAGTGGCACACCGACGTGGACTCGGCGATGGCCGCGCCGGACAGGGCCAACACGTGGGGAGCGTTCACCCTCGGCGTCGCGGACACCACCCCGCTGGAGATGGCCAACGCGTACGCCACGGCCGCCGGTGACGGGCTGTACTGCGAGCCGCTGCCCGTGCTGTCCATCACCAACCCGGACGGGTCGCCGGTCACGTACATCCAGGACGGCAAGACCGTCGACGCCGCCGCGCCGCGCTGCCGGCAGGCGGTGAGCGAGGCGGTGGCCCGGGCGGTGACCGACGCGGCGCGCTGCCCGGTCGGCGACCGGCCGCAGACCGGCGGCTGCGGCGGGTGGTCCACCGCCGACTTCGTCCGAGGCGCGGTCGGCCGCCCGGTGGCGGGCAAGACCGGCACCACGGACGACACCCGGTCCGCCTGGTTCGCCGGCTACACCCCGGAGCTTTCGGCGGCGAGCTTCATGGCCGACCCGGACAACCCCTTCCACGTGGTGGGCGACGGGAACGCGAACGCGCCGATCCAGACCGTGGCCGAGACCCTGCGCAACGGCCTGGAGGGACGGCCGGTCAGGGACTTCCCCCGGGTGCCCTCTTCCATGCGCTGAGCCCGCCGGGGCCAGCGGGTCAGGGATTCAGCACAGGTCGGCACTCAGCGCAGGTCGGCCGCGACCAGGGACCAGACCTCCAGGTCTACCCGTCCGCTGTGCACATACCCGGCATCGCGCAGCAGCCCCTCGTAGGTGAAGCCGGCCTTCTCGGCCACCCGCCGGGAGGCCACGTTGCCCGGCGCCACCCGCATCTCGACGCGGTGGAAGCCGTGCTCGAGGATGAGCGCGATGGCGAGCACGTCCACCGCCTCGGCCGCCACGCCGAAGCCACGGGCGTCGGGCACGATCGCGTACCCGATCTCGGTCAGCCGGGCCACCCAGTCCGTGCGCGTGGTCCACAGGCAGCCGACGAGCCGGTCGTCCTCGCGGCGCACGACGGCGTAGTGGTCGCCCGCGCCACCCTCGCGCTGCTCGGCCGCCACCTCGGTACACCAGGCGAACGCCCAGGCCGCGCCCTCGTGTGCCGGGTACGGCAACCAGCGTTGGGTCTGCTTGTCGGCGAAGATGTCCCCCACCGCCTCGGCGTCTTCGGCGCGTACCGGACGGACGTGCAGCCGCGGGGTCTCCACCGCCAACGTCGGGAACGTGCGCACCGCCACCTGGCCGGTCACTCGGCCTCCTTCATGATCGGTATCGGCGTCGGATGCTGCCGTTAGCGACCATACCCGGATCGGTTCGGGAAGGCGCCGGTTCGACGAGCCGATTGGCGGCGCCGCTCGCCCGGGTAACCTCGGTCGGGTGTACCGCTTCCTCGCCACGCCACGCTGGCTGGGCCTGGCCGCCCTCACGATCGCCGCAATCGTGATCATGATCTTGCTGGGCCAGTGGCAGCTGGACCGGTACCGGGAGCGATCCGCGATCAACGCCCGCGTCGAGGCGGCGGCCACCGCCACCCCGGTGCCGGTCGGGTCGGTGCTGGCTCCGCCCGAGGTCGGTGGCGGCCCGCCGCCGCCTGAGGACCGGGCGTGGACCCGGGTCACGGTCACCGGGGTGTACGACCCGACGGGCGAGATCCTGGTGCGCGGCCGTACGGTCGCCGGGCGGGTCGGCTTCGAGGTGATCACCCCGCTGCGCGTGGCCGACGGCTCCGCCGTGCTCGTGGACCGCGGTTGGGTGCCGGCCGCGCCTGAGGGGCCAACCGCCCGGCCGAGCGTCCCGCCGGCCCCGAGCGGCGAGGTCACCGTGACGGGCGCGGTACGCCTGTCCGAATCCGGCGCGCAGCCCGTCGAGCGGGTCGGGGCGGCCGGAGCCCAGGTCCGCCGCATCGGGGTCCCGCAGATCGCCCGGGAACTCCCGTACCCGGTGTACGGGGCGTACGTGCTGGCCGACCCGGTCGAGCCGGGCTTCACCGCCGTGCCGGCACACCAGGAGAACTCCTGGCAGAACGCGGCGTACGTGGTCCAGTGGTGGCTGCTGGCCACCCTGACGGCCGTGGGCTTCGGCTACCTGGCCCGCCGCGAGGCGCACACGGCGCGCACCGCCACCCCCCGGCCCACGCAACCGGCCGCCGTCTGAACGACCCCGGGCCCGCCCGCGCGTCTATCGTCGCGTCATGACCGACCGCTCCCCGATGTCCCCGGTGGTCACCGGGCACCCAG
>VSCG01000095.1:0-12687 GCA_047459115.1 Micromonosporaceae bacterium
CCCGGCCTGTGTAGGTCGACGACCATGGTGTCGGCTGAGGTCGCCTGCCGGTCGCGGGTAGGGCAGGATACCGAGGCGTGAACACTCTTCGGCTGATCCTGCTCTACCTGCACCTCGTCGGGTTCGCCCTGCTGCTGGGCGGCGCGGTCGTCCAGTACATCTCCGGGCGTCTGAAGATCAACCTGGGCATGCTGTGGGGAGGTCTCCTCGTGGTCGTGACCGGCCTGGGCCTCGCCGCGCCGCTGCGCGGTGGCGGAGACCGCGAGCCCGATCCGGCCAAGCTGGTCGTGAAGGCCGTCCTTGGGCTGGCGATCGGGGCGATGGTGTTCTTCTCGCGCAAGCGGGAGGCCGTCAACCGCGGTCACTTCCTGGCCATCGTCGCGCTGACCCTCGTCAACGCGGCTGTCGCCGTCTTCTGGCGCTGATCCAAACCGGTCCGCAACGCCGCGTCGGCGGCAGTACGGACACGACTCGGTTACGGGAGCGTTACGGCACCGGGCAGACGGTAACGAGATTCCGCTGGACGACGGATGACCCACGTACGCTCCCGTCCGTTAGTTTGACCGCTACCAGGCGGTCACTTTGGGAAGGGAGATCATCTTGCGCACAAGGCGTGGGATGAGGGGCGTCGCTGTTCTCGCGGTCGGAGGCATGGCACTCGCCGCCGCCGCAGCGTGTGGCGAACCTCCAGCGGAGAACGGCGGCACAGGCGCGGGCGCGACCGAGTACAGCACCTGCATGGTGACCGACACGGGCGGCATCGACGACCGGTCCTTCAACGCGTCGGCCTGGAAGGGCCTGGAGGCCGCGAAGGCCGAGAACTCCAGCATCACGACCCGGCACACGCAGTCCACGGCACCGGCCGACTACGTGCCGAACCTGACGAACTACGCCAACCAGGACTGCGACTTCATCCTCGCGGTGGGCGGCCTCATGCACGACGCCACCAAGGAGGTGGCCGAGGCGAACGCCGAGAAGCAGTTCGCCATCGTCGACTCGAACCCGGGGTTGCCCAACGTCTACTCCATGGAGTTCGACACCGCCCAGGCGGCGTTCCTCGCCGGCTACCTGGCCGCCGGCATGTCGAAGACCGGCAAGGTCGGCACCTACGGCGGCATGAAGATCCAGGCCGTGACCATCTTCATGGACGGGTTCGTCGACGGCGTGGCGCACTACAACAAGGTGAAGAACGCCAACGTCCAGGTGCTCGGCTGGAACAAGGAGACCCAGGACGGCTCGTTCACCAACGACTTCGTCAAGCAGGACGAGGGCAAGAAGGTCAGCGACACCCTCGTCGCGCAGGGCGCCGACATCATCATGCCGGTCGCCGGCGGGGCGGGCCTGGGCACCGCGGACGCGGCCCTGGCCAGCGGCGGCAAGTTCTCGGTGATCTGGGTGGACGTCGACGGGTGCGAGAGCGCCACCAAGTACTGCCCGGTCTTCCTGACCACCGTCGTGAAGAACATCCCCGACGCGGTGCGCGACGCCGCGCTGGAGGGTGCGAAGAGCGAGGGCAAGCTGATCACCGGCAAGTTCGTCGGCACGCTGGAGAACAACGGCGTCTCGATCGCGCCGTACCACGAGTTCGACAGCAAGGTGCCGGCCGAGCTCAAGGCCGAGATCGAGCAGCTGAAGCAGGACATCATCGCCGGCACCGTCAAGGTCGAGTCGCCGGCCCAACCGAAGTGACCCGCCGGCCGGTCCCCGCGGTGCCGGGCACCGTGGGGACCGGCCGTGCTGCCTGACACCCCCACAGGCGGGCGCAAGGAAGGCGGAATCCGCTGAGACTCGAACTGCGCGGCATCACCAAACGCTTCGGCGACCTGGTGGCCAACGACAGCATCACCCTCACCGTCGAGCCGGGAGAGATCCACGCCCTGCTCGGCGAGAACGGCGCGGGCAAATCCACGCTGATGAACATCCTCTACGGGCTGCTGCAGCCCGACGAGGGCGAGATCCTCGTCGACGGCGCGCCCGTGCGGTTCAAGAGCCCTCGGGACGCCATCGCAGCCGGCATCGGGATGGTCCACCAGCACTTCATGCTGGTGCCGGTCTTCACCGTCGCCGAGAACGTCATGCTCGGCGCCGAACAGGTGCGCGGCGGACCGCTCGGCTTCCTCGACCGCCGCCGCGCCCGCAGGCAGGTCGTCGAGGTGTCCCGCCGCTACGGACTCGAGGTAGACCCGGACAGCGTGGTCGAGGACCTGCCGGTCGGCGTCCAGCAGCGCGTCGAGATCGTCAAGGCGCTCACCCGCGAGATCGACCTGCTGATCCTCGACGAGCCGACCGCCGTGCTCACCCCGCAGGAGACCGACGAGTTGCTGGAGGTCATGCGCGGGCTCAAGGCGGCCGGCAAGTCGATCGTCTTCATCACCCACAAGCTGCGCGAGGTCAAGGCGATCGCCGACCGGATCACGGTCATCCGCCGCGGGCAATGCGTGCGGACCACCACCCCGGACACCAGCGAGGAGGACCTGGCGGCGCTGATGGTCGGCCGCACGGTGCGCCTGGACGTCCAGAAGACGCCCGCCGAGCCTGGCGAGCCGGTGCTGAGCGTGCGCGGGCTGGTCGTGTACGACGAACGCGGGCAGCGCGCGGTCGACGGGGTGGACCTCGAGGTCCGCGCGGGCGAGGTGCTCGGCATCGCGGGCGTGCAGGGCAACGGCCAGACCGAACTGGTGGAAGCGATCATGGGGTTGCGCCCGGTCCGCGCCGGCACCGTCGAGCTATCCGGCGCGGAGGTCACCAACCGGCGTACCAGGGAGATCCTGCGTGCCGGCGTGGGCTACATCCCCGAGAACCGCAGCGTCGACGGGCTGGTCGCCGACTTCACGGTCGCCGAGAACCTGGTGCTCGACACCTACGACCAACCGCCGTGCGGCTCCGGGCTGGTGCTCGACCCCGAGGCGATCGAGGTCGGGGCGCGCGACACGATCGCCCGGTTCGACGTGCGGGCCAGCTCGCCGGCCGCGCCGGTCGCCACGCTCTCCGGCGGCAACCAGCAGAAGGTTGTTGTCGCTCGGGAGCTGGTCCGGCCGCTGAAGCTGCTGGTCGCGGCCCAGCCCACGCGCGGTGTCGACGTGGGGTCGATCGAGTTCATCCACCGGCAGATCGTCGCCGAGCGGGACCGGGGCACCGCCGTGCTGCTGGTCTCCAGCGAACTCGACGAGGTGCTGGGGCTCGCCGACCGGGTCGCGGTCATGTACCGCGGCCGGATACTCGCCACCGTCCCCCCGGACACCCCGCGGGAGGAGATCGGCCTGCTGATGGCGGGCATCACCGTTGACGAGGAGGCCGTCGCATGACGACCGGATCCCCGCCCAAGAGCCCGGCGGCCGAGGCCGAACCCGGCGGCGCGGCCGGCCAGGGTGGGCAGCAGGACGCGGCCGGGCAGGGTGGCTCGGAGCACCCGTCCGCGCAGGCGTTCCTGCCCGTGTTCCTGCGCAACGTGTGGTCGGCGAACACGGTCATGGTCAGCGTGCTCGCCGTCGTGCTGGCCATGCTCGTCGGCGGCGTGCTGATCCTCGTGTCCGACGAGGAGGTGCTGGCGGCGTTCGGGTACTTCTTCGCCGCCCCGAGCGCGGCGGCGAGCGAGAGCTGGCGGGCGCTGAGCGAGGCGTACACGAACCTGTTCAAGGGCGCCATCCTGGACCCGGCCCAGGTCCGATCGCTGGCGCAGGGCACCGGCTCCTGGGACCGGGTGCTGCAACCCGTCTCGGAGACGCTGACCTACGCCGCTCCGCTGGTCTTCACGGGGCTCGCGGTCGCGCTCGCCTTCCGCGGCGGGCTGTTCAACATCGGTGCCCAGGGCCAGGCGCTGCTCGGCGCGATCGGGGCCGCGACCCTCGGCTTCGCGCTCGGCCTGCCGCCCGTGCTGCACATGCTGGTCGCGCTGCTCGGCGCGGCGCTCGCCGGTGCCGCGTGGGGTTTCGTGCCCGGCATCCTGAAGGCCCGCACGGGCGCGCACGAGGTCATCACCACGATCATGCTCAACCACACGGCCGCGCTGTTCCTCGGGTGGCTGATCGTGCAGCGCGGGATCCAGGACCCCAACCGGTCTGACGCGATCAGCAAGCCCGTGCACCGCTCGTCCTACCTGCTCGACCTGCCCGGCCCCACCCTCCGGGCGAACCTCGGCATCGTCTTCGCGGTGCTCGCCTGCGCGGCGATCGCCTGGCTGCTGAACCGCTCGACGTTCGGGTTCGAGCTGCGGGCGGTCGGGTCCAACCCCGCCGCCGCGCGGACCGCGGGCATGAGCGTGGGCCGCACGTACGTGCTCGTCATGGCCATCTCCGGCGCGCTGGCCGGACTCGGCGGGGCCGCCGTGGTGCTCGGCACCGAGCACACCCTGACCCCGCAGGTCGTCGGGCAGATCGGCTTCAACGGCATCCTGGTGGCCCTGCTCGGCCGGGCCAGGCCCTGGGGGGTGCTGCTGGGCGGTCTGCTGTTCGGGGCGTTGCAGGCCGGCGGCAACCGGATGCAGTCCTACGCGCAGATCTCCGTCGAGCTGGTGACCGTGCTGCAGGCGATGATCGTCCTGTTCATCGCCGCGCCGGCGTTCGTGAAGACCATCTTCCAGTTGCGTGCCGCGCGGGCGGCCCGGCTGGAGACGAGCATGGCGAAGGGCTGGTGAGAGCATGAGCACCGCGGTCGCCGACCTCACCGCCACCGCCGTCGAGGCGCCCCGGTACTGGACGCGCAACCGGATCACCGGAGTGGTGCTCGTGGCGGCCGGGCTGGCCGCCGCGGCGGCCTTCGGGGCGCTCGCCACGGACCGTGATGCAAGATTCACACTCAGCGAGGACGCTGTCGGGGCGGCGCTGTCCGTCAACGGCACCGTCGGCGCGGTCGTCTTCGGCCTGATCGCGGCCGGCGCCGGCGGTGCGCTCTTCGCCACTGCCGCCAAGCGCTGGTACGCCCCGCTGCTCGGCGTGGCCGTCGGGGCGGTCGTGGCCTCGTCGCTGTGCTGGCAGGTCTCCTCGGCGCCGGGGGACCTGAACTACATGCCGCTGGTCGACGTCGCCCGCGGCACGTTCAACGCGGCCCTGCCGCTCATCTTCGGCGCGCTCGGCGGGGTGCTCTGTGAGCGGTCGGGCGTGATCAACGTCGCGATCGAGGGGCAGCTCCTCATGGGCGCGTTCGCCGGCGCGCTCGTCGGCACGCTCGCCGCCAGCGCCGTGGCGGGCCTGCTGGCCGCGGCCGTGGCCGGGCTGCTGATCTCCGCAGTGCTGGCGGTATTCGCGATCCGGTACCTGGTCGACCAGGTCGTGCTCGGCATCGTGCTCAACCTGTTCGCCGTGGGCCTGACCGGCTTCCTCTACGAGCGGCTGATGCAGCTGGACCCGGCCCAGTACAACGAGCCGGTCGGGTTCGGCGTGTGGCGCGTCCCGGTGCTCTCCGAGATCCCGGTGATCGGGCCGGTGCTGTTCGAGGCGCACCTCTTCCTCTACCTCGCCCTCGCCGCCGTGGTGGTCATCCACATCGGGCTGTTCCACACCCGGTGGGGCCTGCGCACCCGGTCCGTCGGCGAGCACCCCGTCGCCGCCGATACGCTCGGCGTGCGGGTACGGGGGACCCGCTACCGCAACGTGCTGCTCGGCGGTGTGGTAGCCGGCACCGGCGGCGCCTTCTACACGCTGTTCCTGGTCAGCCAGTTCACCAAGAACATGATCGGGGGCAAGGGGTTCATCGCGCTCGCCGCGATGATCTTCGGCCGGTGGAGCCCGACCGGGGCCCTGCTGGCGGCCCTGTTCTTCGGGTTCGCCGACAAGCTCGCCACCTATCTCGGCGCGATCGCCAGCCCGATCCCGAGCGAATTCCTCAACATGCTGCCGTACCTGGCGACCATCCTCGCCGTGGCCGGGCTCGTCGGACGGGTGCGGGCCCCCGCTGCCGACGGCAAGCCGTACGTGCAGGGCTGACCGGCTGCCCCGGCTCTGGCCCGCACCCGGCGACGGCCGGCCGGCCGGAACCGGGGATCTTCGCATCCACGATCGGCGACTGCGGGAGGATGAGGGCGTGGAGATCGACTGGCAGGTGTTGCGGGCCGCGGCGACGGAGGCCATGCGCCGGGCGTACGCGCCGTACTCGAAGTTCCCCGTCGGCGCGGCCGCCCTGGTCGACGACGGGCGGATCGTCGTCGGGTGCAACGTGGAGAACGCCGCGTACGGCGTCGTGCTGTGCGCCGAGTGCGGGATCGTCTCCTCCCTGGTCGCCGGTGGCGGAGGGCGCCTGGTGGCCCTGTCGTGCGTGGACGCCGGCGGGGCGCCGCTGATGCCGTGCGGGCGCTGCCGGCAGTTGCTGTGGGAGCACGGCGGGCCGGACTGCCTGGTCGACGCGCCGGGAGCCCCGCTGCGGATGGCCGACCTGTTGCCGTACGCGTTCGACGTGCAGGATCTGGAGAGGACCTGAGCCGACACGCCGCGGGGAGGATCAAAGAGCGGTGGAGAACAGAGCCGTCAACGCGGTAGACGTCATCCGCACCAAGCGCGACGGCGGGCAGCTGTCCGACGCGCAGATCGACTGGGTGGTCGACGGGTACACCCGGGGCGCGGTCGCGGACGAGCAGATGGCCGCGCTCGCCATGGCGATCCTGCTGCGCGGCATGAACACCCGGGAGACCGCCCGGTGGACCCGGGCGATGGTGGCCAGCGGCGAGCGGCTGGACCTGTCGAGCGTGCCGCGGCCGACCGTGGACAAGCACTCGACGGGCGGGGTCGGCGACAAGATCACCCTCCCGCTGGCGCCGCTGGTCGCCGCGTGCGGCGCGGCCGTGCCGCAACTCTCCGGCCGCGGCCTCGGCCACACCGGCGGCACGCTGGACAAGCTGGAGTCCATCCCCGGCTGGCGGGCCACGCTGTCGCGTGAGGAGTTCCTACGCCAGCTGCGGGAGGTGGGCGCGGTGGTCTGCGCGGCCGGCGACGAGCTCGCCCCGGCCGACCGCAAGCTGTACGCGCTACGCGACGTGACCGGCACCGTCGAGTCGATCCCCCTGATCGCCAGCTCGGTGATGAGCAAGAAGATCGCCGAGGGTACGGGGGCCCTCGTGCTCGACGTGAAGGTCGGCTCCGGCGCGTTCATGAAGGGCGTCACCGACGCCCGCAAGCTGGCCCGCACGATGGTGGAACTCGGCCGGGCGCACCAGGTCACGACCGTCGCACTGCTCACCGACATGTCCGCACCGCTCGGCCGCGCGGTCGGCAACGCGGTGGAGGTGGCCGAGGCTGTGGAGGTGCTCGCCGGCGGCGGTCCCCCGGATGTCGTGGAGCTGACCCTGGCGCTCGCCCGGGAGATGCTCGCCGCGGCCGGGCTGCCCGAGGCCGACCCGGCCGCCGCATTGGTTGACGGGCGCGCCATGGACGTCTGGCGCGCGATGATCCGCGCGCAGGGCGGTGACCCGGACGCCCCGCTGCCCAAGGCGCCCGAGACCGAGCTGGTGCGGGCCCCCATGGACGGCTATGTGTCTACTGTGGATGCCTATGCGGTCGGCGTCGCCGCCTGGCGGCTCGGCGCCGGCCGGGCGCGCAAGGAGGACCCCGTGTCGCCGTCCGCCGGCGTCATCCTGCACCGGCGCCCCGGCGACCGGGTACGCGCGCAGGACGTGCTCCTGGAGTTGCGTACCGAGGACCCGACCCGCTTCCCGGCGGCGCTCGCGGTGGCCGAAGGCGCGGTCACCGTCACCTCGGTCCCGCCCGAACCCCGACCCCTGATCATGGAGAAGATCGCCTGATGGCCGAGCTCATCGCCAAGCCCACCCGGATCCCCGTGCCCGGCGGGAAGATCATCGACGAGTACGTGGGCCGGGTCAACACCGGGGATGCCGCGCTGTCGGTTGCGCACATGGTCGCCCCCGGAGGCTGGGAGGAGCCGGCGCAGACACCGGAGTTCGACGAGGTGACGCTCGTGCTGCGCGGCCTGGTCCGGGTGGAGACGGCCGACGGCGTGCTCGACGTGCGCGCCGGACAGGCGGTGCTGGCCCGCGCTGGGGAACGCGTCCGCTACACGACCCCCGAGGCCGAGGGTGCCGAGTACGTCGCGATCTGCCTGCCGGCCTTCGCCGTGGAGTTGGCGCACCGCGACGCTTAGCCGGTTGGTACCCGTGGGCGCTGCCTCGCTAGGCTGCCCGGGCAAGCGTTTCGACCCTTGGACGGCCCCGTGGCAGTACCCGCCCCCGACCCCGTCGAGGTCCGCGCGGCGAGCCTCGACGAACTGCGCCGGCTGCGTCTGCCGGTGCCACCGGAGAACTTCCCGCTGGTCTGGGAGCGCGGCGACGGGGTCGAACTGCGGCCGGTAGCGGAGCTGGAGGCGCGGGCCGCGATCCTGAACATCGTGTTGGCCTGCTGCTTCGGCATGCCCCATGAGCTGGCGATGAGTTGGCTGCTCGACTCCCGGCTGGTCGACGCGGTCACGCCGCCGGAGTGGCGTTTCGTGGCCTCCGGCAAGGGCGATCGGTGGTCGTTCGCGCTGCACCTGGAGGCGCTCTTCGCCCTGGCCTGGCTGCTCGGTCTGGTCAAGGACCTCGACCCGCTGGCGCCGCCGGACGACGGGCTGGTCCGGCTCTTCCCCAACCTGCCCGAGGGTGAGTCGTTCGCGGCGTGGCGGTCCCGGACCCTGAGCGCACCGCGCGCGCCACACCAGGCCGCGGCCATGCTCGATCGGTACTACTGCCTGGACTGGGCGTTCCTGACCGCCGAACAGCACGGCGTGCCGGTGCCGGGCCAGCTGGACTCCAACGCGATGGGGCAGCGGCGCTGGGCGCTGGAGTGGGCGGTGCTTTTCTGCGGGCCTTACCACGAGCCGCCGGTGGGCTGGGAAGAGGTCGACCTCTCGACGTGACCTGGCCGGGGCCGCCACCGGCCTGGCCGGGTGTCCGTCGTGGGCGGCGGGTCCGCGGCGTGGGTGACGCGAAGCTACCCGAACCGGTAGGCGTCGAGTTGGACGGCCGCGGTGACCGCGAACGGCTCGGGCAGCGCCGACACGGCGTCCGGGTCGACGTGTCGGGCGCTCGGCCCCATCGCCACCAGGGCACGCAGGTCGTCGTGGCCGAGGCGCAGCGTACGGGTCAGCCGGCGCCGCAGGACCGGGCGGCCCAACGTCGCGGCGAGGCGGTCCTGCTTGCGCACGTCCACCTGCAGCAGGTCGAGGGCGCCCACCAGTTCGGCCAGGTGGGCCGGCTGCGGGGTCACCACGAGCAGTTCGCCGCCCGGCGCGAGCACCCGGCGGAACTCGACCGGGTTGCGCGGCGCGAAGACGTTGAGCACCAGCCGGGCCGTGTGATCGCGCAGCGGCAGGCCGGACCACACATCGCACACGACGGCGCCGGCGCGCGGGTGCACCCGGGCGGCCCGGCGGGCCGCCGCCTTCGACGAGTCCACGGCCAGCCCGACGGCGGCAGGCAGGGCGTCGAGCACGGCTGCCAGGTGATAGCCGGTGCCGGCGCCCACGTCGACCACGAGCGGCGCGGCCGCCTCGGCGGCGGGGACGTCCGAGGTCCCGGCCGCCGCCTCGGCGTGCGGCGCATGCTCCGCCGCGATCTCGGCGGCGCGCTGCGCGAGCGCCTCGGCCACGAAGGCGAAATGCCCGCCGGCCAGGAAGTCCGCCCGGGCGGCGACCATCGCCGCCGAGTCGCCCGGGTGGCGCGTCCGCCCGGTGGTCAGGTGCAGGTACCCCTGCCGGGCCACGTCGAAGGCGTGTCCCCGGGCGCACCGTACGGCCCGGTCGGCGGGCGCGAGGCCCGCGCCGCACACCGGGCAGCGCAGGTACGCCAGGACGTCGGTTCGCATCGCGGTCACCGGCGATTATTCCCCGGGCACCATGCCGCCGTGCGGTCGATGGCCTTCGCTAATGTCTGAACATGGGTACACCCGTGTTCGACGAGATCGTCAAGGCCCCCAAGGCGCTGCTGCACGACCACCTCGACGGTGGCCTGCGACCGGCCACCGTGGTCGAGCTCGCCGACGCTGTCGGACACGAGCTGCCGACCACCGACCCGCAGCAGCTCGGCCACTGGTTCGTGGCGGCCGCCGACTCGGGTTCCCTGGAGCGCTACCTGGAGACGTTCGCGCACACCGTCGCGGTGATGCAGACGCCCGAGGCGCTGCACCGGGTGGCCGCCGAATGCGCCGTCGACCTCGCGGCGGACGGCGTGGTGTACGCGGAGGTCCGGTTCGCCCCGGAGCAGCACTGCCAGCGCGGCTTGTCGCTGCCGGAGGTGGTGGAGGCGGTGCTCGCCGGGTTCGCCGACGGCGCCGAGCAGGTAGCGGCGGCGGCCGCCGCCGGCACCCCGCTGGCCGCCGAGCGCATCCGCATCGGCACGCTGCTCACCGCGATGCGCCACGCCGCCCGGTCGATGGAGATCGCCGAGCTCGCGGTGCGGTACCGGGACCAGGGCGTGGTCGGCTTCGACATCGCCGGCGCCGAGGCGGGCTACCCGCCGACCCGGCACCTGGACGCGTTCGAGTACCTGCACCGGGAGAACTTCCACTTCACCATCCACGCCGGGGAGGCGTTCGGGTTGCCGTCGATCTGGGAGGCGATCCAGTGGTGCGGTGCGGACCGGCTCGGGCACGGGGTGCGGATCGTCGACGACATCTCCCCGGAGGGCCGGCTCGGCCGGCTCGCGGCGTACGTGCGGGACAAGCGCATCCCGCTGGAGCTGTGCCCGTCGTCGAACGTGCAGACCGGCGCCGCGCCCTCGATCGCGGCGCACCCGATCGGGCTGCTGCGTCAGTTGCGTTTCCGGGTGACCGTCAACACCGACAACCGGCTGATGAGCGGTACGTCGTTGTCGCGGGAGATGGCGCTGCTGGTGGAGGCCTTCGGGTACGGCTGGGCCGACCTGCAGTGGTTCACCGTCAACGCGATGAAGAGCGCGTTCATCCCGTTCGACGAGCGCCTGGCCATCATCGAGGAGGTCATCAAACCCGGATACGCGAAGCTGATGGTCTGACGCCCGCGATGCCCCCTGTTTCAGATACGCCTCGTAGTTTGGCCACGACCCTGGGCGATGGCGAATGTAGGTCAACTCACCACACTGCGGATACATCACGACCCTGGGCTTTCTCTTTGACACCGGGTCGTGATGGAATCTCGGAGGTCCGTCCCGAGACGGTCAGTGGAGGGTGCACGTCGAGACGCCGCGGATCGCGGCAGGCGAACAGAGGGCGGTGAGGTGAGCAAGCGGCCTACCACGGGCGTGCTGTCGGGTCTTCGCCGACCGGTCCGGCAGTGGCTCCGGGACCTGCCCATCTGGTCGAAGTTGGGCCTCATCCTGATCGTGCCCGCGATCGCCACCGTCATCGTGGGCGCCAACGGCGTGCTCGGTCACATCGAGACGTACAACAACGCCGACCGGGCCCGGACGCTGTCCCAACTGTCCAGCGATGTCGGCCGGCTGGTCCACGAGCTGCAGAACGAGCGGGCGGCGGCCACGCTGGTGCTGGGCACGCGGGGAGGCAGCGTCGAGGCCTATGTCGAGGCGTACCGCAGGCAGATCCCGGTCACCGACGAAGCGCAGCGCACCTACACCCTGCGCCGCTCGGGCCTCGTCGACCTGCCGCCCACCTACGTGTCCCTGCTGCGCAGCATCGACAGCCAACTCTCCGAGCTGCCCGCGTTGCGCAACAAGGTGGCCGCCCGGGAGGGCGTCTCGCTCAGCGACACCGCGTTCCGCTACCGCGTCGTCATCGCCAACCTGCTCGCGGTGCGGGAGTCGGCGGCTCAGCTGGCCGGCGAGACCAGCCTGAGTGACCGGATGCGTGCCGCGGCCGCCATCTCCAACATGAAGGAGGCCCTGGCGCAGCAGCGGGTGATCGTGCTGCGTGCGCTCAGCGAGCAGAGCCTGCCCCAGGCCCGGGTCCGGGAGTTCGTCGAGGCGTTCGCCGGGCAGGCGCAGGCGTTGCAGGCCTTCCTGCTGGTCGCCACCCCCGAGGAGCGAGATCTCTACGACCTGAAGCTGTCCGGCGACGACCTGCGCGTGGCGAAGATGTACCAGGGCACGGTGGAGAGTGTCATCAACAGTGGCATGACCGCCGACGAGAACTTCCGGCTCGCGTTCGGGCCCGACGAGTGGGATGCCGCCCAGCGGGAACACGCCGACCTGTTGCGCGGCGTCGAGGCCGAGCTGGACGGCCGGATGACGGCGATCGCGACCGATCTGCGTGACGGAGTGGTGCGTCAGGTCCTGCTCGAGACGGGCCTGCTGGTGGGCATGCTGCTGCTCGCGGTCGTGTTCGCGTGGATGGTGGCCCGGTCGATGGCGCGCTCGCTGCGCGTGCTGCGGCAAGGGGCCCTGTCGGTCGCCCAGTACGGGCTGCCGCAGGCGGTCGCCCGGCTGCGCGACCCGGCGTTCGCGGCGCAGATGTCGCCGAGCCAGGTCGCGGCCCAGATCGCCGAGCCGCTGCCGGTGCGCAGCAGGGACGAATTCGGCCAGGTGACCGAGGCGTTCAACGCCGTCCACATGGAGGCGGTGCGGACCGCGGCCGAGCAGGCGGCTCTGCGCGCCTCGGTCGCCACCATGTTCGTCAACCTGGCTCGCCGGTCGCAGATCCTGGTCGACCGGCTCATCGGGCACCTCGACCGCCTGGAGCGCGGCGAGGAGGATCCGGACCGGCTGGCCGAGCTGTTCCAGCTCGACCACCTGGCCACCCGCATGCGCCGCAACGACGAGAACCTCCTGGTCCTCGCGGG
>VSCG01000096.1:0-12592 GCA_047459115.1 Micromonosporaceae bacterium
GGTCAGTGGGTTGGACGGTGGCGCGACGCACGCCGCCGGAGCTGCTGGTGGAGGGGGCGGGCGTCCGACGTCAGAAGTCGGCGTAGACGGCGAACCCCCGGTCGGCACAGCGCCGGTAGAAGCGGGCCAGCACGTCGAGTTCGGTGAGCGTGAAGCTCCATGCCGGGGCGTCGCCGGACTCGTCGCGCAGCGCCGCCAGCCGGTTCTCCAGCCAGCGCAGCTGCTGCTCGGCGAGCCGGGCGCCGGCGAGCGCGGTGCGCAGCACCTCGGCGACCGTGTCGAAGGTGACCTCCTCGCCGAGTGGGCGGTGGCCCGCCACGAACCGCTCCAGCCCGCCGGCGATCCAGGCGCAGCCGTCCGGGTCGATCACCGGGTCCTGGTCCTCAGCCGCGGCGTCGGTGGCGTAGAGCACACCCGACAACCCCAGCAGGAGGTCCACCAGTTCTGTGTAGGTGGTGGCCCGGACCGTACCCGTCTTGGCGATGTGGCCGGCGAGTGCGGCCGCCGGCGCCGGGACCTGTGGATCATCGGCGAGGCCGGCGAAGTCCACGAACTCGGCGGGTGCCACCGGGTCGTAGAAGCGGCCGGTGCGAGGCCATTGCACGGCGACGTTGTCCAGCCCCATGTCACACCTCTCACTTACGTCCGGTTCCGGGCGCGGCGCGGCCCGGCTCCGGTATGCCGCAGGCGCGCCGGGAGAGTACGGCACACACTGGTCGGTACGCGACCCCCGGAGCTCCGGATCCCGGAGGTAATCGGTCAGATCGGGCCTACGGCGTACCGGGGGATCGAAACGGCATGAGCGCGACGGCGCTGGGCGGCGGGCGGCGGGGCTGGACAACCCGCCCACGTAGGGGGTCTCACGCCCGGCTGTGTTCGTGTCGCTATGGCGACGTGAGAGGGTGCCGCGCCCCTGTTTCGTCAGGCTCCGCAGTAGGATCGATAGTGAATACGACCGCGGGGAGAGGACTCTGGTGGCAGCACCGAAACGCACGCAGAACGAGTACACCGCCGCGTCGCTGACCGCCCTGGAAGGGCTCGAGGCGGTGCGCAAGCGGCCCGGCATGTACATCGGCTCGACCGGTGAGCGGGGCCTGCACCACCTGGTATGGGAGGTGGTCGACAACGCGGTGGACGAGGCGCTCGCCGGTTACTGCGACACGATCGACGTCGTGCTGCTCGCCGACGGCGGGGTCCGCGTGGTGGACAACGGCCGGGGCATTCCGGTTGATATTCACCCGAAACTCAAGAAACCGGGCGTCGAGGTCGCGCTGACCGTGCTGCACGCCGGTGGCAAGTTCGACGGCAAGGCGTACGCCGTCTCCGGCGGCCTGCACGGCGTGGGCGTCTCCGTCGTCAACGCCCTCTCGTCCCGGATGGAAGTCGAGATCCACAAGGACGGGTACGTCTGGCGCCAGCAGTACCGCAACTCCCGGCCCACGCCGCTCGAGAAGGGCGAGCCGACCCGGCGCAGCGGATCCTGCGTGGCGTTCTGGCCCGATCCGGAGATCTTCGAGACGACCGAGTTCTCGTTCGAGACGATCTACCGGCGGCTGCAGGAGATGGCGTTCCTCAACCGCGGGCTGACCATCCACATCCGCGACGAGCGCGAGGTGGACGAGGAGGGCAAGCCGCGTGAGGTGACCTTCCTCTACAAGGGCGGCATCGCCGACTTCGTCAAGCACCTGAACGCCACGAAGAACCCGATCCACAAGTCGGTGATCGAGTTCGGCGGCGAGAGCGACCGGATGTCGCTTGAGGTCGCGATGCAGTGGAACGAGTCGTACGGCGAGTCGGTCTACACCTTCGCGAACACGATCAACACGCACGAGGGCGGCACCCACGAGGAGGGCTTCCGGGCCGCGCTCACCAGCGTGATCAACAAGTACGCCGCGGATAAGCGACTGCTCAAGGGCGACGAGAAGCTCACCGGCGAGGACATCCGGGAAGGGCTCGCCGCGATCGTCTCGGTGAAGCTGGCGAACCCGCAGTTCGAGGGGCAGACCAAGACCAAGCTCGGCAACACCGAGGTGAAGAGCTTCGTGCAGCGGGTCTGCAACGAGTGGCTCGCCGACTGGCTGGAGCGCAACCCGGGTGAGGCCAAGACGATCATCACGAAGGCCTCGGCCGCTGCGCGGGCGCGCATCGCCGCCGCCCAGGCCCGCAAGCTGGCCCGGCGCAAGTCGCTGTTGGAGACCAGCTCGATGCCGGGCAAGCTGGCCGACTGCCAGTCCACCGACCCGCGCGAGTCGGAGCTGTTCATCGTCGAGGGGGACTCCGCGGGTGGCTCGGCGAAGCAGGGTCGCGACCCGCGGATCCAGGCGATCCTGCCGATCCGCGGCAAGATCCTCAACGTCGAGAAGGCGCGGATCGACAAGATCCTGAAGAACAACGAGGTGCAGGCGCTGATCACGGCGCTGGGCACCGGGATCCACGACGACTTCGACATCGACAAGCTGCGTTACCACAAGATCGTGCTGATGGCCGACGCGGACGTGGACGGCCAGCACATCCGTACCCTGCTGCTGACCCTGCTGTTCCGCTTCATGCGGCCGCTCGTGGAGCTCGGTCACGTCTACCTGGCGCAGCCGCCGCTCTACAAGATCAAGTGGAACAGGAAGGGCGACGACGTCCAGTACGCCTACTCGGACCGGGAGCGCGACGGACTGATCGCGCTGCGCCGGGAGCGGCGGCCCAACGCGAAGCCGGAGGACATCCAGCGCTTCAAGGGCCTCGGCGAGATGAACTTCGCCGAGCTCTGGGAGACCACGATGAACCCGGCGACCCGGACGCTGCTGCAGGTCTCCCTCGACGACGCGGCGACGGCGGACGAGTTGTTCAGCGTGCTGATGGGCGAGGACGTCGAGGCCCGGCGCGCGTTCATCCAGCGCAACGCCAAGGATGTGCGGTTCCTGGACATCTGAATCCACAGCCTGTGGATGTCCACAGGCTCCTGTGGACAGGGTGTCCGCGGGCATGCGCGCACGGCGCGCGTTGTCCAGTGAAAGTTCAGCGGTTCCACACCGGTGCCCGTTCCCCCTGGGCGCCGAGATTTGACGATGAGGACGGACAGTGACGGATCCGACGGTTCCCGAGGACGACGAGCGGATGAGCGAGCCGGCCGAGCACGCTGACCCGGGTGAGTTCGGGCTGCGCGGCCGCGTCGAGCCGGTCGGGCTCGAGGTGGAGATGCAGCGCTCCTACCTCGACTACGCGATGAGCGTGATTGTCAGCCGCGCGCTGCCCGACGTCCGCGACGGACTCAAACCGGTGCACCGCAAGATCCTGTACGCCATGTACGACGGCGGGTTCCGGCCCGACCGCGGCTACTCGAAGTGCGCGCGGGTCGTCGGTGAGGTCATGGGTAACTACCACCCGCACGGCGACACCGCGATCTACGACGCGCTCGTCCGGATGGGGCAGCACTGGTCGCTGCGCTACCCGCTGATCGACGGCAACGGCAACTTCGGCTCGCCCGGAAACGACCCGGCCGCCGCGATGCGGTACTGCGTGGTGGGGTCGACCGAGGTCCGCCTCGCGTCCGGCGAGGCGGTGCGCATCGACTCGATCGTGCCGGACGCGGCGCCCGAATCGGACAACCCCATCGACCTGAAGGTGGCCGGCCTGACCGGTGACGTGGTGGGCGCGTCGATGCTCTTCCACTCCGGCTCGCACCCCACCCTGCGGGTGCGCGTCGAGGACGGCCCAGAGCTCGTCGGTACCCACAACCACCCGGTGCTGTGCGCCGTGCGGCTGCACACCGGCGAGGTGGCGCTGCGCTGGAAGCTGCTGTCGCAACTGGAGCCCGGCGACCTGCTCGCCCGGCCGCGCGGTGAGGAGCGCCGTTTCCGGTACGAGGCCGAGGCGGCGCCCCGGCTGCGGGTGGCCGGTGACGACCTCGTCGGCCTGCCGTGGGACCTGCCGGCCGGCACCTTCGCATACGCGCGGGTGACCGAGGTGAGCGACGCCGGCGTGCAGCCGGTCTACAGCCTGCGGGTCGAGACCGAGGACCACGCCTTCATCACCAACGGGTTCATCAGCCACAACACGGAGTGCCGGCTGGACCCGATGGCGATGGAGATGCTGCGCGACATCGACGAGGAGACCGTCGATTTCGTGCCCAACTACGACGGCCGCACGCAGGAGCCGACCGTGCTCCCGGCGCGGATCCCGAACCTGCTGGTCAACGGCTCCGAGGGCATCGCGGTCGGCATGGCCACCAAGATCCCGCCGCACAACCTGCGGGAGATCGGCGAGGCCGTGCAGTGGTGCCTGGACAACCCCGACGCGGACGAGGCCACGACCCTCGACGCGCTCATCAAGATCGTGAAGGGGCCGGACTTCCCGACCGCCGGCCTGATCGTGGGTACGGCGCCGATCGAGGAGGCGTACCGCACCGGTCGAGGGTCGATCCGGATGCGCGCGGTCGTCGACGTGGAGGAGGACCGCAAGGGCCGCACCACGTTGGTCGTCAGCGAACTGCCGTACCAGGTGAACCCCGACAATCTCGCCGAGCGGATCGCCGAGCTGGTCCGCGAGGGCAAGCTGTCCGGCATCGCGGACATCCGCGACGAGTCCTCCGGACGCACCGGCATGCGCCTCGTGCTCGTGCTCAAACGGGACGCGGTGGCCAAGGTCGTGCTGAACAACCTGTACAAGCACACGCAGCTGCAGGACACGTTCGGCGCGAACATGCTGGCCCTGGTCGACGGCGTGCCGCGCACGCTCAACCTGGCGCAGTTCGTGCGCCACTACGTCGCGCACCAGATGGACGTCATCCGCCGGCGGACCGCGTACCGGCTGCGCAAGGCCGAGGAGCGGGCGCACATCCTGCGCGGGTACGTCAAGGCGCTGGATGAACTCGACGAGGTGATCGCGCTGATCCGCCGTTCGCCCACCGTGGACGACGCCCGGGTCGGCCTGATCCAGCTGCTCGACATCGACGAGATCCAGGCCAACGCGATCCTCGACATGCAGCTGCGGCGGCTCGCGGCGCTCGAGCGGCAGAAGATCATCGACGAGCTGGCCGAGATCGAGTTGAAGATCGCCGACCTGAAGGACATCCTGGCCAAGCCGGAGCGGCAGCGGAAGATCATCTCCGAGGAGCTGGGCGAGATCGTCAAGCGGTTCGGCGACGAGCGGCGCACGCGGATCGTCCCGTTCGACGGCGAGGTCAGCATCGAGGACCTGATCGCCCGCGAAGACGTGGTCGTCACGATCACCCGCACCGGGTACGCCAAGCGCACCAAGGTCGACCTCTACCGCTCGCAGCGTCGGGGCGGCAAGGGGGTCACCGGGGCCAGCCTGCGCCAGGACGACATCGTCAGCCACTTCTTCGTCTGCTCGACCCACGACTGGATCCTGTTCTTCACCAACAAGGGCCGGGTGTACCGGATAAAGGCGTACGAACTGCCCGAAGCGTCCCGGGCGGCCCGCGGCCAGCACGTGGCGAACCTGCTCGCCTTCCAGCCCGACGAGCACATCGCGCAGGTCATCGAGATACCGAACTACCAGGTGGCGCCGTACCTGGTCCTCGCCACCAAGAACGGCCTGGTCAAGAAGACCAAGCTGGAGGAGTTCGACTCGCCGCGCAGCGGTGGCATCATCGCGATCAACCTGCGGGACAACGACGAACTGGTCGGCGCCGCGCTGATCGGGCCGTCGGACGACCTGCTGCTGGTGAGCAAGAACGCTCAGGCTATCCGGTTCAACGCCAACGACGAGGCGCTGCGGCCGATGGGCCGCGCCACCTCGGGCGTGATCGGCATGCGCTTCACCAACGGTGACGAACTTCTCGCAATGGAGGTCGTCCGAGAGGGTATGGAGATGGACGTCCTGGTCGCCACCGACGGTGGGTACGCCAAGCGCACACCCATCGAGGAGTATCCGGTCCAGGGGAGAGGCGGAAAGGGTGTCCTGACGGCTAAGATCACACAGCGGCGCGGTGGGCTCATCGGCGCGGTCGTCATCAGGCCGGAGGATGAACTGTTCGCTATTACAAGCACGGGCGGTGTCATCCGTACTCCCGTGAAGCCTGTACGCCGGACGCGCGACCGGAACACAATGGGTGTGAAGCTCATGGACCTTCCCGAGGGCGTGTCCCTCGTGGCCATCGCTCGCAACGCCGACGAGCCCGACGAACAGGACTAGTTGATGACGGAGACACAGGCGACGTCGGGGACCGGGGGGGCCTCGACCAACCGGGTCGAAGGGCAGCAGGAGGCCTCGATGTTCGGCGGTTCCACAGCCGTCGGGCGTGCGAGCGTCCCGGTCACCAGCTCCTCGACTCCGAGCGCCTCGGCTCCGGACGTCGCCTCTCCCTCCGCCTCCGCCAGGCCCTCCGCCACCCCTTCCGCCTCCGCCGGCGAGCCGGCTGGCGGTGGTCCTTCCGGCGCGGAGTCGTCGCCCGGGGACCGGTCTTCCGATGGTTCGGCGGCGGGCGACCGCCTGCGCCGGGACGGCGGCGGGGACCCCGGTGGAAGCGATTCCGGTACGAACCCCGGCAAGGGTGACGCCGGTGGCGGCGAGCCGACGGCGCACCGATCGCCCGGGGAGCCGAAGAGCACCAGTGGCTCCGGCGGCGGCGCGCCGGATCCGGCCGGCGCGAGTGGGTCGGCGTCGGGCCCGGCCGGGGACGGTAAAGGAACCTCCGAGCGATCCGACGGCCCGTCCGCGACGACCGGGGACGGCGGGCGCAGGTACACCAGGCCGCCGGGCATGGTCCCGCCGCCCGATGGCCCGCCGTCGGACGGTGACGGGTCCGCCGACCGGGACCGCGCCGGCGACCGGAAGCTGGCCGAGGTCCCCGAGGTCGTGTCCGCGTCGGCCTCTGTGCCCGTTATGCCTGGTTCCGCCGCGGTGACACCTCCGGTCGGCAACCCGTCGGCGGGGGGTGCCACCAAACCAGCCACCGGCCGCCGGCCCTCGTTGGCTGCCTTCACCGGGCGCTCCGTCGCGTCGGCCCGGGTGGCCGACGCGGTCCGGGCCGCGCGCACCACCGCCACGGCGGCCGCCGCCCGGGGGCCGCGTCGGGCCCGCCTGTCGGTGAAGCGGATCGACCCGTGGTCGGTGATGAAGTTCTCCTTCGCCGTCTCGCTGGTCCTGTTCATCGTGACCATCGTGGCGACGTCCGTGCTCTACCTCGCGCTGGACGCGATGGGGGTCTTCACGAGCATCAACGTCTTGTTGGGTGACCTGGTCACCTCGGCCGACACGCCGGCTGGAGAGGGGTTCAAGATCACAGCCAAGGGCGTGATCGGGACTGCGGCACTGCTCGGCGGGGTGAACGTCGTGCTCATCACAGCACTGGCGACCCTGGCCGCCTTCATCTACAACGTCTGCGCCGACATGGTCGGCGGTATCGAGATCACCCTCTCCGAACGCGAGTGATCTGTCGGCGATCGAGAGCCGCTAGGATTGTCCTGCCGCCCTAGCTGCTTTCGATCGCGGCCGGCCGGCGGCTGCGTGCGCCGGGGCCCCGAGTTGGGATCCACGACCGGTGTGCGCTACCCTTGCTCGGTCACGGGGCTATAGCTCAGTCGGTTAGAGCGCAGAGCTGATAACTCTGAGGTCGCTGGTTCGATTCCAGCTAGCCCCACTCCCGCACCGAAGGCGGGCTGTCAACCGTAAGGGGGACGGGGTCCCATGTGGAAGAAGCTGCTCGTCCTGGCCGCCGTCGTGGGCGCCGCGGCGTTGATCGCCAAGCGGATCAAGGAGGCCAACGACGAGCGCGCACTCTGGCACGAGGCCACGACCGCGCCCGACCTGCGCTGAGCACCGCAACGGTGCCGGGTACCGGCGGGCCGTCTTCGGGGGCGTAGCTCAATTGGCAGAGCACCGCCTTTGCAAGGCGGGGGTTAGGGGTTCAAGTCCCCTCGTCTCCACCAGCACAAACTTCTATTGATCTTGGCCTGAGTACAGCCATCCGTACAGCCAAGGCCTTCGACCGCGCCGGGCATGGCAGGTCAGCTCCCGCTACCCAGCGCGCGATCAATCGCGGACGCGGCCTGGCGGGCACGCTCGGGCAGAATGTGCCCGTAGGTGTCCGCGGTCAACCGGATCGTGGAGTGCCCGAGTAGCTCCATGACCGTTCGTAACTCCTCGCCCTGGTCGAGGAGGAACGCCGATCGAAGTTGTCGCACCGAAGGCCGACCGCCTGTTCGAGCGCCGCCCGGTGGTCCTCGCTCAGCACACCGCGCAGCAGCAGGAAGCCCCGTTCGTGGAACTCCTTGCGCTCCACGTCGCTGATCGGCTCGTATCCGGTGCGGCCGTCGTATTCGTACACCGCCGACTCCCTCCCTGGTCCGATGTCGTCATCGGCGGGAAGTGAACCGACCGGATATGAAGAAGCTGTGCGGCCATTGTGCGAAAGGCATGCGGCGTTCATTCGGCATCGAAATCGAACCGCATCTTGACGGGTCCTTCACACCTGGGCCGCCGGGCGCAGCCTTTCACGGCTGACTATCGCCGCACCGCCCCTGTCCCGGCAACCGCCGAGCGAATGGCTCGTCGCCGGTCGATAGGGTGAGCCCGTGGAAGCAAGCATCTTCGGCTTCATCTTCTGGGCTATCGGGCTCTACGTCCTCTACTGGGTGATCCGTTTCGCGGTGCGCCACGGCATCGAGGACGCGGACTTCCGGCGGCGGCAGCGCGCCGACCGTAGACGCGTAACAGGATCGGAGCCGTGATGGGGACGCTGAAGACCGAACCCGCCCTGGACCAGCCCGATCTGCTGGCGCCGCCGGTGCTCGGGGCGCTGCGGCGCTGGTCGCGCGCGTCGGAGGTACTCGTCGCGCCGATCGACCCGGCGCTCGCCGACACGGCCGCGTTCTGCGAGGCGTACGAGGTGGGCCTGGACGAGTCGGCCAACTGCGTGATCGTCTCCGGCAAGCGCGAGGGGCAGGTGCGCTACGGCGCGTGCCTGGTGCTCGCCACGACCCGGGCGGACGTCAACAACGTGGTACGCCGCCTCCTCGACGTGCGCAAGGCCAGCTTCGCGCCGATGGCCGAGGCGGTCGAGCTGACCGGCATGGAGTACGGCGGGATCACGCCGATCGGGCTGCCCGAGGAATGGCCCGTGCTGATCGACTCGCGGGTGGTCGCGACGGCAAACGTGATCATCGGATCGGGTGTGCGGCACAGCAAGATCGCGCTGCCGGGCGCGTCGCTCGCTGACCTGCCCGGCGCCCAGGTCATCGAGGGCCTGGCCCGGCCGGTCGGATGATCGACAGACAGGTATCCTGTTGCACGTGAAACAGTGCCCGCCGCGCCAAGTGACGCTACGCGGGTGACTCCTCGCGCCGGCGGACCTCCTCGAGCACCTGGCGCAGCGTGGATTCCTCCTGTGCGCCGGTGACCGCGTACCTGCCGGCGAACACGAACGTGGGCACCGAGGTGATGCCGAGTTCGCGGCCCTGGTCGAGTTCGGCGCGCACCTCGCGCACCCCCGCGTCGGACGACAGGAACGCGGCCGCGCCGTTGACGTCCACCGAGTCGGCCACCGACGCCAGCACCCACGGCGAGCCCACGTCCAGCCCGTCGGTGAAGTGTGCCCGGTGCAGCGCCTCGACGAGCGCCGCCTGCTTGCCGGATCGGGCGGAGAACCAGATCAGCCGGTGCGCGTCGAAGGTGTTCGCGGTCAGTGCCTGGTCGAAGTTGAGTTCGATGCCCTCGGCCTGCGCCGCCGCGGCGGTCCGCTCGGTGATCTGGCGCGCCCGCTCCGGCCCGCCGAACTTCTCCGCGAGGCTGTCCAGCAGCGGACGTGGCGACTCGGGCGCCGACGGGTCCAGTTGGAACGCCCGCCAGCGCAGCGTCACCGGCCCGCCGTCGGATTCGACGACCCGCATGAGCCGACGCATCCCGATGTAGCACCACGGGCACACCACGTCCGAGTAGATCTCAATCTCCACTACGGGCTCCGCTCGTCTGCTCACGTACCTGCCGCTTCAACCGGGCCAGGATGGCCGACCCGCCCCGCACCCGCAGCGGACTGATCGCGGCCGCGAGCCCCATCCGCTGATAGAGGTCGTCAGGCACGGCGAGCACCTCGTCCGCGGTCGCGCCCGCGAGCCCGGTCGACAGGATCCCCGCGAACGCCCGGGTCGTCGGGGACTCGGGCGGGCAGTCGAACCAGGTCGACACTTTGCCGTCCGGCCCGACCTCGGCGTGCAGGAAAAAGGGGGTCTGGCACTCGGGTACCTGTTCCATGCCGGCGTGGCCGGCGAAGCGTTCCGGCAGCGGGGGCAGTTCCTCGGCGTACTCGAGGAGCATCTCCAGCACGACGTCCCGCGGCGCGGAGGCGAACTCGTCGACGATCTCCCGCAGCTTCTCCGGCATGCTCACCGGACCGAGCCTAACGGGACCACCGCGGCGGGAGGCAGGATCATCCGTTCGGCGGGGCCTTGCTGATCCCGCCGAGCGGGGAGTCCGGCTCCCTCTCTCGGGCCACGTCACCGAGGGATATCACGCCGACGAGTTGCCGGTCGATGTCGCAGACGAGCAGGCGGCGGACCGCATGCTCACGCATCATCGTGGCCGCCTCGTCGATCGGGGCGGTGTCAGGGATGATCACCAGGTGCCGGCTGGTGATCTCGCCGAGTCGGGTCGAGGCCGGGTCGCGGTCGTTTGCGATCCCACGAATCACGATGTCCCGGTCGGTCACCACACCAGCCAGTGTCGGTCCGTCGGTCACCACAACGTCACCGATGTTGCCGGCGCGCATCGCCTTGGCCGCCTCGTTCACCGTCGTCTCCGCGGGCATCATGACGACCACCCTGGTCATCACGTCGGCAACAGTCCGCTGGGCCATGATCGCCTCCGGTTCTCGGCTTCCGTGAAGCGATACCCCCGGACCACCCAGCTACACCCCGCTGGCCAGGCGATCCACGACCTCCCGCACCGGCACCTCGACCCGCTCGCCGGTCGCCCGTTCGCGCAGTTCGACGTACCCCTCCGCGAGACGGCGGCCGACCACGACGGCGCGGGGGATGCCGACGAGTTCGGCATCGGTGAACTTGACCCCTGCGGACACCTGCGCCCGGTCGTCGACCAGCACCCGCAGGCCACGCTCGGCCAGGCGTTCGCCGAGCTCCAGCGCGGTGCCGGCCTGGTCGCCGGCGCCCACCGCGACCACGTGCACGTCCAGCGGCGCGACCGGGTCGGGCCAGGCCAGCCCTCGCTCGTCGTGGTGCTGCTCGGCGATCGCGGCCACCAGGCGGGAGATGCCGATCCCGTACGAGCCCATCGTGATCGTGACCGGCTTGCCGTCCGCGCCGAGAGCGGTCAGGCCGAACGCGGTGGCGTACCGGCGGCCGAGTTGGAAGATGTGCCCGATCTCGATGCCGCGGCGCATCTCCAGTCCGGTGCCGCAGCGCGGGCACGGGTCGCCGGCGCGCACCTCAGCCGCCTCGATCGTGCCGTCGGGCGTGAAGTCCCGGCCACAGACCACGTCGATCGCGTGCTTGCCCGGCTCGTTGGCTCCGGTCGCCCAGGCGGTGCCGACGACCACCCGGGGGTCCACCAGGTAGCGGTACTTCAGATCCTGCGGCCCGATGTAGCCGCGGACCAGCTCCGGGTGGCCGGCGAAGTCGTCGAAGAGCGCGACCGCTGCCGGGTACAGGGCCGCCTCGACCCGCTTGAGGTCCACCTCCCGGTCCCCGGGGACGCCGATCACCATGATCTCCGGGGTGCCGCCGGGCGGGGTGACCGTCACCACCACGTTCTTGAGCGTGTCCGCCGCGGTCCAGTCGGTCCGGCCGCCGGCCCGGACCGCGTTGAGGTGCGCCACCAGCGTCTCGATCCTCGGCGTGTCCGGGGTGTCCAGCGTCTGCGCGGGCGGATGGGCGGTCGGGTCGCCCGCGGCTGGCGCGGGGGTCGTCACCGCCTCGGTGTTCGCCGCGTACCCGCACGCCGGGCAGGCGACGTACGTGTCCTCGCCCACCTCGGCCTCGGCGAGGAACTCCTCGGAGGCGCTGCCGCCCATCGCCCCGGACGTGGCCGACACGATCGCGTAGCGCAGCCCCAGCCGGTCGAAGATCCGCTGGTACGCCGTGCGGTGCTTGGCGTAGGCGGCTGCCAACCCGTCGTCGTCGAGGTCGAACGAGTACGAGTCCTTCATCAGGAACTCACGGCCCCGCAACAGCCCGCCGCGGGGGCGCGGCTCGTCGCGGAACTTCGTCTGCACCTGGTAGAGGATCACCGGGTAGTCGCGGTAGGAGGAGAACGTGTCGCGCACCAGCGTGGTGAACATCTCCTCGTGCGTTGGGCCGAGCAGGTAGTCGCCGCCGCGCCGGTCCTTGAGCCGGAACATGTCGTCGCCGTACGCGGTCCAGCGGCCGGAGATCTCGTACGGCTCGCGCGGCAGCAGCGCCGGGAAGGCCACCTCCTGAGCGCCGATCGCGGCCATCTCCTCGTGGACCACCGCGGTGATCCGGTCGAGCGTGAGCTTGCCGAGCGGCAGCCAGGTGTACCCCCCGGGCGCTGCCCGGCGCACGTAGCCGGCCCGCAGCAGGAGCCGGTGGCTCGGCGCCTCGGCCTCGACGGGGTCCTCGCGCAGGGTCCGCAGCAGCAACGTCGACATCCGCAGCAGCACGCG
>VSCG01000097.1:0-12111 GCA_047459115.1 Micromonosporaceae bacterium
AGCCCGGTGATCTGGCGCAGGATGTCTTTATCGTCCACGATGTCAGCCTGCCACACAGCAGGCTCGCGTCGGCGGCGGTTGAGTTGACCCACTCGTCGCGCACGGCCTCGACGGCGTCGAGCCTCGCCGCTGGTCAGTCGTCGTCCTTGCGCCGCCGGCGACGCGGTCGCACGCCGGGGACCGCGTAGACCAGGCCCCAGGTGCGCCGGGGGCTGTGGTAGTAGCGCCGCCTCGGCCCGAACTTCGCGTAGATCACGCCCGTGCGGCTCACCCAGGCACCGAACAGCCCGCCGTAGAGGGCACCGGCGACCAGGCAGATCGTCAGCAGCACCAGCCACGAGCCGCTGGTCGTCGAGCTGCCAGCGAGCTTGCCGATCGGCTCCACCTCGCCCATAACCTGCAGGAACCCGCCGAGCACGATGCCGCCGGCCAGGCCGCCCACGATGCCGGCGCCGGTGCGGGCGACCGGATTGGACGGTGGTACGTATTCGTCGGACATGCGGGGGTCTCTCCTCGTGCCACACTGCTGCGCAGACATTAGACGGTCGGTGGCCGCCCGGCGATACCCCGGGCGCACTCGCGCCCTACAGCCCGCGGGCGAGTCGCCGCACGGCGAGTTCGGCGAGCAGGGCGGCCGCGTCGGGCAGCACGCTGTCGTCGAACGCCGCGCGCGGAGAGTGGTTGGTGGGCGCGGACTCCGGGTCGTCGGTGCGGCATGCGCCGAGGAACACGTACGCGCCGGGCACCCGCTCCAGCACCCGGGAGAAGTCCTCCGCGCCGGTCATCGGATGGGCCAGTTCGGTGAACCGCTCCTCGCCGAACACCTCGCGGGCGGTCTCGGCGGCGAACTGGTACTCGGTGGCGTCGTTGACCGTCACCGGGTACTCCCCCTCGTACTGCACCTCGACCTGCAGCCCGTGCGCGGCGGCGATGTGCTCGCACAGTCGCACCGCGTGCTCGCGCACCTGCTCGGCGGCGGCCGCGGTGAAGCTGCGCACCGTCGCCTCGAACGTCGCGTCGTCGGGGATGATGTTGCGCCGGGTGCCGGCGTGGAACGAACCGACGGTGACCACGACCGGATCGAACACGTCCATCCGTCGGGTGACCATCGTCTGCAGCGCGGTGACCATCTCGCAGGCCGCCGGGATCGGGTCGAGCGCGGAGTGCGGCCGGGAGCCGTGCCCGCCGGCCCCGACGACGCGCACGAACAGACCCGCGGAGGCGGCCATCAGCGGACCGGGGCGGGCGCCGAACACGCCGCGCGGCAGCGTCGAGGAGAGCACGTGCAGCCCGTACGCCGCGGCGACCGGACGGCCGGCGGCCTCCAGCACACCCTCGTTGATCATGTGAGCGGCGCCGTCGAAGCCCTCCTCACCGGGCTGGAACATGAAGACCACGTCGCCGGCGAGCTCCTCGCGCCGGGCGGCGAGCAGCCGGGCGGCGCCGACCAGCCCCGCGGTGTGCAGGTCGTGCCCGCAGGCGTGCATGACCCCCTCGTGCCGCGAGCTGAACTCCTCCCCGGTCTGCTCGGTCACCGGCAGCGCGTCCATGTCGCCGCGCAGCAGCACCACCGGCCCCGGCCGGCCGCCGCGCAGCACGGCGGTCACCGAGGACAGACCCTTGCCGGTGGTGACCTCCAGCGGCAGCGGGGCGAGCGCCGCCAGCACCCGCTCCTGGGTTTTCGGCAGGTGCAGGCCGATCTCGGGGATCTGGTGCAGATCACGCCGCAGTGCCGCCAGTTCGTCCCGCAGCGCCGTCGCGTCCTCGCGCAGGCTCATGGCCTCTCCTCGTGGTCGTGCGATCGAAGGCACATGAATCGTAGTGAGTTTGGGGTGGACGTACCGGTTCCGAATGTGCCGGGCGCCTTCGTATGCTGGGCTAGCGAGTCGAGGTGGATCGATACCCGAGGTCGGACGGCCGCGGCTGGATCCAACTGTGGCCGTGCCGCCGCCTGGCAGCACGCAACGGAGACCGGGGTGGGGATGAGACCGGGGTACGGGATGCGTCACCCGGATCTGGTCGCCCTGTTGGCGCCCCTGCGGCCCGCCGTGACCGAGCGGATCACGTGGCCAGGCGACGTCGTCGTCGAGGTCGCCGCATACCCCTTGCCGACGCCGGTACCACCCGACCTCGTGACCTCGGTCCGGTGCATCGTGCGCGTCGGCGAGCGCATCGTTGTGTGCCGGTCGCCGGACATGTTCCACGTGTGGCCGGGCGGCCGGCGTCTACCCGGCGAGACCTACGAGATGACGGCCCGTCGCGAGGTGTACGAGGAGACCGGCTGGCTGCTCGACGAGGCCGACCTACGGCTGCTCGGCTTCCTGCACTTCCGTTACGTCGACGCGCAACCCGACGATCATCCCTACCCGCATCCCGACTTCGTGCAGGTGGTGTACACGGGTCGTGCGCACCGTCGCGACGGCCGGGCTCCGGACTGGATCGACCTCGACGGCTGGGAGCAGGGCCATCGGTTGCTCGCGGCGTCCGACCTGAGCGGCATCGATCTCACGGCGGTTCAGCGGGTGTTCATCGACCTGCTCGCCGGCACACGCACCACAGAACACTGACTCCGGCCGGAGCACCGCGCCTGATCGTCGTCGACCTGCCGCATCGTCGAGAGCACGAGCGCGCGGAGGCCATCTGACGGCGGCCGGCGAGGGGCGTCACGACAGCGCGGCGAGCAGCGCGTCGCGGGCGCCGTCCAGGTGGGCGCGCATGAGCCGACGGGCGTTCGCCGCATCGCCGGCGCCGACCGCGTCGAGGATCGCCGTGTGCTCCCGGGCGATCCGGTCGCGGCCCAGCGCCCGTCGCGTGTGCACCATGCACAGGTGGATCTCGCCGGACAGGCCGGCGTAGAGCCGGCTCATCCGAGGGCTGCCGGCCGCGTCGACCAGCACCCGGTGGAACGACAGATCCAGCTCCACGAACCGGCTCTGTGCCGCGCCCGCGGGCAGGGTGCGCAGCGCCCGTACGGCGTCCCGCGCGGCGCGGGACACCTCGACGCGCGCCGTCTCGCTCAGCCCGGCCACAGTGTCCACGACAGACAGTTCGAGCGGGGTGCGCACGAAGAACAGGTCCGCGACGTCGGCCGCGGCGAGCCGGGGGACGTACGCGGCCCGGTGCGGCTCGTGGCGTAGCAGGCCGTGGTGCACCAGCGCCCGGATCGCGGTCTTCGCCGTGGGCCGGGACACCCGGAAGTCGCGCGCGACGTCGACCTCGGCCACCGGGGTGCCCGGCGGGTAGGAGCCGTCGAGGATCCGTTCGCGCAGTGCGGCGACGAGCGCGTCGGTGACCGACACCGTCTCCAGGACCGGGCTGGCCGTCATCATGTCAGACATGATTACATGTCGAGCATGACGTCCCTGCCCGGACCGGTCCTCGACGCGCTGCGCGCCGCGGTGGGCGCCGAGCACGTGCGCACCGCCGCCGGCGACCTGGCCGCGTACGCGCGCGACGCCACCCCGCTGTTCCATCGACGCCCGGACGCGGTGGTGTTTCCGGGCTCCGCCGCCGAGGTCGCCGCGGTGCTGCGGATCGCCACCGAGCACCGCGTGCCGGTCGTCCCGCGCGGCGCCGGCTCCAACCTCGCCGCCGCGACCGTGCCGACGCACGGCGGCATCGTGCTCGTGCTGGCCCGGATGAACCGCATCCTCGAGATCAGCCCCGACGAACTGCTGGCCCGTGTCGAGCCCGGCGTCACCAACGCGGCGCTCGCCGACGCCGCCGCGGCCCGGGGTCTGCTGTTCGCGCCCGACCCGGGCAGCCGCACGGTCGCCACCGTCGGGGGGAACGTGGCCACCTGCGCCGGCGGGCTGCGCGGCCTGAAGTACGGCGTGACGCGCAACTACGTGCTGGGTCTGGAAGCGGTGCTGCCCACCGGCGAGATCATCCGCACCGGGGGGCGGCTGTGGAAGGACGTCGCCGGCTACGACCTGACCCGGCTGCTCACCGGCTCCGAGGGCACCCTCGCCGTGATCACCGAGGTCACCGTGGCGCTGCTGCCCGCGCCGGCGGAGTCCCGCACGGGCGTGGCGTACTTCCCGAGCCTCGCCGATGCCGGGCGCGCGGTCGCCCGGGTGCTGCGCGGCGGCCTCGTGCCGGCGACCCTGGAGTTCCTCGACCGGCGCTGCATCGCGGCGGTGGAGGAGTACGCCGGGCTGGGGCTGCGCCTCGACGCGGGCGCGCTGCTGCTGTTCGGCGACGACGGCCCGCCCGCGACGGTCGCCGACAGCCTCGCCCGCATCGGCGAGGCGTGCACCGCGGAGGGGGCGCTGGAGGTGACCTGCGCCCGCGAGGTCGCCGAGTCGGAGGCGCTGCTCGCCGCCCGCCGCTGCGCGCTGCCCGCGCTGTCCCGGCTCGGGTCGCTGACCATCCTCGAGGACGCCACCGTGCCGCGCCCGCGCATCGCCGAGATGGTCGACCGCATCGACCGCATCGCCGAGAAGCACGGCGTCACGATCGCCACGTTCGGGCACGCCGGCGACGGCAACCTGCACCCGACGTGTGTGCTGCCGTCGGCCGAGGACGCCGAGGCGGTACGGGCCGCCGAGCGCGCGTTCGCCGACGTGTTCGCCGCGGCGATCGACCTCGGCGGCACGATCACCGGCGAGCACGGAGTCGGGGCGGCTAAGCTGCCGTATTTGCCGGCCCGCCTCGGCGAGGACCAGATGGCGCTGCTGCGCCGGATCAAGGCCGCCTTCGACCCGGCCGGCATCCTCAACCCCGGGAAGCTGGGCTCATGAGCGATACGACCGCGGCGCGCGGCGCCACCGCACCTGGCCCGATCTTCGAGCCGGATCTGCTCTCCCGGTGCATCTCGTGCGGGTTCTGTCTGCCGGCCTGCCCGACGTACGCGCTCACCGGCGACGAGGCGTCCTCGCCGCGCGGGCGGATCACCCTGATGCGGGCGTTGCAGAGCGGCGACCTCGAGCCGGACGACCCCACGCTGCGCGAGCAGTCCTCGTTCTGCCTCGGCTGCCGGGCGTGCGAGCCGGTCTGCCCCGCTGGAGTCCAGTATGGACGGCTGCTGGAGCAGTGGCGGGTGCACCAGTGGCGCGGCCGGCGGCGACCGCTGCTCGCCCGGGCGCTGACCCTCGTCGCCGGGCAGCGGTGGCTGCTGCGGCTGCTCGGGTTGGCGCGCGGCGCGGCCCGCACCCGACCGGCCCCGGCGAACGGGCAGGGGCAGGCCGGGCAGCGGGCGCCGGACGGGCAGCGGCACCTGATGCTCGGCTGCTACGAGCGCGGGCTGTATCCGCGGGTCAGCCGGGCCGCCCGCCGGCTCGTACCCGGGCTGTCCGTGCCCACCAATCAGGGCTGCTGTGGTGCGCTGCACGCCCACAACGGGGATCTCGCCACCGGTGCGGCGCTCGCCCGCGAGCTGGGCCGCCAACTGCCCGGCGTCATCGTCACCACCTCCGGCGGGTGCGCGGCGCACCTGGCCGGCGTGCTCGGCCGCGACCGGGTGCGGGAGCTGTCCGAGGAGCTGTCCGAGGCGTTGGCGGCGGACCCGGCGCGTCTCGGGGAGGTGCGGGTGGACGGCCGCCGGGTTCGGGTGACCCTGCAGGACTCCTGCCACCTGCGCAACGGGCTCGGCGTGTGGCGCGAGCCCCGGGCGATCCTGGAGCGGATCGCCGACTACGTGGAGGTGCCCTCCGCGGCCACCTGCTGCGGCGCCGCGGGCACGTACGCGATGCTGCGCCCGCGCGACTCGCGGCGCATCCTCGACCCCAAGCTGGACGAGATCGAGGCCGCCGGCGTCGACTACGTGGTCGCGGTCAATCCCGGCTGCCTGCGCCAGTTGCGCACCGGTCTGCGGCGACGCCGCTCGCCGGTGCGGGCGGTCCACCTCGCCGAACTGGTCGAGATGGCCGCGCGGGCGGCGCCGGCGGACGGGTGATGATCACCTGGGGATCGATCCACCCGGCGGCTCTGTTCACCCGGCGGATCTGTTCACCAGTGGATCGGTGTACAGGCGCCGGCCCGCTCCACCTGCAGCGTGGCGTGGTCGATGCGGTACCTGTCCCGCAGCCGCCCGCGGGCGTCGGCCAGCACGGTGTCCAGGTCGGTCGCGGCGTCCACGGACAGGTGCGCCGACGCCACGTCCATCCCCGAGGTGAGCGTCCACACGTGCAGGTCGTGCACGTCGGTCACGCCCGGCACCGCGCGCAGGGTCCGGCGCACCTCGTCGACGTCGAGGTGCTCGGGCGCGGCCTGGACGAGCACCCGCAGCGCGGCCCGGCCGAGCGCGACGGTGCGCGGGAGGATGAACAGCGCGACGGCGACCGCGACCAGCGGGTCCGCGTAGGTCCAGCCGGTCGTCTGGATGATCACCGCGGCGAGCACGACACCGACCGAGCCGACCAGGTCGCCGAGCACCTCCAGATACGCGCCGCGCACGTTGAGGCTCTCCCGGGCGCCCTCGCGCAGCAGCGTGAACGCCACGATGTTGGCGACCAGCCCGGCGACCGCGACCGCGAGCATGGGCCCGGCCCGTACCTCGGGCGGCTCGGCGAACCGGCCCACCGCCTCGACGAGCACGTAGAGCGCGGCGCCGAGCAGGAGGACGGCGTTGGCGAGGGCGGCGAGCACCTCCAGGCGGTACAGCCCGAACGTCCGCTGACCGCCGGCCCGGGAGCGGGCGGCCGCGTGCATCGCGGCCAGCGCCATGCCGATGCCGAGCACGTCGGTGAACATGTGCGCCGCGTCGGACAACAGGGCGAGCGAACCGGTCAGCAGGGCCGCGAGCGCCTCGGCGAGCATGAAGACCCCGAGCAGGGCGAAGGCTGCCCAGAGCCGGCCACGGTAACGGGCGCCGGCCCCGGTCGGCACACCGTGTCGATGACCCGCGCTCATGTCACCAGCCTCTCGCTGTCCACCCGTCGCACAGCAAACATATGCTGACATTGCAATAAGTGCAACTTTTGCCGTGCGGCTGGCCCGCCAGCCGCGGCGTCCCCGCTCAGGCCGGCAGCCAGGAGCCGTCGGTGCCGACGGTCGTCAGGCGCTGCGTGGCCCGGGTGAGCGCCACGTAGAGCGTGCGGACGCCGTTCACCGACTCGCGCAGCAGCGCCGCGGGCTCGACCAGCACCACGCCGTCGTACTCCATACCCTTCGCCTCCAGGCTGCTCACCACCTGCAGCCGCTGCGGCGCCAGTTCCGCCACCCAGCCGGCCGCCGCGGCACGGTCCGCCACCGCTGCGATCACGCCGACCGTGCCCGCCACCTCCGCGAGCAGGTCCTCGGCCGCCGCCCGCACCGCCGTCGGGAAATCAGTCGAAGACGGCACCAGCACGTGGACCGGATCCACGCCGGTACGCCGTACCGCACGCGGGAGCGCGATGGTGGGCAGCACCCGGCGCACCACGGCGGCGGCCAGCCCGAAGATCTCCGTGGAGTTCCGGTAGTTGGTGGTGAGCGTGTACTCGTAGCGGCGCTTGCCGCCGAGTGCCGCGTCCCTGGCCCGGCGCATCTCGGTCGGGTCCCCGCCCCACGCCGACTGTGCCGGGTCGCCGACGATCGTCCAACTGGCATACCGGCCGCGCCGGCCCAGCATCCGCCACTGCATCGGCGACACGTCCTGCGCCTCGTCCACGACGATGTGCGCCCAGTCGCGGTAATCGGCCGGCCGGTCCTGGTCCGCGTCCGTGGCGCTCACCCGGCCGACCACCCGGTACCCGTCGTCGGCGCGCCGCCGCTTCGGCGGGGCAGGTGGCGTGCCGAGCAGGTCGTCCAGCTCGTCGAGCAGCGCCACGTCGGCCACGCTCGGGCCGGCCTCGGCGAGCGTCGCCGGCGAAAGCGACTCCGCCAGCCGCGAGATCTCCTCTGTAGACAACACGCCGGACCCGTAGCGGGCCAGCCGGACCGGGTCGCCGAGCCAGCCGAGCACCGCGAGCGGGCGCAGCACGGGCCACCACGCCCGGACGAACGCGACGAACTCCGGCCGATCCCCGACGGTCGCCACGAACTCGTCGCGCCCCCGCTCGTCGCCGGCGGCGAGTGCCCCGGGTCGAGGCTCGCCGTCACCGGCGACCACCTGACGCCACAGCGCGTCCAGCAGGCCGGCGACCGCTGCCCGGCGCGCCTCGTTGCGCCGCGCGCCCCGCGGCAGCGCGGCCCGGCGCACCTCGGCCAGATCCGGCTCGGCGAGGCGCAGCACCGTACCGCGGTAGAACAGGCGCAGTTCGGTGGGGGCGCCCGGCACCGCGTCGCGCACCGCCCGCTCCAGCACGCGGCGCATCCGCAGCGAGCCCTTGACCGTGGCCACGTCGGCCGGGTCCTGCCGGGTCGCCTCGATGCCGGGGACCAGCGCGCCGAGCGGACGCAGTGCCGCGGACTCCTCGCCCAGTGACGGCAGCACCTGGCCGATGTAGTCGACGAACACCGGGGACGGGCCGACCACGAGCACCCCACCGGCGGCGAAGCGGGCCCGGTCGGAGTAGAGCAGGTACGCAGCCCGGTGCAGTGCGACCGCCGTCTTGCCCGTACCGGGGCCGCCCGACACGACCGTCACCCCCGAGGAGGGGGAGCGGATCGCCTCGTCCTGCTCACGCTGGATGGTCGCGACGATGTCGCGCATGCCCCGGCCGGTCGCCCGGGACAGGCCGGCCAGCAGCGCGCCGTCGCCCACCACCCGCATCCCGGGTGGCGCGGCGGCCGGGTCGAGCAGGTCGTCGGAGATTCCGGTCACCTTCTCGCCGGTCGAGCTGATCACGCGACGGCGTACCACGCCCTGCGGGTCGGCGGCGGTGGCCCGGTAGAACGCCGCGGCGGCGGGCGCCCGCCAGTCGATCACGAGCGGCTCGCCGTCCTCGTCCCGCACGCCGAGCCGGCCCACGTGGTAGACCTCACCGTCGCGCAGGTCCAGCCGCCCGAAGACCAGCCCCTCGTGCTCGGCGTCGAGCGCGTACCGGCGCCGGGCCTGATGGAAGACCATCGCGTCGCGCTCGACCAGCGCGCCGTACGTGCCCACGTCGCTGATCCGGTAGCTGGCCGCCTCCGCGGCGGCGGCGGCCCGGCGCAGCTCGTCCACCCGGGCGTAGACCCGGTCGACGTGGTGCTGTTCGACGGCGATCTCGTCGCGCAGGCTGCTGGCGTCGGTCAACGGCGCGTACCCCTGTCGGTGCGGTGACATCGTGGCCCCAGCGAGGGTACGGGGCCGCCGGCCACCGGCAGATCGGCCTCGGGGCCGATGTCTGTCCACCGTGGCCCGGGTAGCGTGGATGCGGTGATCCGGGACCGTGCCCCACGAGACAAAGGGTCGTGCCCCAGGCGACAAGGGTCTAGCGTGCGGTGCATGGCGGATCGTTGGCTCATCTACGGGGCGACCGGCTACACCGGGCAGCTCGCCGCCCGGCTCGCGGTGGCCCGCGGCGAGCGGCCGATCCTCGCCGGTCGCCGCGGACCGGCCGTGGCCGCCCTCGCCGCCGACCTCGGCCTCGAACACCGCGTCGTGGACCTCGCCGACCGGGCCGGCCTGCGGGCCGCGCTCGCGGACGTCGCGGTCGTCGCGCACTGCGCGGGGCCGTTCGTGGACACCTGGACGCCGATGGTCGACGCGTGTCTGGCCACCGGCACCCACTACGTGGACATCACGGGGGAGCTCGACGTCTTCGAGGCGGTGTACGCGCGCCACGACGAGGCGGTCGCGGCGCGGGTCGTGCTGCTGCCCGGCGCCGGGTTCGACGTGGTGCCCACCGACTGCCTCGCCGCGCTGCTGGCCGCATCGCTGCCGCAGGCCGTCTCGCTGGAGCTCGCGTTCCGCGCCGGGGGCGGGATGAGCCCCGGCACCGCCCGCACCGGCCTGAGCGTCACGGCCGCCGGCGGCAGGCGGCGGACCGGGGGCGTGCTGCGCCCCACCCCGGTCGGCGTGCCCAGCCGGGTCGTGTCGTTCCCGTCCGGGCCGCGTCGGGTCGGCGCCATCCCCTGGGGCGACCTCGTCAGCGCGTACCGCTCGACCGGCATCGGCGACCTCACCGTCTACACCACGCTGCCGGTCCGCGGCCGGATCGGGCGGCTGCAGGCCGCGGCGGTCGGGCGCCTGCTGCGGTACGCCGTGCCGCGCGCCCTCGCGGCCCGGCTCATCCGCCGGCGGGTGACCGGCCCGTCGCCGCAGACCCGGGCGGCGACCTCGATCGAGGTATGGGGCGAGGTGCGCACCGCCGGCGGCGAGACCCGCTCGGCGACCCTCACCGGCCCCAACGCGTACGACCTCACCGCCGACGCGCTGCTTCGCGCGGTGGCCCGCCTGCGTACGGGCACCGTCCCGCCCGGCGCCCACACCCCGTCCACCGCCCTCGGCGCCGACTTCGTCCGGGAACTCGACGGGGTATCGCTGTCCCTCCCGGCCTAACTCCCGCCATTCGCACGATCCATACCGGTTCGCCTCCCTACCCTGTCGTCGAGGCGAAAGGGCGAACCGGTTTGGGGCAAGGAGGAGGGTCCGCCAGCGGACGCGCAGGCGCGTTCTGGGCGAGCGACCTGGCCGACGTGATGCGCACCGCCGGCGCCGGCGACGCCGGGCTGTCCGACGAGGAGGCCGCCGCACGGCTCAAGCGTGACGGCCCGAACCGGGTCGAGACGACCAGGCGGCACCGGGGCCTGCGGCTGCTGCTCGGGCAGTTCACCAGTCCGATCATCCTGATCCTCGTCGGCGCGACCGTCGTGTCGATGGTGGTGGGGGACATCACCGACGGGGTGATCATCCTGGCCATCATCCTCGCCAGCGGCCTGCTCACCTTCTGGCAGGAACGCTCCGCCGGGCGCGCGGTCGACCGCCGGCGCGCGCCGGATGGCCGAGCGGAAGGTCATCGTCAAGCGGCTCGACGCCATCGAGGACTTCGGCGCGATGACCGTGCTGTTCACCGACAAGACCGGCACCATCACCAGCGGGAGCGTCCAACTCGCCGACGCGCTCGACCTCGACGGGCGGCGAAGCGACGAGGTGGCGCGCCTGGCCCGGCTGAACGCCGGGCTGCAGCGCGGCTACACCAACCCGATGGACCAGGCGATCATGGCCGGCGCGCCCGCCGTGGACGAACATCTGCGCATCGCCGAGGTGCCCTACGACTTCCAACGCCGCCGGCTCTCCGTGCTCGTCGACGAGCACGGCACCGCCACCCTGGTCACCAAGGGCGCCCTCAGTTCGGTGCTCGACGTGTGCACGACGGCGCGCACCGGCCGCGGAGACGAGCCCTTCGACGCGGTGCGCGACACGGTGCAGCGGCAGCACGCCGACCTGTCCTCCCGCGGCCACCGGGTCCTCGGCCTGGCCGTCCGGGCGCTGCCCGGCCGGCGCGACGCCGCGGTCGCCGAGGAGACCGGGATGACCCTCGTCGGGCTGCTCGCCTTCGCCGATCCGCCGAAATCCGATGCTGCACAGGCCATCCGGGACCTCGCCGATCTGGGCATCTCCGTACGGCTCATCACCGGAGACAACCGGCCTGGCCGCCGCCTACATCTCCGGTCAGGTCGGGCTGACCGGAGAGCCGTTGCTCGGGCCGGACATCGAGCACATGTCCGACGACGAGCTCGCTGAGCGCGCCTCGCGCACCCAGGTGTTCGCCGAGGTCGAGCCGCTGCACAAGGAGCGGGTCGTGCGGGCTTTGCGCAGGTCGGGCACGGTCGTCGGCTATCTCGGCGACGGCATCAATGACGCGCCCGCCCTGCACGCGGCGGACGTGGGCATCTCCGTGGACACCGCCGTCGACGTGGCCAAACAGTCCGCAAGCATCGTGCTGCTGGAGAAGGACCTGGGCGTGGTCGCCGACGGCGTGCGCGGGGGCGGCAGACCTTCGCCAACACCCTCAAGTACGTGCGGGTCAACACCAGCGCGGCGTTCGGCAACGTGCTCAGCATGACCGCCGCGGCGGCGTTCCTGCCGTTCCTTCCGCTACTGCCCCGCCAGATCCTGCTGCTGAACTTCCTGTCCGACATCCCCTACACGACCATCGCCACCGACCGTGTCGACCCGGAACAGATCCGGCGGCCGAGGGTGTGGCAGCTGCCCGCGGTCCGCAACTTCATGATCGTGTACGGGGTGCTCAGCTCGGGCTTCGACATCGCGACGTTCCTGACCCTGCGCCTGGGGTTCGGCGCCGGGCCCGAGGTGTTCCG
>VSCG01000098.1:0-12077 GCA_047459115.1 Micromonosporaceae bacterium
GAGTTCGGCCTCGGTCAACTGCAGCCCCTGCCAGAGTTCGGCCCCGTGGAACTGGCCGAGCACCCGGTGCGCGTCCCGCGCCCGGGCCAGCGTCCACGCGGTCATGATGTTCACGTACGCACTGTTGTCGATCCCCTGGCCTGGGCGGTCGGGATAGCCGTCGTGGAACTCGTCCGGGCCCATCACGCCCCGGATGTCGTAGCGGTCCGCGGCCGGGTCGTAGGTGGCGAGGCTGGCGCCGAACCGCGCGGTCTCGATCAGCAGTTCCGCTCCGTAGGCCGCGAGGAAGCCGAAATCCGCCGTGGTCTGCCAGTAGTGCCACACGTTGTAGGCGACGGCGAGGTTGACGTGGTACTGGCGGCAGGAGTAGTCGGGGATCCACCGGCCCGAACGCGGGTTGAACAGGGTCGCCGGCGTCTCCTCCCGCCCGTCGCTGCCGCTCTGCCACGGGAACACGGCGCCCCTGGTGCCGAGCGCGGCGGCGCGCCGGCGCGCCTGCGGCAGGCGCCGGTGCCGGTACCGCAGCAGGGCCCGGGTCAGCTCGGGCAGGCGGAAGTTGAGGAACGGGAACACGAACAGCTCGTCCCAGAAGACGTGCCCGCGATACGCCTCACCGTGCAGTCCCCGGGCGGGCACCCCGGCATCGAGGTCGGCGGTGTGCGGGGACAGCGTCTGCAGCACGTGGAACACATGGGCGTTGACCGCGAAGCTGGCGTTGTCGCGGCCGACGAGGCCGATCTGGAACCGCTGCCACAGCTGGTCCCATGCACCGACATGGTCCGTCAGCAATTCGTCGAACGTGCCCGCGTCGGAGAGTTCCTGACGGGCGGCGTACAGCGGCTCGGCGATCGCGCGGTCGCGGGAGGTGAATATGGCCACCACCTTCTCGACCGTGATCTCCTCGCCTTGGTCGATGTCGAAGGCCAGGTCCTGGCCGATCAGGCCGTCCTCGGCGACGAGTCGCCGGTCCGCCCGCAGGTCCCGGTCGCCGCCGCGGCGTAGCCGGGTACGCGCCGCCTGCGCCACCCGCAGCCTCGACGTGGTCGTCTCGGCGACCAGCCACACCGTCTCGTGCTGGTCGGTGCCGGTCACGGTGTCGGTCAGGTGATCGGCGGCGAGCCCGGCGTACGTGCGGACGTTGGTGTTGCGCACCCGGCCGTCGAGCGCTGAGCGGATCTCGATCCGCCCCGACCAGTTCTCCGGGATCACCGTGGTCTCCAACGCGGCGAGGTGCTGCGCCGCCATCGACACCAGGCGCCGCTGGCGTAGACGGGTGCGCCGCTGTTGGCCGTCGACCACGACGACCTCGCGGATGAGCAGACCGCGGCGCAGATCCAGCGCCCGATGCTCGTGCGCGATGCTGGTCGCGCCCGGCGCGAACCAGGCGCCCCCGGCGGGCCGGAAGGTCAGCGGCAGCCAGTTGGGCAGGTTGACCATGCTTTCGTCCTCACGGGGGTTCCCGTTGACGACCGAGGTCAGCCGGTTGTAGAACCCGGCCGCGTAGGTGCCGGGGTAGTGCGTCTCATCGGCCGCCACCTCCGGCGACGCCCCGCGGGTGGCGACGTAGCCGTTGCCGAGCGTCAGCAGCGTCTCCCGCGTACCCTCCACCGCCGGATCACTGCCGCGGTAGCTCAGCACCCAGTCGGCCGACGGTGGCGAGGTGCACAGCAGGCAGCCGGGGTCGGTCATCGCCGCGCCCGACCGCCCCGTCGATGAAGGGTCGTCACCCCCAGCCACATTCCCCAAACCCGTGCCCGTACACAGACGGGGCGGTCCGGGCGGCGGTCGTGGCGGCGTCGGCGACGGTCAGCGCGCCGCGAGCGGGCGCGCGGCGGGCGTCACCGGCGCCGGCAGCCGCCCCTCGCCGCCGAGGTAGGCGTGGATGGCGGCGGCGGCCGCCCGACCTTCGGCGATCGCCCACACGATCAGCGAGGCGCCCCGGTGCATGTCCCCGGCGACGAAGACGCCCTCGGCCCCGGTCTGCCAGTCCGGACCGCAGTCGACAACCCCCCGGTCGGTCACCGACAGGCCGAGCTGGGCCAGCGCGGGACCGGCGTCGGTGCCCTCGAACCCGATCGCGAGCAGCACCAGGTCGGCGCGGAGCTCCCGCTCGGTGCCCCGCACCGGCGTCACCAGGCGTCGCCCGTCGCGCCTGGCCACGGTCACCTCGGCGATCCGCACCGCACGCACCCGGCCGGCCCCGTCGCCGACGAAGGCCTGCACGGCGACCGCGAACACCCGCTCGCCGCCCTCCTCGTGCGCCGGGTAGGTGCGCAGGATCCACGGCCACGTGGGCCACGGATCGCGGTCGACGTCGCGCTCCTCGGGCGGCCTGGGGTACAGGTCGAGCTGGGTGACCGAGGCCGCGCCCTGCCGGTGCGCCACCCCGAGGCAGTCGGCGGCCGTGTCGCCGCCACCGACGATGACCACGTGCCGCCCCGCGGCGTCCAGGCTGGCCGGGAAGCCCGGGGCCACCCCGGCGACCACGCGGTTGGCCGCGACGAGGTGCTCCATCGCCAGGTGGACACCGGCGAGCCGGCGCCCCGGCGTGGCCGGCATGTCCCGGTCACGCAGCGCGCCGCACGCCAGCAGCACCGCGTCGTGGTCGGCGCGCAACCGGGCCGCGGAGAGGTCCACCCCGACGTGCACCCCGGTCTCGAAGCGCACCCCCTCGCCACGCAACTGCGCCAGCCGCCGGTCGACGTGATGCTTCTCCAGCTTGAAGTCCGGGATGCCGTAGCGCAGCAGACCGCCTGGCGCATCGGCGCGCTCGTACACGGTCACCTCGTGACCCGCGCGGGCCAGCTGCTGAGCGGCGGCGAGCCCGGCGGGGCCCGAGCCGACGACCGCCACCCGGCGCCCCGTGCGGGTGCGCGCGGGTCGTGGGGCCGGCGGCCCGGCCCGGTTGGCGATCTCCACCTCGACCTGCTTGATGGTCACCGGCGCCTGGTCGATGCCGAGCACGCAGGCGGCCTCGCAGGGCGCCGGGCAGAGCCGGCCGGTGAACTCCGGGAAGTTGTTCGTGGCGTGCAGGGCCTCGGCCGCCGCGTCCCAGGCGCCGGTGCGCACGAGGTCGTTCCAGTCGGGGATCCGGTTGCCCAGCGGGCAGCCGTCGTGGCAGAACGGGATGCCGCAGTCCATGCAGCGTGTCGCCTGCTCGCGTACGAGGTCGTCGGGCGCCGGCGGGTAGACCTCCCGCCAGTCCCGGATGCGCACGGGCACCGGGCGGCGGGCGGGCAGCCGGCGGGGGTACTTCAGAAATCCGGTCGGGTCAGCCATGGCACACCTCAGCCCTGGAGCACCTCCGCCATCACGGCGGTGTCGATGTCGCGGCCGGCGGCTTCGGCGGTCCGCATGATCTTCGTGACGCGCTGGTACTCCCGCGGCACCACGGCGGTGAACTCCTCCGCCGCCGTGGACCACCGGGCCAGCAGCCGGCGGGCCACCGCCGAGCCGGTCTGTGCGTGGTGCCGTTCGACGAGATCCCGCAGCGCCACCCGGTCCTCAACCGACAGCGGGTCGAGGTCCACCAGCTCGCGGTTGACCAGGGCCGGGTCGAGGCGCCACACGAACGCCACGCCGCCGGACATGCCGGCCGCGAAGTTGCGCCCGGTACGGCCGAGCACGACCACCGTGCCGCCGGTCATGTACTCGCAGCCGTGGTCGCCGACGCCCTCGACCACCGCTACCGCGCCGGAGTTGCGCACCGCGAACCGCTCACCCACCCGGCCCCGGCAGAACAGCTCGCCACCGGTGGCGCCGTACAGGATGGTGTTGCCGGCGATGATGTGCTCCTCGGCGGCGAACGGCGCGGCCGGGTCGGGGCGGATGACCAGCCGACCGCCGGACAGGCCCTTGCCGACGTAGTCGTTGGCGTCGCCGTACAGCCGAAGCGTCACCCCGGCCGGCACGAACGCGCCGAACGACTGTCCGGCCGTGCCGTGCAGGGTCACCTGGATCGTGTCGTCGGGCAGCCCCTTGCCGCCGAACCGGCGGGTCACCTCACCGCCGAGCATCGCGCCGACACTGCGGTGCACGTTGCGCACGCCCATCCGGACCCGTACCGGGGTGCCGTCGGACAGCGCCGGCGCGCAGGCGGCGATCAGCTCGTTGTCCAGCGCCCGGTCCAAGCCGTGCTGCTGGGTGGTGGTGCGTCGCCGCGGCCCGGGGACGGGAGGGACGTGCAGCAGCGCGCTCAGGTCGAGTCCGCGGCCCTTCCAGTGGTCGACGGCCGGGCGCGTGTCGAGCAGCTCGGTGTGCCCGATCGCCTCGTCCAGCGACCGGAAGCCGAGCCGGGCGAGCCACTCGCGCACCTCTTCGGCGAGGAACAGAAAGAAATTCTCCACGAACTCGGGCTTGCCGGTGAACCGGGCGCGCAGCTCGGGATTCTGGGTGGCGATGCCGACCGGGCAGGTGTCCAGGTGGCAGACCCGCATCATCACGCACCCGGAGACGATCAGCGGCGCGGTGGCGAAGCCGTACTCCTCCGCGCCGAGCAGGGCGGCCACCACCACGTCCCGCCCGGTCTTGAGCTGGCCGTCGACCTGCACGGTGACCCGGTCGCGCAGGTTGTTTCGCAGCAGGGTCTGCTGCGTCTCGGCCAGGCCCAGCTCCCACGGCGCGCCCGCGTGCTTGAGCGAGTTCAGCGGCGAGGCGCCGGTGCCGCCGTCGTGCCCGGAGATGAGGATCACGTCGGCCTTCGCCTTGGCGACGCCCGCGGCGATCGTGCCCACGCCCACCTCGGCGACCAGCTTGACGTGCACCCGGGCGGTCGGGTTGACGTTGCGCAGGTCGTAGATGAGCTGGGCCAGGTCCTCGATCGAGTAGATGTCGTGGTGTGGCGGCGGTGAGATCAGTCCGACGCCGGGCGTGGCGTGCCGGGTACGGGCGATCCACGGCCACACCTTGGGGCCCGGCAGCTGGCCGCCCTCCCCCGGCTTCGCGCCCTGCGCCATCTTGATCTGCAGGTCGGTGGCGTTGACCAGGTACTCGGTGGTGACGCCGAACCGACCGGACGCGATCTGCTTGACCGCGGACCGCCGCACCGGATCGTAGAGCCGGTCGGCGTGCTCGCCGCCCTCGCCACTGTTGGACCTGCCGCCGAGCCGGTTCATCGCGATCGCGAGAGTCTCGTGCGCCTCGGCCGAGATCGACCCGTAGGACATGGCGCCGGTGGCGAAGCGCCGCACGATCGACGCGGCCGGCTCGACCTCGTCGAGCGGCACCGGCGGGCGGACCCCCTCGCGCAGGTCGAACAGGCCCCGCAACGATCCACCGGCGGCCGCCAGCGAGTCCACCGTGGCGGTGTAGCGGCGGAACACCTCGTACTGCCGGCTGCGGGTCGCGTGCTGGAGCAGGAAGACCGTCTCCGGGTTGAACAGGTGCAGTTCGCCGTCGCGCCGCCACTGGTACTCCCCGCCCGGGTCGAGCCGCCGATGCGTCCGCTCGGCGGAATCGGTCGGGTAGGCCTGCGCGTGTCGCGCCGCCACCTCGGCGTGGATCCCGGCGAGCCCGATGCCGCCGATGCGGCTGGCGGTGCCGGCGAAGTAGCGCTCGACCAGCGTGGCGTCCAGGCCGATCGCCTCGAACACCTGGGCGCCGCAGTAGGAGGACACCGTGGAGATGCCCATCTTCGACATGATCTTCAGGACGCCCTTGCCGAGCGCCTTGCGGTAGTTGCGGACCGCCGTCGCCGGCGGCACGGGCAGCGCGCCCGTGGCGGCCAGGTGCTCGATCGACTCGAATGCGAGGTAGGGGTTCACCGCGGCCGCGCCGTATCCGAGCAGGACCGCGACGTGGTGGACCTCCCGGCAGTCGCCGGATTCGACGATGAGCGCGACCTGGGTGCGGGTCTGCTCGCGGACCAGGTGCTGGTGCACGGCGGCGGTCAGCAGCAGCGACGGGATCGGCGCGAGGTCGGCGGTGGCGTCCCGGTCGGAGAGCACGAGGACGCGCGCTCCGTCCTCGATCGCCTCCGAGACGTGCCGGCAGATCTCCACCAGGCGGGATCTGATCCCGGCCTCGCCGTCGCGCACCCGGTACAGCCCGGATACCCGCACGGCCGTCAAGCCGGGCTTGTCGCCGCACTCGTCGATCGACAGAATCCGGGCCAGCTCGTCGTTGTCGATCACCGGGGACGGCAGCACGATCTGGCGGCAGCTCGCCGGTCCGGGCTCGAGCAGGTTGCCCTCCGGCCCGATCGCAACCGACAGGCTGGTGACCAGCTCCTCGCGGATCGCGTCCAGCGGCGGGTTCGTGACCTGGGCGAAGAGCTGGTGGAAGTAGTCGTAGAGCAGCCGCGGCCGCCGCGACAGCGGGGAGATCGGGGTGTCCGTGCCCATCGAGCCGACCGGCTCCGCGCCGTCGCGGGCCATCGGTGCGAGCAGGACCTTGAGCTCCTCCTCGGTGTAGCCGAACACCTGCTGGCGGCGCAGCAGCGACCCCGGGTCGCCGCACCGGTCCGGCTCGGCCTCGGTCTGCGGGTGGGCGGGCAGATCCGCCAGGTACGTCAGGCCCGCGTCCAGCCACTCCTGGTACGGGTGCGCCGCGGCGAGCCCGGCCTTGATCTCCTCGTCCGACACGATCCGCCCGGCGGCGGTGTCCACCAGGAACATCTGGCCCGGCTGCAGCCGGCCCTTGGCGACCACCCTCGCCGGATCGAGGTCGACCACGCCGGCCTCGCTGGCCAGCACCACGAGGTCGTCGCTCGTGCGCCACCAGCGGCCCGGCCGCAGGCCGTTGCGGTCCAGCATCGCCCCGACGGTCGTCCCGTCCGAGAAGGCGATGGCGGCAGGCCCGTCCCACGGCTCCATCAGGCAGGCGTGGAAGCGGTAGAAGGCCCGTACCGCCGGGTCCATGTCCGGGTCGTTCTCCCACGCCTCCGGGATCATCATGAGCAGGGCGTGCGGCAGGCTGCGCCCCGTCAGGTGCAGCAGTTCCAGCACCTCGTCGAGGTTGGCGGAGTCCGAAACACCGGGCGTGCACACCGGAAGGAGGCGCCTGAGGTCCCCTGGGATCAGGTCGGTTTCGAGCAGGGCCTCCCGTGCGGCCATCCAGTTGCGGTTGCCGCGGATCGTGTTGATCTCACCGTTGTGGGCGATGAACCGGTACGGGTGGGCCAGCGGCCAGGAGGGGAAGGTGTTGGTCGAGAACCGTGAGTGCACGACGGCGATCGCGCTGCGCAGCCGCGGGTCGCGCAGGTCCGGATAGAACGTGGCGAGCTGGCCCGGGGTCAGCATGCCCTTGTAGACCACGGTCCGGGCGGACAGCGACGGGAAGTAGGCGGCCACACCGCGCTCACGGGTCTCCCGCTCCACCTGCTTGCGCACGCAGAACGCCACCCGCTCCAGGTCGATGCCGGCCAGCGGTGCGCCGTCCCGGTGCGCGGACAGGAACAGCTGCCGGATGCGCGGACGCGCGGCGAGCGCGGCCGCGCCAAGGCCGTAGGGCTCGACCGGCACGTCGCGCCAGCCGAGGATCCGGGCGCCCTCCGCGCGAACGTGCTTGTCCAGCACCCGCGCGGCGCGGGCCTCGTCCGCCTGCGCGGTGGGCAGAAAGACCAGGCCGGTCGCGTACTGGCCGGCCGGCGGCAGCGGAAAGTCGACCACTTCGCGGTAGAAGGCGTCGGGGACCTGCAGCAGGATCCCCGCGCCGTCGCCGGTGTCCGGTTCGGCGCCCAGCGCGCCGCGGTGGTCCAGGCGGCACAGGGCGGCGAGAGCGGCCGCCACAAGGTCGTGGCTGCGGCGGCCGCGCACGTCCGCCACGCATGCGAAACCGCAGGCGTCGTGCTCGTACGCGGGGTCGTAGAGGCCATGCCGTCGCTGCGGCCGCGGGCTGGGCAGTGGATTCGCCGGAACCATCGGGCCTCCTCTTCGTCGTCTCTGGTGAACCGGTTCGGGACGACGTCGGCCCAATGGGGGTTTGAGTGTACGGCACGATTCCGGTGCCTTACAGCATTTGCCTGTCGCGGGCTAGGCCGCGCCGCGGGCTGCGCGGGTAATCGGACTTTCTCGGAATATCACCATAAAGCAGGGTTATGCTGCGGCGGAGAGATCCTTGCGGGTCGGCACGTGCCGGACCGGAACCTCAAGGAGGCGTGATGCCCGACATTCTGGCCGTCGATTTCGGCGGGACGGCCCAAGACATCGCCCGATGGGCTGTGAACGTCGGCCTCAAGGTCGTCATCTTCGCGGTCATAGTGCTGGCAGGTTGGATCATCTCGCGGGCGCTCTACCGGCTCGCCGACCGCGTGCTCGACCGGGTGGGCTTCAACCGTCTCGCCGAACGCAGCGGGATGCGGCGGTGGACCGGCGACTACTCAGCCAGCATGCTGGTCTCGAAGATCATCTATTACGGTCTGTTGCTGGTCACCCTGCGGCTGGGGTTCGCCGTCTTCGGGCCGAACCCGGTCAGCGACCTGCTGGACCGGATCGTCGCCTGGCTGCCCCGGCTACTCGTGGCCGTGGTGATCGTGATCGTGGCAGCCGCCATCGCGAACGCCGTCTTCGACATCATCCACAACGCGCTGGGCAGGCTCCCCTACGGCCGCCTGATCGGCCGCATCGCCCAGGCGGTGATCGTCGCGCTCGGCGTGATCGCCGCGCTCAACACCATCGGCGTCGCCACCACCGTCACCGGCCCGCTGCTCATCACCGTCCTCGCCACGATCGCGGGCATCCTGATCGTCGGCGTCGGCGGCGGCCTCGTGCGACCGATGACGTCCCGCTGGGACCGGATGCTCGACCGACTGGAGACCGAGGGCAGCCGGGCCGCGCAGCACATGCGGGAGAGCCGGCAGACCCAGGCACAACCGGGCGCCGGCTTCGCCCAGCCGGCGTACCGGGGCCGCACCGGCACCGAGGCGCAGCAGGACGTGCAGCGGGCCGCGGAGCAGGCGGCGCAGCAGTCCCGGGAGCAGCAACAGCGGCAGCACCAGCCCCGCCGATAGGGCCTGCGGGGCGACCCGGACAACGGGTCACGGGTTCGGGCGCCTGTCGTGGCCCGGGGAGGCGCTCACCGGCGGGTGCCACCGGGCCGCCGCGGCCATCGCCCGGTCCAGCACCAGCGGGGAGAGCATCCCGATCGAGGCCGCCCTGGCCCGGTGCGGGAAGCGCCCCCGGGCCTGCAACAGCGCGCCGACCCGGTGGGACAGACGCAGCAGCCGCACCGCCCGGGGTCGACGGTGGCGGGTGTACGCGTCGAGTGCGGCGCGCAGCGGCTGGCCCGGGATGGCCTCCCGGGCCAGCGACCGCAGGGTGGCCGCATCCTCGAGCGCCAGACAGGCGCCCTGGGCGAGGTGGTGTGGCATGGCGTGGGCGGCGTCGCCCAGCAGCACGACCCCGCCGGGGCCGGCCGGGAAACCGTACCGGGCCGGCGGCGGCCGCAGTTCGCGGACCGCGTCCTGCACGAGATCGTCGGGCTCGGTCGCGGCGAGCAGGTCGCCGATCGGCGCGTGCCAGTCGGCGAACCATCGCGCGAGCAGCGCAAGCTGGGTCGGGGGCGGCTCCGGGCGAGGCGCCCCCACCGCGGTCGCCGTCCAGTAGACGCCGCCACGCGTCGACGCGCCGGCCGCACCGCGCTCGCCCAGCAGCGCGTAGCGGAACCGGTACCCGTCGCCCAGCGTCTCGCCGCCCACCAGATCCGGGTCCGCCGGCAGCTTCGGTGCCCGATACCACGGAATCACCGCCCGCCACGCCGCGCACCCGGAACTGATCACCCGCGTGGCGGGAGCGAGCCGGGTGCGGATCACGCTGTCCACGCCGTCGGCGGCGACCACGAGATCGGCTTCCCATGTGGTACGCCCGTCCCCGACCGCGGGCCGCTCATCGGGCTGCGCGTAGACGGTGCGCACCGTGACGCCGGTGCGGATGTCGATCCGGTCCCCCAGGCCGGCCACCAGCGCGTCGTGCAGGTCCTCCCGGTGCACCACCCAGGGCCCGGCGGCGTCCGCGGCGCCCGGCTGCGCCAGCCACTGCCCGCCCGGGCGCCGGATGCCGCGGTACGCGACAGGCCAGGAGATGGCGTCGAGCCCGTCGGCGAGGCCGAGCGAGCGCAGGGCGCGTACCCCGTTCGGCCACAGCAGCAGCGCCACGGGATCGGCCCGCAGCCGCTCGGCGCGCTCGAGCAGGGTGACGTGCCAACCGGAACGGGCCAACGCGCCGGCGGCGGCGAGGCCGCCGACGCCGGCGCCGACCACGACGGCCGAGCGCATACCTGGCTGCTCCTTCGGGGGTGGACAGGCGAGGGGTGGTGGGTGGAGCCTACGGGGCGCTACCGGTCGTCCCGGGCCGTGGTGTCCTCGGCCGCCCCCTCGCGGGCGGTACTGTCCCGGGTCGCGCTCTCGCGGGCCGCGCTGTCCCGGGCCGCCCCGTCCGGGGCCGCCTCCTCCTCGCGCCCGCCCGCGCCACTCGGGCCCGCGTCCCCCTCGGCCGGCTGCGAGCCGCCAGCGTGGTGGGCGGTGTACTCCGCCTCGGTCACGACCCGGAAGCGGTCACCCTCGGGGAGGAGGTACTCGCGCGGACCGCGGCGGCGCACGAAGTAGACCAGCGCCCCGAGGAAGACCAGCAGCGAGGTCCACACGTTCAGGCGCAGGCCGAGGATCTGCTCGGCCGGGTCGGTGCGCATCGCCTCGATCCACACCCGGCCGGCCGTGTACGCCATGACGTAGAGCGCGAACGCCCGACCCTTGCCGAACTTGTACGTCCGGTCGAGCCGCCAGACCAGCAGCGCCACGCCGAGGTTCCACAGCAGCTCGTACAGGAACGTCGGGTGGAATGTCCCCTCCACCTGGGGGTTGCCCGCCGCGTCGGTGGCCGCCCGACCGGTCTTCGGGTTCATCTTGTAGACCGTCAGGCCCCAGGGCAGGTCGGTCGGCCCGCCGTACAGCTCGTTGTTGAACCAGTTGCCGAGCCGCCCGATCGCCTGCGCGAGCGGCAGGCCCGGCGCGAGCGCGTCGGCCACCAGCGTCAGCGGAATGCCCATCTGCCGGCACGCGATCCACGCACCGATCGCGCCGCCGGCCACCGCGCCCCAGATGCCGAGCCCGCCCTCCCAGATCTTCACGGCCCTGGCGAGGTCGCCGTCCGGGCCGAAGTAGGCGTCCGGCGAGGAGAGCACGTGGTAGATCCGCGCGCCGACGATGCCGAACGGGACCGCCCAGACGGCGACGTCGAGCACGGCCCACTTGGGCGCGCCGCGGCGGCGCATCCGGGCCTCGGTCACCGCGCAGGCGGCGATGATCCCGGCGACGATGCACAGCGCGTACGCCCGGACCGGGACCGGGCCGAGGTGCCAGACGGCGGTGGTGGGGCTCGGGATGGCAGCAAGGTTCACGGGTGCACACGCTACCGCTGATGGCGGCCGAAGCGGGAGCCCGCCCGACGCGCCCGGCTCGGGTACCTTGTCCGCTTATGCCTTCCGGCCGCCCCCACCGGCCCGTACGCTCCGTCTATGGAAGCACTCTCATCCGCGGTCGCCGCCGTCATCACCGACGCCGACGGCCGCGTGCTGCTCTGTCAGCAGAGCCAGGGGCGTCGGCTCTGGTGCCTGCCCGGCGGCCGGATGCGCGCGGCGGAGAGCCCGGTCGCGGCGGTCATCCGTGGCGTGCTGACGCAGACCGGCACGGCGGCCGAGATCGTCGATCTCGTCGGGCTCTACCACCTCACCGGCGACGGGTGCGGTGACGGCCTGCCCGACGTGCTCGTGCACGTCTTCCGAGCCCGGATCGAGGGCACCGGCGTGACGGTCAACGCGCCCGGGCGGATCTGCCGCCTGGCCTGGTGCGACCCGGCGTGCCCCCCGCAGCCGATGACCGCCACCGCCCGGATCGCGCTCGCCGACGCGGCGGCCGGCCGCCGCGGAGTCCTGCGCGACGTGCAGCGGGACGCCGGCCCGAAGACCTTCGCCACCGGCGAGGTCGACGCGGCCATCCCACCGCAGCCGCCGGTGCTCGACCCGGTCGCGCTCACGCACTGACCCCTAGCTCATCCGCTCGCGCCGGCGCGCACGCCGGCCGCCAGGTCGGCGGTGAGCGTGGCGAGCGCGGTGAGCCCGCTGGGCAGGTCCGGAGCGTCCAGCAG
>VSCG01000099.1:0-11863 GCA_047459115.1 Micromonosporaceae bacterium
CGGCGAGCCGCGCCCCCACATCCCGCTCGTCCGGCCCGCCGAGCACCACCACCGAACCCCCGCCGAACCCGCTCGCGGCCCGCCCGAGCACCTCCGGGGCGATTCGGCGAGCGTCGTCGCGGGCGCCGGCGTGCAGGCCGACGATCGGACGGGGCAGGCCGCGCAGGAGGCGGTGCGCCGCCGCCCGGTCGGCCGGGCGAAGTCGCAGATCGTAGCCGCGACCGGCGTCCCCGGCGCCGAGGTGGCGCGCCAGCGCCAGCGCCCGGTCCACCTCCGGGCCGTGCTCCGGCAGCGGGACCGCCGCGTCGAGGCCCTGGTCACCTCGGTCGTCGGGGCGCACGAACCCCGCACAGCGCCGCCCGCCGAGCAGCAACGCCACCGGGTTGGCGTACACCCCGGAGCCGTAGAGCTGGACGACCAGGTCGTACCGCTGCGCCTGCATGCCCACGAGCCACGCGACCGCACGGCGCGGCTCGAAGAACTGCTCGGCGATGTTGGGAAAGCCGGGGAAGGCGATGAACCCGTCCACGTACGGGTTGCGTGCCACGACGTCGCGCACCAGCGGCAGGCCCACGTACTCGAGTCTGGCGTGCGGCGCTGCCCGCTTGAGCGCCCGCACGGCCGGCGTGGCGCACAGGTAGTCGCCGATGCGGCCGGGCCGCAGCACCGCGATCCGGCGCCACGGCCCGCGCCGCGATAGCAGCCCGGATCCCGTCAGGAGCCCTTGACCTCGATCCGCCGGGCCTGGCTCGGGCGCGCCTTTGCCACCCGTACGGTGAGCACCCCGCCGGAAAGGTTCGCCTCCACCTTCTGCGGGTCGATGTCCCCAGGCAGCGTCATGACGTGCTCGAACCGACCGGTCCGCCGCTCCCGCCGCAGGAAGGTGCCGGTGCGTTCGCGATCCTTGATCTCCCCGGTGATGTGCAGCTCGCGGTCGCGCAGTTCGACGTTGACATCTTCGCGGCGCACCCCCGGCACCTCGATGTCGACGATGTACGCGTCGTCGGTCTCCTCGATGTCGGCGGGGGCCGCGAACATCATCGTGCCGTCGCCGAGGATATCCTGCATCAACCGCCCCATCCGGTCGTAGACCTCCTCCATCTCGCGCCAGGGATCCCCCCGCCGCATCAGCGCGAACCGTGCCGGGCGGAAGCGCGAAGGCGTGATGGTCATGGCAGAACCTGCCCCTCTCTCGTCGCATCCAACTACCCCTACCGTCCCCTCAAGGCAGGTGAAGCGGGCTCATCACGGGCGGGTGAACTCTGCTCATGACGCGGTCGCGAGGCCGGGGCCAGAGGATCTGCGGCCGCGTGGGGTATCACAACCCGAGGACCGAGCGTCAGGGAGGGATGAAGCGATGAGCATGGGGGTCGGAACCCGCGCGGACGAGGACATTCGCCGGGACGTGCTCGCCGAACTGAGATGGGAGCCCTGGATACCCAGCGATGAGATCGAGGTCCACCTCGAGGACGGGGTGGCCACCCTCACCGGCACGGTGGCCTCGTATATGCAGAAGTTGGAGGCCACGCGCGGCGCGCAGCGCGTGTCCGGCGTGCGGGCGGTACGAAACAACCTCACGGTCCGGGTGCCCCCCCTTGGGGAGCGGACCGACGAGGATCTGACCAAGGCGATATGGCACGCCCTGGAGTGGGACAGCCTGGTGCCCACAGAACGGATCGACGTGAACGTGCGCGGCGGCAACGTGACGCTGTCCGGGGAGGTCGAGTGGGAGTACCAGCGGTCCACCGCCGACCTGGTCGTGCGACGGCTGGCGGGCCTGCGTGGGATCAACAACCAGATCCAGATCTGCCCTGCCGTCAAGGCCTCCCCGGACGAGATCAGGGGAGGCATCCAGCAGGCGCTCGTCCGCAACGTGGAAACCGACGCGAGCCAGATCACCGTGGACGTGGCCGGCAGCAACGTGACGATCCACGGTTCGGTGCAGTACTGGGCCGAGCGGGAGGAGGCCGAGCGGATCGCGTGGTCGGCCCCCGGCGTCAGCTCGGTCTTCAACGACATCAGGGTACTTCCGCAAGGCACCGCGTAGCCCTTGCTTCGTAGCCCTCGCTTTAGGAGTGACGATGACCGTGATGGCGCGAGGAGCCGGGGACGGCCCGTTCCCGACCGAGGTCGAGATACGCGGGTTCCGGCTGTTGGCCGACGAGCCGGGTGGGACGGGCGGGACCGACCGCGGCCCGAGCCCGTACGAGCTGCTGCTCGCCGCCCTCGGCACGTGCATCGTGATGACCGTGCGGTACCACGCAGAGCGCAGGGGCTGGCCGCTGGACAGCGTCACCGTCACCCTGGACCATGACCGCATCCACGCCAAGGACTGCGCCGAGTGCATGACCAAGGAGGGCCGGCTCGACCGGATCAAGCGGCGTGTCGAGCTCATCGGCGCCCTCGACGAGACGCAACGGGCCCAGCTGTTGGAGATCGCGGATCGCTGCCCGGTGCACCGCACCCTGACGTCGGAGACGGTCATCGCCGATCTTTAGCAGCCGGGCCGATCTAGCAGGGAGGCCGATCTCTAGCAGCGGGCCGGTCCGCGGACCCCGCATCGGCCGATCCGGGTGCGAAGGTGCCATCGCTGCGGCAGAGTGGGCGATGTGGTGGTCCCGGTCCACGACCAGAACCCGGTGCGACGCACCCCCTGGGTCACGTACCTGCTGATCACCGCGAACATCGTGGTGTTTCTCCTGACGCCAGCGGCCTCGACCGGCGGGGTGGGGGGCGCCAGCCTCGGCGAGGTGTGCCGCCAGGAGGCGTTCTACCAGCGGTACGGCGCGGTGCCCCGGGAGATGGTCGACAACCGGCCGCTGCCCACCGCGCCGACCGGCCAGGTGGGCACGGGGCCGCGCGGACCGGGGTGCGTGGTCGAGCCGCGCCGGTACGACAAGGTGCCTCTGCTGTCCGTGCTGACCTCGATGTTCCTGCACGGCGGCTGGCTGCACCTGCTGGGCAACATGCTGTTCCTGTGGGTGTTCGGCAACAACGTCGAGGAACGGTTTCGCCGGCTGCGCTTCCTGCTGTTCTACCTGGTCGGCGGGTACATCGCGGCGTACGGTTTCGCGTTGGCCAACCCCGACGTGACCCAGCCGCTCGTGGGCGCGTCGGGTGCGGTCTCTGCGGTGCTCGGCGCCTACCTGGTGCTCTACCCGCGCGTGCCGGTGTGGAGCCTGGTGCCGGTGCTGCTATTCATCCCGCTGCGGCTGCCCGCGTGGTTCGTGCTCGGCTTGTGGTTCGTGTTGCAGTGGCTCTACTCGGCCGGGTTCGCCACGTCCGGAGCCGGCGCCGTGGCGTACCTCGCGCACGTGCTGGGTTTCGTGTTCGGCGCGCTCGTCGCGGTGCCCCTGCGCGGCCGGCAGCGTCCCGTCCCCACGCGCTACCCCCAACCGCACTCCTATGTGCCGAGGTGGGGGCGCCGCGTCCGGCGACCCCGCGGCCGGTGACGGCAGCGCGGCTTACGACCCGATGGTGCGGCTGCGGCCGCGGAACTCCGCGATCACCTCCCCGCCGCGAGTGACCGTGACGTCGTACACGCCGCTGCGCCCGTACCGCACGCGCTCCGTCGCGTGCGCCACCAGCAGGTCGCCCTCGCGTGCCGGCCGCACGAACGTGATCTCCGCGCCGGCGGCCACCGTGACCGGGCCGTAGCTGTTGCAGGCGCAGGCGAATGCGGTGTCCGCGAGCAGGAAGATGAACCCGCCGTGGGCGATCGCGTGGCCGTTGACCATCGTCCGGGTCACCCGCATCTGCACGACGGCCGTCCCGTCCTCGGCGGAGACCAACTCCATGCCCAGCGCCCGGGACGCCACATCCGCGTCGAACATCTGGTGGGCGGCGCTGCGGTCGCTCACCGCTCCGGTACGGTCCGTCATGCTCGCGGTCAGCCCCTCGTCCGCTCGTCGACGATCCGGCGCATCTTGCCCATCGACCGCTCCACCCCGTCCGGTTCGAGCACCTCGACGTCGATGCTGATCCCGATCGTGCTCTTGACCCGGTCCGCCAGCGCCGCCCCGGCATCCACCGCCGCCGCCTCGTCGGCCCCGGCGCGCCGCTCCACCCGTACGGTCAGGGTGTCCATCCGGCCGTCGCGGCGCAGCACGCACTGGAAGTGCGGGGACAGGTGCGGGATACGCAGGATCAGCTCCTCGATCTGGGTGGGGAACACGTTGACCCCCCGTACGATCATCATGTCGTCGGTGCGTCCGGTGATCTTCTCGATCCGGCGCATCGGCCGGGCGGTGCCCGGCAGCAACCGGGTCAGGTCGCGGGTACGGTAGCGGATCACCGGCATCGCCTGTTTGGTCAGCGACGTGAACACCAGCTCACCCGGCTCACCGTCGGGCAGCACGTCGCCGGTGACCGGATCGATGATCTCCGGGTAGAAGTGGTCCTCCCACACGTGCAGCCCGTCCTTGGTCTCCACGCACTCGTTGGCGACCCCGGGGCCCATCACCTCGGACAGGCCGTAGATGTCGACCGCGTGCATGTCCAGCCGCTGCTCGATCTCCCGGCGCATGTCCTCGGTCCACGGCTCGGCGCCGAAGATACCGACCTGCAGGGAGCACTCCCGCGGGTCCATGCCCTGGCGCGTCATCTCGTCCACAATGGCCAGCATGTAGGTCGGGGTGACCATGATGATGTCGGGCTTGAAGTCCCGGATGAGCAGCACCTGCCGCTCGGTCATCCCGCCGGAGACCGGGATGACTGTGCAGCCCAGCTCCTCGGCCCCGTAGTGCGCGCCCAGCCCGCCGGTGAACAGCCCGTACCCGTAGGCGACGTGCACGACGTCGCCGGGCCGGCCGCCCGAGGCCCGGATGGACCGGGCCATCAGCCGGGCCCAGGTCCGGATGTCCTCGCGGGTGTAGCCGACGACGGTGGGCCGGCCGGTGGTGCCGGACGAGGCGTGCACCCGCACCACCTGCTCGCGGGGCACCGCGAACATGCCGTACGGGTAGTTGTCGCGCAGGTCCGCCTTGGTGGTGAACGGGAACTTCGCCAGGTCGGCGAGTTCGCGGCAGTCGTCGGGGTGCACGCCGGCCGCTTCGAAGGCGGCGCGGTAGAACGGCACGTGCTCGTACGCGTGGCGCAGCGACCAGCGCAGCCGCTGCAGTTGCAGCTCGCGCAGCTCGTCGATCGAGGCGCGCTCGATCGGCTCGAGCTCCTCCGGTCGTGGACTCCTGTCCTGCACGGGACCCTCCTTCACGGCGTGACGACCGTGCGATGGCCGGACCACGGGTCGGTAGTCAGGTAACGTACGCCAGCACCGCGTGATCCGCGAGATGTCATCGCGTGTTCCTCAGCCGAGGTTGCCGGCGACGGCGGCGGCCGCGGTCATCACGCGCTGGCCGAGCTTGTCGGTGTCGACATCCTCGGCGACGTAGACCACCGCGACCGACGCCGGCACGTGCCCGCGCCGGTCGACGACGGGCGCGGCGACCGAGCGCATCCCCGATATCACCTCGCTGTAGGAGTAGGCCCAGCCGCGCGACCGCGCGGCGCTGACGTTCTCCGGTTCGCCGGGCACGGGCGGACGGCCGGCGAGGATGGCGATGCCGGGGGCGCCGCGGTGGATCGGGTGCCGCCCGCCCGGTCGGTAGGCCACATGCACGTGGGTGCGCCGGGGCTCGACGCTGACCAGCGTGACCGCGTCTGCTCCGTCGGGCACCACGAGGAACGCCGTCATGCCGACGTCGTCGGCGAGGTCGGACAGCTCCGGAAGGGCCGCGGACTGCAGCGTGGAGTCGACGCAGCGGGCCAGCGCGGCCAGACCCAGGCCCAGTTCGTACAGCCCGTCCGGCCGGCGCACGACCAACCGGTGGTCCTCGAGGGTGCGCACCATGCGGTAGACGATCGACCGATGCACATTGATCTCCTTGGTGAGATCGGCGATCGATCTCGGGCCGTCGGCCGCGGCCAACGCCTCCAGCACGCGCAGGCCGCGGTCCAGGGTCTGCGAGTAGGGCGCCTGTCTCACCTTGGCGGACTCCCGATCCTCGAATGAAGCTCTTGTGCCGGCGCATGGGCGGCGGCTAATGTCTCGACTCACTATAAGAGCACGTTGTTCCATATTCGAACACACCACGGCAAACCTCGACTGGCCCCTCAACACGCACACCCAGGGAGCAGGTAATGCTGAGGATTCGCAGGGCCGGAGCAGTCGCGGCGGCGGCGACTCTGATGATCATGATTGCGGGCTGTGCCGAGCAGGAGAGCACGGGCGACAGCGGTACGAGCAGCGGCCCGATCAGGATCGGTGCGGTGCTCGACATCACCGGCGCCGGGGCAAGCCTCGGCGTGCCGGAGCGCAAGACCCTCGAGCTGCTCGCCAAGCAGCTCAACGACGCCGGCGGCATCGACGGTCGCCAGGTCGAACTGATCATCGAGGACAATCAGTCTACAGAGGATGGCGCGGCGAAGGCCATGAACGAGATGGTGTCGAAGAAGGTCGACATCGTCCTGGGCGCCAGCCGGACCGGGCCGAGCCTGGCGATGCGCGCGATCGCGGAGTCGGCCAAGATGCCGATGATCTCGCTCGCCGCCAACGTACGGATCGTCGAGGGCGCCACCTGGGTCTTCAAGACCGCCCAGAACGACTCGGTGGTGCTGGAAAACATCGTGGACTACGCCAAGGCCAAGGGTTGGAAGACGATCGGCCTGCTGCGCGACGCGTCCGGGTACGGCGAAGGCGTCGCCGAGACCCTGACCGAACTCGGCGAACCCCACGGGATCACGGTCGCTCAGGTCGAGAAGTTCGCCCCGGACGCCACCGACTTCACCGCGCAGATGATCAACATCCGCAACACCAAGGCGGACGTGAACCTCATCTGGGGCATCCCGCCGGCGGCCGCGTTGGCGCAGAAGTCCTACCACCAGCTCGGCATCGACACGCCGCTGCTGCAGAGCCACGGCATCGGCAACCAGGTCTTCCTCGACACGGCCGGCGACTCCGCGGACGGGCTCGTGGCGCCGCTGGGCCGGCTGCTCGTCGCCGACCAGCTACCCGACAGCGACCCGCAGAAGGAGGTGCTCACCGCGTTCCTCGCCGACTACCGGGCGGCGTACAACGAGGAGCCCTCGACCTTCGCCGGGCACGCGTGGGACGCGTTCCAGCTGGCCGTCGAGGCGTTCAAGGCGGTCGGGACCGACAAGCAGCAGGTGCGCGACTACCTGGAGCAGGTCAACGGGTTCGTCGGGGTGACCGGGGTCTACCGGATGAGCCCGGAGGACCACTCCGGTCTCGGCAAGGACGCCCTGGTGCTCGTCACCGTCTCCGGCGGCCAGTGGCAGCTCCTGCCGACCGCGTAGGGCCCCGTACCGTCGATGACCGATCTCTTCCAGCTTCTGCTCGCCGGCGTCTCCGTCGGCGCGATCTACACGCTGGTGGCGATGGGGTTCGTCGCCATCTTCACGGTCAGCGAGGTGATCAACCTCGCGCAGGGCGAGTTCGCCGCGCTGGCCGGGCTGGTGGCGATCAGCGCGACGGGCAGCGGCCTGCCGCTGCCCGTCGCGCTGATCCTCGCGATCCTCACCGTCGTCATCGTCGCCGCGGTCATGCAGCGGCTGACCATCGCCCCGGTCAAGCGGATGACCACCCTGCTGTCGATCATCCTCACGCTCGGCGTCTCCACCGCGCTCAAGGCGGCGATGCTGCTCGTGTGGGGACCGGAAGGGAGAGGGCTCACGCCTTTTCCCGGCCGCGACTTCACCCTCGGCGGGGTCTCGGTGCGCGCGCAGTACCTGTGGATCCTCGGGGTGACCGCGCTCTCGGCCGTCGCCGTCACGTGGTTCTACGAGCGCACGCTGCCCGGAAAGGCGCTGCGGGCGTGCGCCGAGCAGCCCACCGCGGCCCGGCTGGTCGGCGTCTCCATCGCGCGGGCGTCCCTGCTCTCCTTCGCCATCGCGGGCCTGCTCGGCGGCGTCGCCGGCGTGCTCGCCAGCCCGATCTACTTCAGCGCCTGGGATTCGGGGCTCACCCTCGGCCTCAAAGGCTTCGTGGCCGCCACGCTCGGCGGCCTGGTCTCGATCCGCGGCGCGATCGCGGGCGGCCTGGTGCTCGGCGTCCTCGAGTCGCTGGTCGCCGGCTACGTCGACTCCGGTCTGCGCGACGCGGTCGCCTTCATCGTGCTGATCGTCGTCCTGGTGGTGCGTCCGGGTGGCGTGCTGCGACAACACAGCGTGGCAAGGGTCTGATGGCACACACGACGAATCCACGCACGACACACCCAGGTAGGGCGAATCCTACGGCGGGCCCGGCACGCGACGGCCTCACCGGTCGGCGCTTCGCCGAGCCGGCGAGCTTCGCCATCCTGGCACTGCTGCTCGCCGCCTTTCCGCTCCTCGCGCCGGAGACCGTCGTCAACGTCGGCGTCTACGCACTGATCTACGGGATCGCGGCGATCGGTCTGACCCTGCTCATGGGGCTCGCCGGGCAGGTGAGCCTCGGACAGGCCGCGTTCTTCGCCGTCGGCGCGTACGCCCAGGCGCTGCTCGTCACCCGGTACCAGGTGCCGATGGTGGTCGCCGCGGTCGTCGCAGTCGGCTCGGCGATGCTCGTGGCGTTGCTCGTGGGGATGCCCCTGCTGCGGTTGCGCGGGCACTACCTGGCGCTGGCCACGCTGGGCCTGGGCATCATCGTCACCGTGCTCGCCACCGAGTCCGACTACCTGGGCGCAACCTCCGGACTGTACGGGATCGACAAGCCGGAGTTCGGGGGGCGGCGCTACGACAGCCCCGCCGAGTACTTCTGGCTGTTGTCCCCGGTGGTGTTCCTCGCGCTGCTGCTGGCGCGCAACATCGTCGCCGGCCGGATCGGCCGAGCGCTCGGCGCGGTCAACGACTCGGAGGTGGCCGCGGAATGCCTGGGCGTGAACACCTACCGCCTGCGGCTGCAGGTCTTCGTGGTCTCGGCCGGGTACGCGGGGCTGGCCGGCGTCGCGTTCGTGCACTGGATCGGCGTGGTGAACCCGAACGCGGCGAACTTCCCGCTCTCCGTGGAGTTCCTGCTGATGAGCGTCCTGGGCGGACTGGGCAGCGTCTGGGGGGCGGTCGTCGGCGCGTTCGCGGTCGAGCTGCTCGACGAGGGACTGCGCAGCCTGATCCCCACGCTTCTGCCCGGCGCGGTGGGCGAGGTGCAGCTCATCGGCTTCGGTGTCGTGCTCACCGCCGTCGTCCTCTTCGTGCCCGGCGGCATCCACGGCATGTGGCGCAGCGTCCTCGCGCGGCTGCGCCCGCCGGCCGCGGACATCGGCCAGCGGGTCGTGTCCGATGAGGACGAGTCGCCGCTGCTGGCCCGGTCCGGGCGGCCCGCCCCGGGCACCCCGCTGCTGGAGGTCCGGGACCTGGTCCGGCGCTTCGGCGGCGTCACGGCCGTCGGCGGCGTGTCCTTCGAGGTACGGGCCGGCGAGATCTTCGCGCTGATCGGCCCCAACGGCGCGGGCAAGACCACCTGTTTCAACATGATCAGCGGAGTGCTCGCACCGTCGGAAGGATCCGTCTGGCTGCGCGGCGAGCGCATCGACGGCCGCAAGCCGCACGTGTTCGCGCAGGCGAGGGCGACACGCACGTTCCAGAACCTGCAGATCTTCCGGTCCACGACCGTGCGGGGCAACGTCGCGATCGGGCGCCACCTGCGCAGCCGGGCGGGTCTGCTGCGCGGCGCGCTGGTGCTGCCGGCGCGGAGCGAGGAGCGGCAGATCCGTCGGCGCGTCGAGGAGAGCCTGGCGCTCGTCGGCCTCGCCGGCGACGCCGACCGGCCGGCTGCGGACCTGCCCTTCGGTCGTCAACGCCTGCTGGAGATCGCCCGGGCGCTCGCCCTCGAGCCCGACCTGCTGCTGCTCGACGAGCCGATGGCGGGTCTGTCCGGTGGGGAGCGCCGGGACCTGGCGCGCCTGCTGCGCAGGCTGCGCGCCGGTGGCATGGCAGTGGTGCTCGTCGAGCACGATGTGGAGGCCGTCCTGGCCCTGGCCGACCGGGTCGCGGTGCTCGACGACGGACGGCTCATCGCCCTCGGGACTCCCGACGAGATCCGCCACGACCCGGCCGTGCTCGCCGCGTACCTCGGGGTCGATGACGACGAGGCGCTGACCGACGAGGTGGCGCGGGCGGCCGCGCGGGAACTGGCCAGCGGGGACGGTGCATGATGCTCTCCGTCACGGCGCTCGGGGCCGGTTACGACAAGCTGCAGGTGCTGCACGACGTGGAGCTGACCGTGTCCCACGGCCGGGTCGTCGCCGTCATCGGCGCCAACGGCGCCGGTAAGAGCACGCTGCTGCGCGCACTGTCCGGCCTGATCCGACCCACCAGCGGCCGGGTCATCCTCGACGGCCGGGACGTCACGGGGCTGCCGGCGGAGCGGATCGCGGCCGCCGGGCTGGCGCACGTGCCGGAGAACCGCCTCGTCTTTCCCTCGCTGACCGTCGCGGACAACCTCGCCCTCGGCGCCTGGACCCGCCGCCGGGCGCGCAGCCGCACGGCGGAGCGGCGGGCACGGGTGCTGGACCTCTTCCCGCGGCTGGCGGCCCGCCTGGGCCAGCCGGCCGGCACCCTGTCCGGGGGTGAGCAGCAGATGCTCGCGATCGGACGAGGCCTGATGGCCGAACCGAAGGTGCTCGTCCTCGACGAGCCGAGCCTGGGTCTCGCGCCGCGTCTGGTCAGCGAGATCTTCGGCGCGCTGGCGCAACTGAAGTCCGAGCACGGGCTCGCCATCGTGCTGGTGGAGCAGAACGCACGGGCCGCGTTCCGGGTCGCCGACGCGGTGGTGGTCATGGACCGAGGGCGGGTGGTGGCGACCGGAACCCCGCAGACGCTCGCCACCGACGACCGCGTGCAGAGCGCCTACCTGGGTGGCGGCTACGCGGCGACCTGACGACGTCAACAGAGAAGGGAGAGCAGCTCATGCGTAAGCCGTTCGCCTCGTCGGCCGACCTCGAGGAGAAGACCGAGACCCTCGAGGTGCTCGCGGACGGGGTGTACGCGCTGACCGCCGAAGGCGATCCGAACGTCGGCGCGATCGAGGGCGAGGACTTCCTCGTCGCGTTCGAGGCGCGCGCCACGCCGGTGATGGCCCGGCGGTGGCTGGAGAAGCTGCGCGAGCACACCGACAAGCCGGTCAGGTACCTGGTGCTCTCGCACTACCACGCGGTGCGGGTGCTCGGCGCGTCCGCGTTCGACGCCGACGTCATCATCGCCCACGAGCAGACCCGTCGGCTGATCGCCGAGCGGGGCCTGGCGGACTGGGAGTCCGAGCGCGCCCGGATGCCCCGGCTGTTCACCGGCGAGGCGAGCATCCCGGGACTGACCTGGCCCGACGTCACCTTCACCGACCGGCTGACCATCGACCTCGGCGGTGACCGGGGCGAGGTGGTCCTGCAGTACTGCGGCCGCGGGCACACTTCCGGGGACATCGTGCTGTGGCTGCCCAAGGACCGGGTGCTGTTCGCCGGGGACCTGGTGGAGGCGCAGGCGGCGCTGTACACCGGCGACGCGTTCCACACCGACTGGTCCACCACGACCCTGGACCAGGTCCGCGAATTCGACGCCGAGGCGCTGGTCGGCGGGCGCGGCGCCGTGGCCCGGGGATCTGCGGCGGTGCGGGCGGCGATCGACCAGACCCGTGACTTCCTGCTGGTGATGCGGGCCAGGGTGGGCGAGGTGCACGCGGCCGGCGGCTCGCTGAAGGACGCGTTCGAGGCCACCCACGAGGCGCTCGCTCCCCGCTACGGGCGCTGGCCGATCTTCGAGCACTGCCTGCCGTTCAATGTGCAGCGGCTGTGGGACGAACTGGACGGCATCGACTGGCCGCGCATCTGGACGGCCGAGCGGGACCGCGAGGTATGGGAGCAGCTGCAGGGATGAG